>JACMNE010000094.1 GCA_014378715.1 Microbacteriaceae bacterium
GGTGGAGAGAATGGCCGGATGAGGATTAAGATCGTCCTTCTACCGACACGGGGGCACAGCATGGAACGACTCGGCGGCGGCCCGCGCCCATGAACCCCCTCGAGTGGCTCTTCGACGCCCAGTTCACCATCGGAACGCAGTCGATCCTGTGGCGGGAGATCGTCGGGAATGTCTTCGGTCTTGCGAGCGCCCTCGGCGGGATGCGCCGCAGGGTGTGGGCGTGGCCGGTCGGCATCGTCGGCAACGTGCTGCTCTTCACCGTGTTCATGGGCGCCGTCTTCAACACCCCCAATCCCGAGAACCTGCTCGGCCAGGCCGGCCGCCAGATCATGTTCATCGTGGTGTCGATCTACGGCTGGTACCAGTGGAAGACCCGCAACGACGCGGGCGGTGTCGCCGTGCAGCCGCGCTGGGCCGGCTGGCGCGCCCGGGTGTTCCTGATCGTCGCCCTTGTCGGGGGTACGGCGGCCCTCACACCGATCTTCCGCGCGCTCGGCTCCTACGAGCCCGTCTGGGCCGACGCGTGGATCTTCATGGGCTCCCTGCTGGCCACCTACGGCATGGCGAAGGGGTGGGTCGAGTTCTGGCTGATCTGGGTCGCGGTCGACGTTGTGGGGGTCCCCCTGCTCCTGGGCGCCGGCTACTACGCATCCGCTTTTATGTACATCTTCTACGGGGCGTTCACCCTCGCCGGGTTCTTCGTCTGGGCCAGGGCCGAGAAGAAGCCGCGCATCGAGACCCTGTTCCCCGACCCGACCATCCAGCGTGACTGACACGACCGTGCCGGGCCGGACGCGCCGGTTCCACCCCGCCTGGCTCGTGGCCGGGGTCGCCTTCCTGGCGCTCGTCGGCGCGGCCGGGTTCCGGGCGGCGCCGAGTGTGCTGATGCTGCCGCTCGAGGAGGAATTCGGCTGGTCGCGCACCGAGCTGTCGCTCGCGGTCACCGTGAATCTGCTTCTGTATGGTCTGATGGCCCCGTTCGCGGCCGCACTGATGGCCCGCTTCGGGCTGCGCCGGGTCACCTCGATCGCCCTGTTGTTCGTGGCGGGAGGCGCCGCCCTGAGCGTCTTCGCCACCGAGCCGTGGATGCTCATCCTCACCTGGGGCGTGATGATCGGCCTCGGCACCGGGTCGATGGCTCTCGTGTTCGCGGCGACCGTGGCCGACCAGTGGTTCATCCGCCGGCGGGGGCTTGTGGTGGGCATCCTCACCGCGGGCAGCGCCACCGGCCAGCTCGCGTTCCTGCCGATCACCGCGATCCTCGTGCAGGAGCAGGGCTGGCGGCAGGCGTCGCTCGTCGTCGCGGGCGGGGCCATCGTGGTGGTGCCACTGGTGCTCCTGATGCTGCGCGACAGCCCCGTCGACATCGGCATGACGCCGTACGGCGCCCCGGTGCACTGGACCAGGGAGCCGGCACCGCGCGGCAACCCGGTGCGCGCCGCCCTCGGCACCCTGCGGCGGGCGAGTCGGGTGCGCACCTTCTGGGCGCTCGTGGCGGGCTTCGCGATCTGCGGGGCTACGACGAACGGGCTCGTCGGCACCCATTTCATCCCGAGCGCACACGACCACGGGATGCCGGAGACGACCGCGGCCGGGCTCCTCGCCGTCGTCGGCATCTTCGACATCGTCGGCACCATTGCCTCCGGCTGGCTGACCGACCGGATCAACCCGCGCATCCTGCTGGCCGGCTACTACGCCTTCCGGGGCCTCGGCCTGCTGGTGCTCCCCGTGCTGCTGTCGGCGACAGTCGAGCCGCCGATCGTCATCTTCGTGGTCATCTACGGGCTGGACTGGGTTGCGACCGTGCCGCCGACCGTCGCCCTGTGCCGGGAGGTGTTCGGCTCCGACGGCCCGATCGTCTTCGGCTGGGTCTTCGCCTCCCACCAGGTCGGTGCCGCCATTGCCGCGTCGGTCGCGGCCGTCGTGCGCGACACGACCGGCGAGTACACGATCGCCTGGTTCGGTGCCGCCGGCCTGTGCGTCGACGCAGCAGTGGTCAGCGCCACGATCGCGAACCGCCCGGCGAGCGCGCGGGAGCTCACCCGCTAGGCACGACCGAGTTCGAGGCCGCCGACGCGGGAGAGGTGCCGGAGGAGTTCGTCGCCCGGACCACGAAGGTGTAGGTCCTCCCGTTGGCCAGCCCGGTGAGGGTGCCGCCGAGGCCCGTGGTCTTCCAGGTGAGCGAGCCCGAGGTGATGATGTAGCCCGTGATCGCCGAGCCGCCGGTCTGCGCCGGTGCCTTCCAGCGCACGGTGGCCCTGGCGTTGCCGGCCACCGCGGTGACCGAGGTCGGGGCACCCGGCACGGCCGCCTTCGGGGTGATGGCAGCGGATGCTGCGGACGCCGCGGATGTGCCGGCCGAGTTCGTGGCGGTCACCCGGAACGCGTAGGCCGTGCCGTTGGTGAGTCCGGTGACCGTCGCGGCGAGCGTGGTGGTCTTCCAGGTGAGGCTGCCGGAGCTGATCGTGTACCCGGTGATGTCCGCACCGCCGTTCGATGCGGGGGCAGTCCACCTCACGGTGGCAGTGCCGTTGCCGGCCACCGCGGTGACCGAGGTGGGGACGCCGGGCTTCGTGGCCGCGGCCGCAGGCGTCGGGCTCGGGGTGGGAGTCGGGGTCGGGGTGGGAGTGGCAGTGGGCGTCGGCGTCGGGGAGGCTTCCGGCGCGGTCGCGCTCAGCGCCACCGTGATGGTCGCCACCCCGCTGCTGATCGACCGCACGTCCACCCGCACCCCGCCTGACCCCGTGGTGAGGCCCTCCCCGCCCAGCAGATAGCGCCGTGTCGCCCCGCCCGGCGGCACCTGGAGGATCACTGAGGTGCCGTCGGCCCGGGTGGTGGTGACCCGCACGCCGGGTGCGATGCCACGCTGGGTGAGCAGGTTCCTCGCGTAGAGGGTGCCGGAGTCCGACCCGGCCCCTCCCCGGTAGTCGACGAAGTAGAGCAGCCCGGTGCGCGGGTCGGTGATCTGCAGGGCGCGGCGGCCCGAGGCAAGTCCCGTCGAGCTCAGCGTCGCGGTGGTCGAGCCCGAGCTCGCGCCTCCGGCCAGGGAGATCGACTGCAGCTCGTTCGCGGCGACGACGCCGAGGATCTTCCTACCGGTGATGTTGAGGGCGGGCGGATTCGCGTTGACCTGGCGACCGGCACCGGTGGTGGCGCTGAATGCCGCACCCATCACGTCGTAGCCGTCGAGATAGGGGGTGTCGCTGCATCCGCTCGCGAACGCACCGGTGGACGCGTTGTAGAGCCCCTCGGCGAGGGTGGTGTCCGGGCAGCCGTGCACGTTCGAGTGGCGCAGGCCGAGGTTGTGGCCGAATTCGTGGGCGACGATGTCGAGGTCGTTGGCCCCGACGGAGGCCCAGATCATGCCGCCGTTGGCGGTGCTGACCGCGGCCACCGCGGTGCCGACGGTTCCGACTCCCCCACCCCCGCAGGCGAGCGGCACGATCACGAGCAGGTGGTGCGACCCGGAGCCGAGGTAGTAGCCCGAGGTGCGGCCGAACTTCGCGGCGGCCTCGGCGAACGCGTTGTTCGACTGGGAGCAGGTGTTCGTGCTCACGTAGCGGCGGGCCGCCCCGGTGGACGTGACCGAGTCGATCTGCCCGTCGGACTGCGACGTCCAGAAGGTCGAGACCGAGGAGATGAGGTTCGAGACCGCAGCGTCGGTGATGTAGTCGGTTGCGGTGCTCTGGCCGGAGGGGGCTGTCACGACGATGTCGATGCTGTGCGCCGACTGTACGACCTGCTGCTCGGTCCCGAAACCCCGGCTGTCGGTGTTCGCCGGGGCGGGCGTGCCCAGGAACTGCTCGACCGTGCGCTCGTCGCCCGCGGGGTGCATCGCCGTCGATGACGCGGATGTCGCAGGCGTCCAGCCCGCGGCCGATGCCGTCAGCGGCACGACCCCGACCAGCAGCAGGGCGGCGACGACGGCGGCGACAGCGCGACCACCCAGACGTGTGTTCATTGACGATCCCCCGACTCCGATTACCAGGAGTTGAGATTATGATCAGAACTCACCTCAGGACAGGGGTTGCCATTCTCGCTGGGTCGTGTAGTAAGTGACTGAAAGTCAGCTACTTGCCTCCGGCGTGGCCGGTCGGGTCGTAGTCCTTGGGATCGAGTTCGACGTCGCCGACATCGTCGGGGCCGCCCGTGCCGGGGAGCACCTTGACGTCCTCGGCGTCAACGTCGTCGTCGCCGCTGACCGCAGAGCTCGACGCGAC
>JACMNE010000020.1 GCA_014378715.1 Microbacteriaceae bacterium
ATCACCTATTGGAAGACCGGGCACGGCAACACGGATCTGGCCGACGGGATCCTGCTGTGTCGGCGACATCATCTGATGGTCCACCACAACCAGTGGGAGATCGTGCGGATCGGGGCGACCTACTGGGTCCGCGCCCCGAAAAACGTCGACCCCACCCAGACCCTGCGGGAGCTGACCTCCAAGTCACCCCCAATCGCCGACCTGAAACAGGTAGCCAAAGAGCGCGACCGACACAAGAAACACAAGCAGACAGGCTGAGACGGGCCGCGAACGCCGGCAGCTCGACCGCTTAACTGCTGGGCCGCTGGGCCGCTGGGCCGCTGGGCATCTCGCCCGCTGGGCCGCTCGCCCGCTGGGCCGCTGGCATGCAGAGTTGCTCTGCCGCTCGTCTGCTGGATCGCTGAACCACTCGACCGTCACAACCCGGGGGATTCGCCCGGCCCGGCTGCCCGGCTGGGCAGCTCGCCCAGCGCCCATGGGTCGGGCTGCATTCCCAGTGCTGGCGCCTGGAACGGTTCCCGAACACAACGCCGCTCGGCGGGTCGGACAGCAATCCCCAGCGCCGCAGCCCGCAGCTCCCAGCGTCGCACCCCGCAACGTCCCGGCGCGAATAACGCCTACTCTGCGCCAGCGCCGCTCTCGTCGCGCTGCTTGGCGACCTCGGCGTGCACCTTGTCCATGTCGAGGTCCTTGACCGCGGCGATGACCTGCTCGAGCGCCGGGGCGGGAAGCGCTCCGGGCTGCGAGAACACGAGCACCCCGTCGCGGAACGCCATCAGGGTGGGGATCGATGTGATCCCGGCGGCGCCGGCGAGTGCCTGCTCGGCCTCGGTGTCGACCTTCGCGAAGGTCACATCGCTGTGGTTCTCGCTCGCGGCGTCATAGATCGGCGCAAACGCCTTACAAGGACCGCACCAGTCGGCCCAGAAGTCCACCAGGGTGATACCAGGGCCCGTGACCGTCGTCTCGAAGACGTCGTGGGTGAGCTCGATGATGGCCATGGTTCCTCGTTTCGTTGGAAGCTGTCGTAGGCGAAGACCGCCCAGTCATCCTCAACACGAGGCCCGCGTCAAAACTTCCCGGACGCCGGGGAGTGCTGCTACGAGCAGCAGCCTCCGCCGCAACATCCGCCCGAGGAACTGGAGGAGGCCGAGGCGCCCGTCAGACCGAGGTCGAGTCGCTCGACCGGCAGAGCGCGCTTCGCAGCGGCCCTCGCGGCCGCCGACAGGATGGCGATCTCCGCATCGGTCGTCGGACGGTCCGTTCTGGCTGAAGCGGATGCTGCGGCATCGGTCTCTGCGAGGTTGAAGCGTTTGCGCGCCGGCGCAACGGGCTCGGCAATCACGGCAGTCGGGTTCTCTCGCAGGTCGGTCATGGTTCTAGTCTTGCTCACCACGGCTGAATGCGCACCCCGCCCCGGCTACCGGCCACGCACCTACGCGAGCGCGAACAGCCCCGCGGCACCGATCGCGAGCACCAGGCCCAAGACCTGCGGCGGAGCCAGCCGCTCGCGCAGGAAGATCGCGGCCAGCACCACGGTGACCGCCGAGCAGAGCGCCGCAAGCACCCCGATCACGGTGACGTCGCCAAGGCGCACGCCGCTGATCATGAAGACATCAGCCGTGGCGGCGAGCAGCCCACCGCACAGCGCGAACCGTGTGCCCCCACGCCAGCCGCCCGCCGCGGCTGTCCCGCGCCGGGTCGCCCGCAACGCGACGACGCCGACCACAGAGAACATCACCGCGACACCCACGATCCGTCCGATCACCAGGGGGAGGATGCCCGAATCGATCGGGGTGTTGTCGAGCACGATGATGCCGGTGCCCATGGCTGCCCCGGCGAGCATGGCGAGCACGATCCCCAGCAGCCGGGGCCGCACCGCCGTGCGATGCGGCACGAATCCGACGAGCACCACAGCCACAAGGGCGACCGCGATCCCGACGAGTCCCGCGATCCCGATCTGTTCGCCCTGCAGCATCCCGTAGGTGGCGGGCACCACCGCGGCGACGACCGCGAGCAGCGGCGCGAGGATGCTCATCGGACCGATTGCCAGGCTCGCGTAGAGCAGTGCGACGGTGGTCGCCGCGACGAGGCCGGCGAGGATCCCCCAGGTGAGTGCTCCGGTTGACATCCGCCCGCCGAAGATCGGCAGGACTGCGGCGAGCACCAGCAGCCCGGCGAGCGCACTCAGCGCCGTCGCGCGGATCGCGCTGATCTCGCGCGCGGCGCGACCGCCGAGGAAGTCCGCCGCACCGAAGAACACGGCGGTGCCCATGCCAAAGAACGCGGTCAGCAATCGGTTCCTCTCGGGCGGTCCCCTCAGGCTACAGGCCGCCCGTTGCCCCTACGCGAGCGCGAACCCCGCCCCCACGACGCTCTCGCTGTAGTACCCGCCGGGAGCGAACCGCATTCCCGTGTTGATCGACTTTGCCTCGGTCGGCCGCAGCAGACGGGTCGGGATGCACCGGAAGTCGAAGCTCACCCGCGTGCGCCCGGTGGTGTTCGCCTGGTTGCCGTGCCGCAGCTCGACGGCGTTGAACACCGCGATCTCACCTGGCTTCGCCACGATCGGCGCGTACCGGTCGCTGCCGGGGTCACCCTCGATCCACACGCTGTTGCTGCCCCACGCCTTCGTGAGCGGCATCCAGAACGACAGCTCCCCGACCGGGTGCCCGTACTGGCCATCTGTGTGGAATTCGCCCACCGCCACATTGCCAGGAAGATGCACGCGGAACGTCGGCACAGCCTGGTAGTAGAACGGCTCCGCCATGAACTTCCGCACCGGACCATAGATCAGCGCCAGGTACGCAGGCCGGATGTCGTCGAAGTGCGCGTAGAACTCCCGGTGCCACGCACTCGCCTGGTCGTTCTCCCGCACCCAGCGCTCGCCTGCCGCGGTCGCCGACCCCAGCCGGTCGAGTCGTCCGGCCACCCCGAGCGCCTCTGCCACGAGCTTCCCGATCGGGAACTCTTTCACCCCGTAGCGCAGCACCCGGTAATCCGGGGCGTCCTCCTGCGCATCGGCAGCGGATGTCGCGTCCTCGAGCAACTCCACGGGGACCGCGTCGGGGGCGGTGTCTGGCGCGGCTTCTGACGCGTGCGAAAAAGGCATGGGGCTCCTCGGGCGGGGGCGAGCGGGGGGAAGGTCGACCAGGAAAGAGTGTTCTCCAGCCAGAATCGAGTGTCAATACCCGGCGGAAGATCCCCCGGGGTGAGAGGATGCCGGTCGCACCGCGCGCTATCCTGCAGATCGGGAGGGCGAGATGACGGAGCGCAGCGCGGCGGTGTCACGCCGGGGCACGAACCTGCCGGCTATGGGCGACTTCAACCAGTCGGTCATCGTCGACACGATCCGCCGGTCGCGCACGGGCCTCAGCCGGGTCGAACTCGTCGCTGCCACCGGTCTCTCCCCGCAGACGATTTCGAACATCTGCCGACGCCTCCTCGACAGCAACCTCATCGAGGAGGCGGGGAAGTCGGGCTCCGGCCCGGGCAAACCGCGCACGATGCTGCGCCTCAACCCGCAGGGCCGATATGCGCTCGGGGTGCACCTCGACCCGACCGTGATCACCGTCGTGATGCTCGACCTCACGGGTGCGGTTGTCGAGAGGTCGCGCATCGCGACCCCGCCGGTCACCGATCCCCGGCTCATCATCGACCGCATTGCGAGCGAGCTCACCGCCCTCATCGTGGCGTCCGGCGTCTCCCGCGAGCGGATCGGGGGTGTCGGCATCGCGGCGCCCGGCCCGATCGACGCCGGCCGCGGCACCGTCGTCGACCCGCCGCACCTCGCCAGCTGGCATCGGGTCCCCCTCCGCGACGCCCTGCAGGATGCGCTCGGACTCCCGGCCATCCTCGACAAGGACGTCACGGCGTCCGCCGTAGCCGAAATGTGGGCGGGGGGCGAGAGCGGCATCGGGAGCTTCGTTTTCCTCTACCTGGGTACCGGGATCGGTGCCGGTCTCGTGATCCATGACGAGGTGGTGCGCGGCAGCTCGGCCAACGCCGGCGAGGTGGGTCACATCGTGATCGATCCGGACGGCCCGCCCTGCTGGTGCGGGCTGAGCGGATGCATCGCGGTCACCTGCACCCCGCAGGCGATCGTGCACGAGGCGGAGCGTCTGGGGGTGCTTGGCCGCCGTCCGGCCGCTGTCGACGTCGACTCCCGCGGCAATCCGGCCACCGATGACACCACCACGGTCGACGCGCGGTTCACCGAGCTGTGCCGTGCGGCGGAGGCGGGCGACCGGGTCGCCACCGCGGTCATCGACCGCTCGGCGGTGCGCCTCACGAAGGCAGTCGCGGTCATCGCAAACCTGCTCGACGTGGACCGGGTCGTCTTCGGCGGTCCGTTCTGGGGGAGGGTCTCGGCGCACTACCTGCGCCGGGTGCCCGAGCTACTCGAGGAGGCGCGCGCCACCAGGAGCATTCACCGGGTGGCCATTACGGGGACCGCCGTCGGCGAGGACGTCGCCGCGATCGGCGCCGCCTGTCTGGTGCTCGACCGGGCCCTGACCCCGAACCCGAAGGCGCTCCTGCTCACCTGACATCGCCCTCCGCGACCGAATCGTGACCACCGGCCCCCTTCCGCCGGTTTGTCCAATCGATGTACTATTCTCGCGAAGCAGGTCCCAGTGGAGCAAAGGAGCACCATGAACAAGAGAGCGGCAATCGCCATCGCGGCCATCGCGATCACGAGCCTCGTCGCCATGACGGGCTGTTCCTCCTCGCCGTCGGCGAGCGGGGAGAAGACCCTGAAGATCGTGTACATCAAGACCGACGCGTTCACCGCCCTGGATTCGCTCTTCGCGACGACGAAGACCGCGTTCGAGGCCGCGCACCAGGGCGTCACCGTCGAACTCCAGCCCATCGCGGCGACGGACGACGACTACAAGACGAAGCTCGCGCTCTCCCAGCGCTCGACCGAGACCGCCCCGGACATCTTCTACGAGGACACCACCTCGCTCCGGGCCGACGTCGACGCCGGCTACCTGCTCAATCTCGACGACTATGTGTCGGAGTGGACCGACTGGAGCCAGTTCACGGATGCGGCGAAGGAGGCCGGCCGCGGCGACGACGGCAGCCTCTACGCCGTCTCCCTGGGAACCGACACTCGAGCCCTCTGGTACAGCAAGCCCGTGCTCGAGGCGGCCGGCATCGCCGTTCCCTGGCAGCCCACCTCCTGGGCCGACGTGCTGGACACCGTGAAGAAGATCAAGGCCGCGACCCCCGACGTGGTGCCGTTCAATCTCTACGCCGGAACCGGAACGGGGGAGGGGTCCAACATGCAGGGATTCTATGAGCTGCTCTACGGCACCGACCTCGGCGCCGACGCGCTCTACGACTCGGGCAGCTCCAAGTGGGTCACCGGATCGCAGGGGTTCATCGACTCCCTCACCTTTGTGCACGACCTCTACTCCGACGGTCTCGCACTGACCCCCGCCCAGGCTCTCGACCCCAACATCTGGAAGAACGTCTTCGGGGAGATGTTCCCGCAGGGCAAGCTCGGCATGACCATCGAGGGCTCCTACTCGCCGTCGTTCTGGCAGGCCGGCGGATCCTACGCC
Organism: Microbacteriaceae bacterium; assembly: GCA_014378715.1. Classification (GTDB taxonomy): domain Bacteria; phylum Actinomycetota; class Actinomycetes; order Actinomycetales; family Microbacteriaceae; genus Marisediminicola. The sequence continues at coordinate 5,568 of JACMNE010000020.1, forward strand.
TGGCCCGACTACGCGACCGCGATGGGCGCCGCCTCCTTCCCGACGCAGGACGGTCAGGACCCGGGCGGCGTGAGCATGTCCGGCGGCTGGACCCTTGCCGTGGGCGCCAAGACGGCCGACCCGCAGCTCGCGTTCGACTTCCTGGCGATGGCACTCAACAAGGACAACGCCCTCGCCTACGACAACGCGAACTCGCAGATCGCCGTGCGCAAGGACGTCGCGGCCGATCCCAGCTACACGGCGGCCAATCCGTTCGTGCAGGCCGTGACCGACCTCGTCAACGTCACGCACTTCCGTCCGGCGACGAGCGACTACCCGCAGATCTCCGCCGAGGTGCAGAAGGCCACGGAGGCGGTCATCACCGACAAGGCCACCCCGCAGGAGGCCGCGGCCGCCTACGACACGGCGATCGAGGGCATCGTCGGACAAGACAACGTGATCAAGAAGTAGCCACGGGCCTCGCGGGAGCATCGTGACCACACAACAGATCGTCCCCGGCAGGGGTGGTGCAGCGGATGTCGCGGTCCCCACACCCGGCGCACCGGGCGAACCAGCGCGCCGCAGCGCCCGCCGGCTCGCCCGGTTCCTGCGGATGGTGCCTGTCGCACCCGCCGTCGCCCTCCTCGCCACCTTCCTCGCCGGCCCGATCGTCTGGTCGCTCTACGGGTCGTTCACGAACGCCGCCCTCACCGGGAAGAACGCGAGCGACCCGCAGTGGATCGGCTTCGACAACTACGTGAAGCTGCTGAACGACCCGGTCTTCCCGCTCTCGCTCTGGCTCACCGTGCTGTTCACCCTCGGCTCGGCGGTCATCGCCCAGAACATCCTCGGCCTGGGGCTCGCCCTCGTGATGCAGAAGGCGAACAAACAGGTGAGCTCCACGGTCGGCACGATCATCGTCGCCGCGTGGATCCTGCCCGAGATCGTCGCCGCCTTCGTCTGCTACGCGTACTTCAGTCAAGACGGAACCCTCAACCAGCTGCTCGCCGTGTTCGGTATGACCGGACCGAACTGGCTCTACAGCTTCCCGATGCTCGCGATCATCCTCGCGAACCTCTGGCGCGGCACCGCGTTCTCGATGATGGTCTACCAGGCCGCGCTGGGCGACGTTCCGCCTGAGATCACCGAGGCGGCCATGATCGACGGGGCGGGCGGGGCGAAGCGCCTCGCTTACGTCACCATCCCGATGATCAGGAACACGATCACCACCAACACCATGCTGATCACCCTGCAGACTCTGTCGGTGTTCACCCTCGTCTACGTGATGACCGCCGGCGGTCCGGGCAACGACAGCACGACCCTGCCGATCCTCGCCTACAAGGAGGCGTTCCGGTTCAGCAACATCGGCTACGGCACCGCCATCGCCACAGTCATGCTCCTCATCGGCGCGATCTTCTCCGTCGTCTACATCCGCGCCCTGCGCCCGTCGAAGGCCTGAGAATGACAACTCTCGCACCCCCTGCGCCCGCCGCCGCCCCGCGCCTCCCCGTGTCGGTGGCCTCGCCGAAGCGCACCGTGAGCGGAATGATGGCCAATGCGGCCCTCGTGCTGATCGGCATCTGCTTCCTGCTGCCGCTGGCCTGGCTGGTGCTCGCCTCCTTCGACACCTCGGCGACCTACCAGACGCGCATCCCCGCCTCACTGTCGCTCGACAACTTCACCGCAGTGCTCACCCCGGAGCTCACCTTCATCCCGCTCTGGAACAGCCTGGTCATCTCGGTCGGCACGGCGGCGATCACGGTCATCGCGTCACTGCTGGCCGCCTATCCGCTCTCCCGCTACCAGGCCAGGTTCAACAAGCCGTTCATGTACGGGGTGCTGTTCGGCACCTGCCTGCCGATCACGGCGATCATGGTGCCCGTCTACAGCCTGTTCGTGCAGTTCAACCTGCTCGACTCGATTCCCGGCACCATCCTGTTCATGGCGGCCGCGTCGCTGCCGATGGCGATCTTCATGACCAAGAACTTCATGGACTCGGTGCCGGTCAGCCTCGAGGAGGCCGCCTGGATCGACGGCGCGTCGGCGATGCGCGCCCTGCGGGCGATCGTGATCCCGCTGATGCGGCCCGGCATCGCGGTGGTGTCGATCTTCGTGTTCTTCCAGGCCTGGGGCAACTTCTTCGTGCCGTTCATCCTGCTGCTCTCCCCGAGCAAGCAACCGGCCGCGATCAGCATCTACAGCTTCTTCGGGCAGTACGGGGCGATCGCCTACGGGCAGCTCGCTGCCTTCTCGCTCATCTATGCGGTGCCCGTCATCGCCCTCTACGTACTCGTGTCCCGCGGCATCGGCGGATCCTTCGCCCTCGCCGGAGCGGTCAAGGGCTAGGCAAGGAGCAGCATGCACAACAACCGACTCCTTCTCGAAGCGCGCATCGAGCGCTTCATCCGCGAGAGGATCGTCACCGCCGCCTACCGCCGCACGGCCCCGCTCACGATCACCGCCTGGGAGGTGCCCGACGAACCGGTGCCGTTCGCCGAGGCGGTCGGCGGCGACTACACACCCTTCGCCGTCGGCACGGACTGGGGCAAGCCCTGGGGCACGGTGTGGTTCCACGTGACTGGCGAGGTGCCGCCCGCGTGGGACGAGCCGGGCACCCGTGCCGAGCTCGTCGCCGACCTGGGCTTCTCGGCGACGCTGCCCGGCTTCCAGGCCGAGGGCACGGCCTACACCGCGGATGGCATCATCGTGAAGGCCATCGAGCCGCTCAACAGCTACGTGCCGGTGGGGGCGGCCGGAACCCCTGTCGACCTGTACCTCGAGGCGGCCGCGAACCCCAACATCGCCGGTATCTTCACCTTCGTCACCACTCCACTCGGCGACAAGGCGACGGCCGGCGACGGCCCCACCTACACCCTGCGCCGCCTCGAGCTCGCCCAGCTCGACGAGACCGTGTGGGAGCTCATGCAGGATGCCTGGACCCTCGTCGGCCTCATGGAGGAGTTGCCCGTCGAGCTTCCACGCCGCGCCGACATCCTGCGGGCTCTGGGGCGCATGGTCGAGGCGGTCGATCCAGCGGATGTCGCGGGCACCGCCCACGCCGGACGTGCCGCGCTCGCCGCGGTGCTGGCCAGCCCGGCGTACCCGAGCGCCCACGTGCTGGCCGCTGTCGGGCACGCGCACATCGACTCGGCCTGGCTCTGGCCGGCGCGGGAGACCGTGCGCAAGGTCGCCCGCACCTTCTCCAACGTGCTCGCGCTGATGGACGAGGACCCGGACTTCACCTTCGCGGCCTCCTCCGCGCAGCAGTATGCCTGGCTGCAGGAGTACTACCCCGAGCTCTTCGCCCGGGTGAAGGCGCAGGTCGCCGCCGGGCGCTTCGTGCCCGTCGGCGGCATGTGGGTCGAGTCCGACACGAACATGCCGGGAGGGGAGGCGCTCGCGCGCCAGTTCCTCGTCGGCAAGCGGTTCTTCATCGACGAGCTCGGGGTGGAGCCCCTCGAGGTGTGGCTGCCGGACACCTTCGGCTACTCGGCCGCGCTGCCGCAGATCATCGGGGCTGCCGGGTCGCGCTGGCTGCTCACTCAGAAGCTGTCCTGGAACGACACCAATCGGATGCCGCACGACACCTTCTGGTGGGAGGGCACCGACGGCAGCCGGGTGTTCACCCATTTCCCGCCCGCCGACACCTACGCGTCCAACCTCTCCGGGCGGGAGCTCGCCAAGGCGGAACGCCAGTATGCCGAGAAGGGCGTGGGCACGACCTCGCTCATCCCGTTCGGCTGGGGCGACGGCGGGGGCGGACCCACCCGCGAGATGATCGCTGCCGCGCACCGAACCCGCGACCTGGAGGGGTCGCCCCGGGTGGAGCTGACAACCCCGCCAAGGTTCTTCGCGGATGCCGAGGCGGAGTATGCGGACGCCCCGGTCTGGTCGGGGGAGCTGTACCTCGAGTTCCACCGCGGCACCTACACCTCGCAGGCGAACACCAAGCGCGGAAACCGGCGCAGCGAACACCTGTTGCGCGAGGCGGAGCTGTGGGCGACCACGGCCGCGGTCAGGAGGGGAGCCGACTACCCGTGGGCCGAGCTCGCCGAAGCCTGGCAGATCGTGCTGCTCCAGCAGTTCCACGACATCCTGCCCGGCACGTCGATCGCCTGGGTGCACCAGGAGGCGGAGCGGCACTACGCCGAGGTCGCCGAGGTGCTGGAACGGCTGATCGCGGGGTCGATCGGCGCCCTCGCGGGGGAAGGGGTTAGCCCGCTGCTGTTCAACGCGGGCCCCGGCGCGCGCGGTGGGGTGCCAGGACTCGGAGCGGGGGCGCACAGTGCGCGCCCCGCGATGCCGGTGCGGCGTGACCCCGCCGGGTTCGTTCTCGGCAACGACGTCGTGTGTGTGGTCGTCGACGACCGCGGCCTCGTCGTCTCGATGCGCGATCTCGCGACCGACCGCGAGGCGATCCCGGTCGGCCAGCCCGGCAACCTGCTGCAGCTGTTCCGCGACACTCCGATCCAGTGGGACGCCTGGGACCTCGACGAGACCTACCAGCGGATGGGCGTGGACCTGACCGCCGCGTCCTCGGTCGAGATCACGAACGATGGCCTCGGGGTGCGGGTGGTCCGTGAGTTCGGGGCATCCTGCATCACGCAGGAGCTGCATCTGGACGGGGCGACGGGGGCCCTCGACATCCGCTCGAGGATCGACTGGCACGAGAGCCAGAAGCTGCTGAAGCTCGCGTTCCCGCTCGACGTGCACGCGGACCGGGCGGCGTCGGAGATCCAGTTCGGGCACGTGTACCGTCCGACGCACGCGAACACATCGTGGGATGCGGCGAGGTTCGAGACCGTCGCGCACCGCTGGGTGCACGTGGGGGAGCCGGGGTTCGGGGTCGCGGTGGCGAACGATGCGAGCTACGGGCACGATATTCGTCGGGCCGCGCGGCCGGAGGGCGGCAGCACCACCGTCGTGCGGGTGTCGCTGCTGCGGTCGCCGCTGTTCCCCGACCCGACGTCGGACCAGGGCGAGCACGAGTTCACCGTGTCGGTGCGGGTCGGCGCGGGCATCCAGGAGGCGGTCGCGGAGGGCTACCGGCTCAACCTGCCGCTGCGGGAGATGCGCGGGGCGTTCGAGGTCGCCCCGATCGTCGTCGTCGACAACCCGGCGATCGTCGTCGAGGCGGTCAAGCTCGCCGAGGACCGCTCCGGCGATGTCATCGTGCGCCTCTACGAATCGCTCGGGTCGCGGGCCCGCGGAACGCTCACGCCGGGGTTCCAGGCCCAGGCCGTCGAGGAAACGGACCTGCTGGAGCGCACCGTGGCGCCGAAGGCGGTGCGCGAGAGCGTGGCCGGCGCGGTCGATCGCGCGAACGGTGCTGTCTCCCTCGAGCTGGGACCGTTCCAGCTCGTGACCCTGCGCCTGCGCCGATCGCCGGCCCCCGAATGACCGCGCGCCTCACCGCAGTCGTCGTCGGCGCTGGCGCGGGCGGAACCCTCAGCATCGACGCGCTCATCGACTCAGACCGCTTCGACCTGGTCGGGGTCGCCGACCAGAGCGCGCCCTCCCGCGACCGCGTCGCCGCACGCACCGGGGTCCCCGTCTACGACTCCCTCGAGCGGATGCTCGCCGAGCGTCCCGCCGAGATCGTCTGCATCTCGACCTGGGCCCCCACCCACCTGCCGCTCACCCGCCTCGCCGCCGCGACACCAGGCGTACGCGGACTCCTCGTGGAGAAGCCGCTCGGTGACACCACAGCGGCCGGCCGCGAGATCCTCGACCTCCTCCGAGCGCGCGACCTACCGGTCGTGGTGCCGCACGGACTCATGGCGACCGCCGCCGCCCTCGAGATCATCGCCAGGGTGCACGCGGGGACAATCGGCGGGCTCCGGCTCGTCGAGCTCGAGAGTCCCCGCTGGGACATCATCAACGCCGGCATCCACTGGCTCCAATTCTTCGATGCTCTGGTGCGATCGCCGGTCGACACCGTGCTCGCGGCCACCGACACCACCACCCGCACCTACCGCGACGGTATGCAGGTCGAGACCGAGGCGATCACCCTGGCCCGCACCGCCAGCGGGGTGCGCCTGCTCCTGAACAGTGGTGACGACATCCCAGTGCCACCCGACGACGCGGGTACCGTGTGCCTCATGCGCATCATCGGATCCCACGGCATAATCGAGTACCGCGCCTTCGAGAACGCCTTCGTGCTCATGGCCTCCGGCTACGACCGCGCTGTCGTCACCGTGCCACCGTTCGCGGTGTCGGGGCACCGCCGCCACCTCGAACACCTTGCCGACCAGGTCGAATCGGGCGAGAGGGACGACGCGAACCCCGAATCCTCCCTCCGCGCCCTCGGAATCGTCGAGGCCGCCTACCTCTCGGCCCGCACCGGCGCGAGCGTGCGACCCGGCGCAGCCCCCGACCAGAGGGACGCCGACCGCGGGGTCGCAGAACCGTGGGACCCCGGGGCCCCCTACTGGGGCACCGGCGGCGGCCGGAACGGTCGCGAGCTCGACGGGCCGTCCTCATGACAGCGGATGTCGCGCCCCCCGTCACCGCGCCCCCACTGCGCATCGGACTCATCGGCGCCGGCTGGCGCGCCCAGTACTTCCTCCGCATCGCCCGCGCCCTGCCGGACCGCTTCGCCATCACTCGCGTCCTGGTGCGCTCCGAGGAGTCCGCGAACACCGTCCGCGCCGGCTGGGGCGCCCCTGCCGCCCTCTCCGCCACCACGAACTTCGATGACTTCGTGCGCGGGGCCGGGTTCGACTACGTCATCGTGTGTGTGCCAGCATCCGCTTCTCCTGACCTCATCCGGAGGCTCGCCGCCCTCGACATCCCCGTGCTCGCCGAGACCCCGCCCGCATATGCGCTCGACGATCTCGTCTCCCTATGGGCAGATGTCGGTAGCGCCCCGGTCCAGGTCGTCGAGCAGTACCGCTTCCAGCCGCACCACGCCGCGAGGATCGCGGTGACGAGATGCGGCCTCATCGGGCACGTCACCTCCACCCACGTGTCGTCCGCGCACGGCTACCACGGTGTGAGCCTGATCCGCGCCTGCCTCGGGGTGGGGTTCGCGCCTGTCGAGATCTCGGCATTCGGATACCCGGACCGGGTCGTCGCCACCCGCGGCCGCGGTGGATGGGCGCCCGGCGAGGAGATCGTGGCCTCGCCGACCACCCTGGCCGTGATGCGGTTCGAGCATACGACGGGGGTGTTCGAGTTCAGCCCTGAGCAGTACTTCTCGCCGCTGCGCGGCAGGCAGGTCACGATCCGCGGAACGCGCGGCGAGATCCGGGGCGACCGGGTCGACTGGCTCGTCGAGGCGGGCGATGCCGTCACGGGCCCGACCTCGACGGGCCACGCTGTGACCGGCGAGCTCCGGCGCGACGTGACCGGTATCGACGGCGATCTCGACGGCAGTCACCTGCGCGGCGTCTGGCTCGGCGAGCGGATGTTGTTCGACAACCGCTTCGCTCCGGCCCGCCTCAGTGACGACGAGATCGCCGTCGCCGAGACCATGCACCTGATGGGCGAGTACATGCTCACCGGCGAGGGCTTCTCGAGCCTCGCCGACGCGAGCCACGACCGCTACCTGGCGATCCTGATCGAGCGGGCGGTGACGTCAGGCGCCCCGGTGTTCTCCGAGCGGCAGGGCTGGGAGGGCGGGGGTGGCTGAGCCCGAACCCGACGCCAGCGAACCCGACGCCAGCTGGCGCGCTGCCAGCGAACTGGGTGTCGTCGAGTTCAGCAATGGCGCGATCACCCTGCGCCTCGCGATCGACGCCGAGGGCCGGGTGCGGATCGTGAACCTCGGTCCGTCCGCGCTGCTCGCCGCCGACACCGCGTTCGCGATCGCCCTCGGCCCGGTCGAGGTGCAGTTCTCCGGCGACGAGCTGCCCCAGGGCAGCCGCCACGTCGCCCTCGGGGGCACCGCGCGGCTGCGTTACCGGTCGCACGAGGTGACGGAGGACCCCGCCCACTCTGCCCATCGCGCCCACTCCGCCCTGGTCCTCACCCAGGCCGACGACCGCGGCATCCGCATCGAGACGACCTTCACCATCCTCACCGGAGTCCCGGTCATCCGCTGCCGGAGCCGGATCGTCAACGAGTCCGCCCACACCATGACCCTCGAATACGTCTCCTCGCTCTCGGTCTCCGGCCTCGCGAACTGGGCCGACCCGCTCCACCCCGACCCGCTCCACCCCGACCCGCTCAGCATCGCGATCCCGCACAACGGATTCTGCGCCGAGTTCCAGTGGAGCACCCACAGCCTGACCGACCTCGGCCTGCGCGACCTCGGCTTCCGCGCCGACGGCGTCCACTCCTCGACCATCCGCATCTCCGCGGGCAGCACCGGCACCCAGCCGACGACCGAGCACCTGCCGATGGGCGTGCTCACCGACACCGAACGTGGGGTGAGCTGGGGCTGGCAGATCGAGCACAACGGCGCCTGGCACTGGGAGGTGGGCGAGCACCGCACCGGCATCTCCCTGTGCGCCTCCGGCCCCACCGAGCGGGAGCACCAGTGGCTGACATCCCTCGCGCCGGGAGACGCCTTCGACGTCGTGCCGGCCTCGATCGCGGCGGTGGTCGGCGGCCCGGAGGCGGCCTTCGCTCCGCTCACCCTGCTACGCCGCGACATCCGCCGCCCCCACAACGACAACGTGGCACTCCCCGTGGTCTTCAACGACTACATGAACTCGGTGCTCGCCGACCCGACGGAGGAGGTGCTGCTGCCGCTCATCGCCGCTGCTGCCACGGTCGGCAGCGAGTACTACTGCATCGACGCCGGCTGGTACAGCGACGAGCCGGGCTGGTGGGACTCGGTCGGCGCCTGGACCGAGTCGACCGCCCGATTCCCGCACGGCCTCGCGCACGTCACCGACGTCATCCGCTCGCACTCGATGGTGCCCGGCCTCTGGATCGAACCCGAGGTCGTCGGCGTGCGCAGCCCGATCGCCCGCGAGCTGCCTCCCGATGCCTTCTTCACCCGCGGCGGCTCCCGGGTCGACGCGGCCGGCCGGCATCAGCTCGACTTCCGCCACCCCGCCGTCATCGCGCGTATGGACGGCGTTGTCGACCGGCTCATCACCGACTACGGGCTCGGCTATCTCAAGTTCGACTACAACATCAACGGCGGAGGGGGAACGGATGTCGCGTGCGACAGCCCCGGCGACGGACTCCTCGGTCACAACCGCGCCTATCTCGCCTGGGTCGACGGCGTCCTCGACCGGCATCCCGGCCTGGTCATCGAGGCCTGCGCGAGCGGGGGAGGACGCCTCGACCACGCCACCCTCGCCCGGCACTCGATCGCCTCGACAAGCGACCAGACCGACCACCTGCGCACGGTGCCGATCGCGGCGGGCGCCCCCACCGGTATCACCCCCGAGCAGGCGGCGGTCTGGGTCTGCCCCCAGCCCGGATTCTCCGACGACGAGCTCGACCTCTGCCTGGTCACCGGAATGCTCGCGCGGCCGCAGCTCAGCGGCCGGATGGCTGCCCTCTCCCCGCGGCAACTCGGGGTCGTCGCATCGGCTGTGGCGGTCTACACGGGGTACCGGGAGTGGATCCCGCGGTCGGTGCCGGTCTGGCCGCTCGGCCTGCCCGGCTGCGACGACGACTGGATTGCCCAGGGACTCGAGACGAGTGACGGCGCGAGCGGCGGCTGCACCCTCCTACTCGCGGTCTGGCGGCGCGGAGCGGGCTCCTCGCCCACCCTGGCGATCCCGTTCCCGAGGTGGGCAGGCCGCGACTTCCGCTACGAGGTGCTGTTCCCCACCCACGCGACAGCACCGGTGTGGACCGGCGACGCCCTTGCAGTGACCCTTCCGCGATCCCCGTCGGCCGTGCTGCTGAGGCTCATCGAGCCCTCTACGGGATAACCTTCCACCGAGCGGGGCTACACTCCCCTCGACCACAAGGGACGTCTCCACATGACTGCTGCCGGATGACCGCTCTCGGCACCGCCCTGCTCGGCATCGGCATCGTCGACGCCCCGCTGCTCTACATCGCGCTCGGCCTCTCGGTTGTCGACCTCGCCTACCTGATCCTGCGCCGGCCGACCCGGCGCTGGATCGCGACGGTCGGCATCGCCATCGTCGCCGGCGTCGTCGTCGCCGCGGCCGTCTGGTTCGTGACGGTCACGCTCGCCGACGTGTTCGGTGTCTCACCGGGACGGGATGTCTTCCTCTGGTTCGCCGCGACCTGCGCGGCGGTCGCCGTCGCGGTCGTCAACCTCGCACGGTCACGCCGGCGACGGAAGATCATCGCGGCCGTGTCGGTGGTGTTGTTCCTCTGCACGGGTGTGTTGGCGATCAACGCGAGCTTCGGGCTCAACCGCACCATCGGATCGCTGTTCGGGGTCGGCACGGAACCGGCCATCGCCCTGCAGCCGGTCCCGGAGGCGTCGCCGAGCGGCACCCCCGCCCCCGTCGTCCCGCTGTACCGAAGCTGGGTCCCGCCCGCCGACCTGCCCGCTGCGGGCACCACCGGCAGCCAGGTGATCCCGAACACGATCTCGGGCTTCACCTCCCGCCCGGCCGGCATCTACCTGCCACCCGCGGCCCTCGTCGCAGACGCCCCCGCGCTGCCCCTCGTGATCCTCATGATGGGGCAGCCGGGCAACCCCGACCCCTCCTTCATCGCTGCGACCCTCGACCGCGACGCCGCGGCCCATGGCGGCCTCGCGCCGATCGTGATCGTCGCGGACCAGCTCGGCAACCCGGACAGCGACCCGCTGTGCCTCGACACCCCCAACTACGGAAACGCCGAGACTTTTCTCACCCAGGACGTGGTGAACTGGGCTCGGGTGAACCTCAACATCATCAACGAACCCCGCTACTGGACGATCGCTGGCTACTCCAACGGCGGCCAGTGCGCCATCTCCCTTGCGGCGAAGCATCCTGACCTGTTCTCCAACGTCATCGACATCTCCGGCGAGGAGTTCGCGGGGTCGGAGATCGCAGGTACCGTGCTCGCCGATGTCTTCCACGGTGACCAGGCCGCCTACGACGCGGTGAAGCCGGAAAACCTGCTGGCGGCGAGAAAGTTCTCCGACACCACGGCGGTCTTCACCGTCGGCTCGAACGACTCCAACTTCATCCCGGGCCAGAAGCGGATGTCGGCCGCGGCCGCCGCCGCCGGGATGAGCGTGACCTACTGGGAGTCGCCCAACGGAGGGCACGTCCTGCCCGCCCTCACCGACGGTCTCGACGAGGCGTTCAGCATCATGTATCCGCGCCTCGGGCTCTCGGCGGGCTGACCGGTCGGTGACCGGCTGACTAGGCGAAGACCGCCACGGGGTCGCGCACCGGCCGCCGTGCCGCACGCAGCACGGCGGCGACGGCCCAGAGCAGCAGCACCCCGAGCAGCAAGTTCCTGGCGGTCAGGAGTGACACGGCGAACAGGTCACCGTCGACGAGAGGAAGGTAGTAGACGGGGAACACCAGCGTCGTGAGCCCCGAGATCGCGACCAGCAGATAGGCGGGCACCCGCCAACGCTGCCAGCTTTGGGTGACCCCGACCACCACGATCGGAACCAGCCACAGCATGTACTGCGGCGACCCCACCTTGTTGAAGACGATGAAGGCGCTGACCAGGGCCAGCGCACCGATCAGCAGGAGGTCGGCTGCACCGGCGCCCCGTCGCAGCGCGATGAGGATCAGCACGGCGATCGCCGCGATCGCGGTGAACATCACCGGGGTCATCAACGAGGCCACGAGTCCCGCTCCGGGCCCACTCACCTCGCGTGTCTCGATCGCGAAGTTCTGGTACACCTGCGTGTTGAACTTGTGCAGCGCCGCGAGCCAGACCCACGGGGTGGTCACCGGTGCCTCGAGCTGAAGTGCCCGGTCCGATTGCATCGTGATGAAGCCGGTGAGGAACTTTGCCCCGCCAGCGATCATCGTGAACGACACAACTCCTGCGGTCACGGCGATACCCGTGACGAGCACGCTGATCCGGCGGAGGGAGGCGATGAGCACGGCGAGCAGCACCGCGGCGGGCCAGACCTTGATCCAGGTCGCGGCGGCGAGCAGTGCCCCGGCGACGACGGGCCGCCGCGCGATGAGGGCGAGGGCCATCACCACGAGAGGTGCCGTGATCCCTTCGAGTCGCAGCAGGCCGACCGGGCTGAGCAGGAAGGTGAGCAGCAGCCACACCCAGGCGGCGGAGAACCCGCGCACGTCGCGGCCCCATCGCGTGAGCACCCCCACTGCGAGACCGTTCAGCGTCGCCGTCATGAGGAACCAGCACAGCTGGTACAGCGCCGGGCCGGCCAGTCCGGCGATCGTGATCGGCGCGAGTGCTCCGATGGGGTAGACCCACTCCTTGTCGATCCCCTGCCAGAAGTTGTGTGTCAGACCGGCGTCGGCCCAGATGCGGTACAGCGGCAGGTCGCCGAGCACCTCGCCGCCGAGGATCGTGGGAAGCAGGGCGAGCAGGAACAGCACGTGCAGCGCGATGAAGGCAGTCCACAGGGTGCGTGGTGTGCGCAGCAGCACCCGTCTGGCCGGGGTGAGCAGTCGGGTCATCAACCCGGCGCGGGGTTGCAGTGTTGTGGTCATTGTGTCCGATTCAATTCAGGCTGCGGGCGAATGACAACGCCTCGCGGAGGGAGAGGGAGGGAAGGTATGCTCGCGCGAGCGCCACGCCGATCGCGGGGAGCGCGACCGGGTCGGGGTAGGCCATCACAAGGGGCTGGAACTCGGGCTGGAACTTGCGCTTGAACGCGAGGAGCGACCGGAAGCCGTAGACCGGTTCGAGCCGCCGGCCGATCACGTCGAGAAGGCGCGCGGCGACGCTGCCGGAGTGGCCGCTCTCCGAGCGGGCAAGGGGGGCCGCGGAGAGGCTGAGGAACTCGATCGCCGGTGTCGCTTTCATCGCCTCCGCCGTCTCGGCGATCAGGAACTCCATCACGCCGTTCATGCTCTCCGGCTGGCGCCGCATGAAGTCGAGCGTCCATCCCACGATCACACCGTCGCGGTAGCAGGGCATCCAGCTTGTCACGGCGTGCACGCGCTCTGCCTCGTCCACCGCGAGCATCAGTCTCACGGCGGGGTCCCGCAGTTCGTCGAGGCCCCCCAGGGTGAAGCCGAGCTCGGGGAGCCCCTTCTCCTGCACCCACTGCTCGGAGATCTCAGAGATCTGAAGGGACTGGGCGATCGGCAGGGCACGCCAGGTCGTCCACACGGCACGCACGCCAGCGCGTTCAGCACGATTGATCGACGAGCGGATGTCCTGCCACTTCTTTCCGGTCGTCTTCCAGGTGCGGGGCCGCAGCACGGTCTCCTCCGCGATGCCCATCAGCTGCCATCCCATCCGCTCGAAAATCGGTCGCCAGGCCTCGTGCAGGCTGTAGAACACGGGGATCCAGCCGTGATCGTCGCACATGCGGGCGAATTCGGCGACGGACCTGGCCGCGTCCCGCTCCGGGCCGATCGGTTCGGTCGTGGTGATGGCCACCCCGCCGACCACCCGGTAGGCGATCACGGTGGTGCCTGCGGTATCGAACCAGAGCGAGTTGCCCTCCCAGGTGGACATGAACGCCAGGGATCCTCCGCCGGCCGAGAGGAGGTCTCGCAGCCGCGCGGCATCGTCGCGGCGGCCGCGCACGGGGAGACCCCGCATGCTCGTGATCGCACCGACGATCACCGCGAGCCAGAAAAGCGGACCTACCCACTGGTAGAGCACAGTCGCCGCGGGCCCGGTCGGCAGGAACGCGACGGGTTCGAGGCGCAGGAAGCCGACCGGGATGAACCGCTCCGGGGCGTCGGCGAGCAGGTCGAGGAGGGTCGCGGTAGGACGGAACCCGTCGCGGAGGAGCCACCCGAGCCCGACATAGAGGGCGGTCAGCCCCACGAGCGCCCCGCCGACGGTCAGCAGGAAGCGGCGGGTGCGGCCCGGCCTCGTGTGGATCGGGAACCGGCGCAGGTTGAGGGCGATGCCGACCGACGTGCCGAGGGGGACGAGGATCGACACGATGATCGTGATCGAGTACTCCCAGTAGTGGCTCTGGTGCCACTGCCAGCGGTACGGCTGGCCGAGGATCGGCAGGAGCCCGTAGTAGAAGGCGCCGATGGCCGCCATCCCGAGATTGACGACGATCGCCAGAAGCGCGGCGAATCGGCGCCCCCTGGCGAGGCCGAACGCGGCGACGACGAGGAGCACGAGGGGGAGCAGGCTGAGAAGCACCGGCCCGATTCCGTCGATCCTGGCCAGGGTGAGCTCGTGCACGCACTGCCGGGTGATGTCGCCGACGAGGCACTGCACGTCGACGTCGCCCTGGGACGACGGCACGTCGCGGGAGAGGAGAAGCCCGAGCGGGGCGAGGATGCCGAAGCGGCCTCCGGAGAGCACGGTGGCGACTGGCCCGACGGCGAGCACGCCGACCCCCGCCGCAAGCAGCGCCCGCGTCTCGTGGTCGGAGCTGCGCCGCCAGGTGAAGTCGGGACGCTTCGGGCTCAGGAGCATTCCGAGGCCCAGACCCGCGGCGACGGCGATGAGCCGGTACAGGTCGGACGGCTGCCCGGAGTAGAGCAACAGCACGAGCGTCGCCGATACGGTCAGCACCCGGATGCGGCGGCGCCACAGTGCTCCAGCGAAGGAGCTCGCGGTCATCGCCGTGCCGAAGATGGCCGTGAACGGGTCGATCGCCCAGAGCTCGCTGACCCCCCGCGACCAGGACTCTCCGCTCGCGAGGCCCGCGACCTGGATGAGGATGCCGACCCCGGCCCCAGTGACGGCGGTGACCACGAACGCGAGCGCCGTGCGCGCCGTGCCCATGACCCGCTCGGCATAGGCCACGACCACCAGCGACGCCGCGATCGCGAGGATGAGCTCGTAGGTCTGGTCCGCGAGGAACACCGATGTGATCGGAGACCACCAGTGCCCGCGCTCCACCATGCCCTCGTACCCGGTGCCGAGCGCCTCCCGCAGCGGCCGGAATCCGATGATGTCGCCGACGACGGCGGCCATGATGAGCAGGGCCGCGTAGACCGAGGAGAGCGGATGTCGCGTCACGAACGCGCTCATCGATCTCATCCGCCCAGTCCGGAGCGGTCAGCGAGCAGGGGGAGAGCCTGGGTGAACACGTACTGCACCGTGTGCCAGTCATGGCTGGTGCCGGGCGAGACGATGCTCGCCGTGGTGGCGCCCGCCTTCTTCGCGGCCGCCTCGATCTGCCGGGAGAAGGGCCCGAAGCGAGCGTCGTCGCCGCCCACCCCCACGATGACCTCGAAATCGGAATACGGCGTGTGGGCGGCGAGGATGGCGCTCGGAGCGGCGGCCGCGTAGGCGGCCTTGCTGCCGCCGAAGCCGCTCGCGATCGTCTGCGCGGCAGTGGCGAGCTGGGGCTGGAGTTCACCAGACACGTCGAGCACGGTTCCCCAGATCTCCGGGTGCGCGGCGCCGAGCTGGATCGAGCACGTGCCGCCCTGCGAGAAGCCGGCGATGACCCAGCCCGTGGGGGAGGAGTCGACGTGGAAGGTGGAGCGGATCCAGTTCGGCACGTCGACGGTGAGATACGTGGCCGAGTTGCCCAACGGAGAGTCGACGCACATCGGGTTGTTGTCCGGGGTGCCGAGCTGGTCGGGAACCACCACGATCGGGGCGAGGCCGTTGTGCGCCTTCGCGTACGCATCGAGGGTCACGGCGAGCTGGCCGGCCTGGAACGCGTCCTGGGGGCTTCCCGGCTGGCCGGACATCATCTCGATGACGGGCAGGGCGACGGGGTTCGGTACGAGCGCGGCGGGCGGAAGGTAGACGATGGCCGAGCGAGCGGCGAACCCGGAGACGGTGGCGGGGATCGTCACCTCTCCGACCGTCCCGGCAGTCGGCATTGCCACGGTGGCGTCGGACGATGCCGCGGGGGTTGCGTCGAGGGCGCCATAGAGCGGGATGCCGAGCACCGTGCGCACGGTCGGATACTGCGCGAAGTCGGCGTTGATTCCGGTGGCCGCGGCGAGCAGGAAGGCGGGGATCGCGAGGATCGCGGCGACCCGGCGCCTCCTGGTGAGCGACAGAGCGGCGATGACGACTCCGGCCCCGGCGAAGAACGCCACGATCCAGCCGCGCGTGACCATCGAGAAGGAGATGCCGAAGAGGTCCCAGACATCGCTCACAAGCCAGGAGAGCGCCCACCCGAAGGCGGCGCCGACACCGGAGGCGGCCGCGAAGAACGCGGCGTACCGCGGACGGTAGCGTCGCACCAGCAGGGTGACCACGAGGGCTCCCGCGATCGTATAGACGCCCAGGGGCACCGGTCCCCCGATGACGCTGGCGTCGAGCAGCACGTTCGACATGGCTGGCCTCTCCGAAGTCACTGTGGCACCCCGCGTGCCTCTCCCGACAGCTTTCCGGACGACCCTCAGTCCCCGTATAGGAATGCCACAGGTTGCTCCGAATTGTGCGCAGACGCAAATCTGCAAGTTGCGCATTATTGTGGTGTCGGCAGTGATATTGCCTTGTCCACCCCCGTCCGTGGTCGCGTTCTCTCTCAGTCGACGCCATCCTGAAGATCGCAGCAGATGCGCAGTCGACCGGCTCGGAGCGGGACTGACCCGCTACACCGCGTCGGGGCTCTGCGCGGACGCCCCGTCGGGCGGGCCGCTCTCGGCTGTGGCCGGGTCCATCCACATGGGCTCCCAGATGTGTCCGTCCACGTCCTCGATGTCGCGTGAGTACATAAAGCCGTAGTCCTGCGCCCCCCGCGGCTCGGCGCCCCCCGCGGCGAGGGCCTTCTCTGCCCATTCGTCGACCGCCTCGCGCGACTCCAGTCCGATGGCGTTGATCACTTGGACATCCGCTTGGGCATCGACGATCTTCTTGTCGGTGAACGTGGCGAAGAACGGCTTGGTGAGCAGCATGACGTAGATGCTGTCCGACATGACGATGCTGGCGGCATCGTCATTGGTGAAGCTCGGATTGACCGTGTACCCGAGCGCCGTATAGAAGTTCTTAGCAGCGTCGAGGTCGGCGACGGGGAGGTTGACGAAGATCGAAGTGGTGGGCATCGCTGGTCACGTCCTTGAGGTCGGGGCAGGTCCTGGCCATCATTGTTCCACCGCGTCCGCATATCCGATACCCGATGGGGGGGCAATCGTGATCAGCGCAACCCTGGCTCCGCTCGGGCCCTCTCGCGGCGCTTGGGCGAGTGCGGTCGTCCCGGATTCGGGCCGCTGACCGATGGGTTGCCCGCGCCGATGAGCACGTTCCAGGCCCTCTCAGAGACCGGTGTCGGTCAGCCGGGCCAGCAGGGCGGCGAGCTGGCGTAGATCCTCGCCGCCCCAGGTGCCGAGGGCGCGATGGGTGGGGCTGTCCGAGGTGTCGTCGGCCAGGGACATCCGCTCGATGGCGAGGGGGGTCACGGCAATCAAGCGCGCTCGTCCATCGCGCGAGTCGACCCGCACCTCGATGAGGCCGAGCTCCTCGAGCTGCTTCACCTGGCGGCTGACGAAGCTGCGGTCGACGTTGAGGAGCTCGGCTGCCGCGCTCGCGTGGGTGGGACCCGACCGCTCGAGGAGGCGCAACAGCTTGAGGCCGAACGGGGGGAGTGTCGGGTCGACCTGTGCGGCCGATCGCCTGGCCGTCGCGTACAGCTGGCGCACGACGGTGCCGAGCTGCTGCTCGACCTCGAGTACGGCCGACGCATGGTCGGTCTCGTCGGTGACGGTCATGTCAGGCCCTTCGCGGTGAGGCATCGGCGGAGTCGGAGTCCAGCTCGTTGACCGAGTCGTCATCCAGGTCGGCGACGCTGTCCTCGTCTCTGATGTCGACGATATCGATCGGGCCGGTCGGGTGCACCTGTCCCACCGGGCGCAGGGCTGCTGTGGCAGCGGATGTCGCGATAAGACTGTCTTCGGCGTCCTCGCTAGCCCGACGGCGGTC
>JACMNE010000095.1 GCA_014378715.1 Microbacteriaceae bacterium
CCAGTTCTTCTCCGAGCTCGAGGGCACGATCCCGGTCATCTTCGGGGGGCGGCCGTTCCACCCGGAGCAGCACAGCAACTACTTCGTCGACGTGGACAACGCCGCGGGGGCGGCGCTGGCGACCGAGCACCTGATGGCTCGGGGGCGACGGCACATCGCGACCATCGCGGGTCCGGCCGACATGCAGGCGGCGGTCGACCGCACGACGGGCTGGGGCAAGGCGCTCAGCGCGGCCGGGCTGCCGACCGGGCTGATCGCCTACGGCGACTTCACGATGGCAAGCGGGGCAACCGCGATGCGCGCGCTGCTCGAGCGGGATCCGCACCTCGACGGCGTCTTCGCCGCGAGCGACCTGATGGCGATCGGCGCCCTAGCGGTGCTGAGGGAGCGCGGCATCGCCGTCCCCGACGACGTGAGCGTGGTCGGGTTCGACGACAGCCCCGCCGCGACGAGCAGCGAGCTCCAGCTGACGACGGTGCACCAGCCCTCGACCGAGATGGGCCTGCGGATGGCGAACAACCTCCTCGCGCTGCTCGGCGGCGAGGACGTGGAGCGCCAGAGCATCCTGCCGACCCGCCTGGTCGTCCGCGACTCCGCCTGAGGCTCATCCGGCCACCGGCCCCACCGGGCGGGTCCGGCCGAACTCGGCCAGGCGCGCCCGGAAGACCGCCAGGGCGACGGCGGGCCGGGCGCGGGCGGCGACGAACCCGTCCGGGCGCACGAGGTACACGTCGTCCACACTGAGCAGACTGCCGCCGGTCGTGGCGAAATGCACCGCGGCCATCCCCAGCGTCTCGCCGATCCGGTCCCCCTGCTCCCGCCGCACCGCCCCACCGCCGTAGCTGTGCACCTGCCACTCGACGGCCGCGAGGCAGGCGTGGTTCTCGCCCGTCCACGGCAGCCGCCGCCCGACCACCGGGTCCCGGCTGCCGCGCGCACGGGCCTTCTCGCTTCCGCTGGCCCAGTAGTGCACCCGGATCTGCGACAGGTACCCGAACAGCCGCGACGCCCCGCCCACCCGAGGGATCACCCGGGTCAGCAGCGGGGCGAGCGCCGGGACCAGCGCCCGGCGCGCCAGGCGGGCACGCCGGGTGTCCGACGTCACCGCCGCGAACACCCGGTCCGTCGAGCGGATGAGGCGCTGCGCCACCGGACGCCGTTCGATCTCGTAGTGGTCGAGCCACGCGACATCCGCTGTGCCAGAGATCACCTCGGCCAGCTTCAGGGCGAGGTTGTGGGCGTCCTGCAAGCCCGTGTTCATGCCCTGCGCCCCGACCGGCGAGTGCACGTGCGCGGCGTCGCCGGCCAGGAAGAACGGCCCGTCGCGGAACCGGGCGGCGACCCGGTGATGCACGCGGTAGGTGGCGAACCAGGTCGACCGCCCCCAGGTGACCCCGAACTCCCGCTCGAGCAGGGCCCGCACGGGCCCCTCCTCCACGGCCCCCGCCTGCTCTCCCAGCGGCGCCCGGGCGATGCCGATCAGCCGGTGGTGGTCGCCGTCCCCCAGGGGAAAAGTCAGCAGCACGTCGCGCGGCGACGGCACCACGTTGACGGCGTCAGCAGTCAGCCCGGTGACGCCGATCGCATCGCAGACGTAGAACACGTGAGCGTTCGTCGTGCCCTCGAAGGCGATCCCGCGCGACTGACGCACGAACGATCCTGCCCCGTCGGCCCCCACGCAGAAGCGCGCGCGGATGCGGGGCGCCGCGGGGTCGGCCGGCACCGCCTCGATGCCTCCGTCCGCCCCGTCGGTCCCCTCGATCTCTGTGATCGACGCCAGCGAATGTCGCCACAGCACGTCACCGCCCACGCTCCGCAGATTCTCGTACAGCAGTGCCTCGTTGCGGCTCTGCTCGAGCACCGACAGGCTCGCGAAACGGGTGAGGCCCGCGCCCAGCGCGCCGATCGGGATCGTGCTGAAGCGGGTGCGCTCGAAGCCGGGGGCCAGCAGGCGGATCGTTGTCACCCGCGGCAGCACCTCGTCGATCAGGCCGAGCTGCTCATAGATCTCCATCGAACGCGCCTGCACAACTATCGCCCGCGACTCGCGCGTGGTGCCGGACTTCGCGTCGACGACGACGACCCGTATGCCGAGGCGCCGCAGCCAGTTGGCGAGCATCAGCCCGGTCGGCCCGGCCCCCACCACGAGCACGTCGGTTTCGACGGTCGCGCCAGCACGTTTCTCGTCGGCCTCGCTGCCGCCCGCCATGGTCCGCCTCCACTCGCTCGAACGCCCCCACGGTACTCCGCGCCTGCATCATTCAGGAGTCTGCGGGCGAAATCTCCTGAATGAAGACCAAACGGGCACTATTCAGGAGTCCGGCGCCCGAAGCTCCTGAATGATGACCAGAACCGGCCTACTCGTAGAGGACCGCGGCCGCATCCAGGCGGGAGCGGATGATGGCGATGGCGGCCGGGCTCTCGTCGACGAGGATGAAGCGGCGGCCGAGCGCGGCGGCCGCGGCGCCCGTGGTGCCGCTGCCGGCGAAGAAGTCGAGCACCCAGTCGCCCTCGCGTGTGGACGCCTGGATCATCCGCCGCAGGATGCCGACCGGCTTCTGCGTCGGGTACCCGGTCTTCTCCCTGCCGGTCGGGCTCACAATGGTGTGCCACCAGACATCCGTGGGCAGCTTGCCCCTGGCGACCTTCTCGGGCGTGACGAGCCCCGGCGCCATGTAGGGCTCGCGGTCGACGGCCGTCGAGTCGAAGTGGAACGCCGCGGGGTTGCGCACATAGACGAGAATCGTGTCGTGCTTCGCCGGCCAGCGGCTCTTCGACTTCGCCCCGTAGTCGTACGCCCAGATGATCTCGTTGAGGAAGCACTCCCGCCCGAAGAGCGCGTCGAGCAGCACCTTGGCGTAGTGCGCCTCCCGGTAGTCGAGGTGCAGGTACAGCGTGCCGTCGTCGGCGAGCAGCCGCCAGGCCTCGGCGAGCCGCGGCTCCAGAAAGCTCCAGTAGTCCTCGAACGCGTCGTCGTAGCTCATCAGGTCACCGCGGATGCGCTCGTACAGCTGCCCCTTGAAACCGCGGATCGGTCCCGTCGCACTCCGCACGCTCGTCGTCGACTGCCGCGTCTGGCTGCGCCCCGTGTTGAACGGCGGGTCGAGGTAGATCGCCGTGAAGGCGCCATCCGGCAACGAGGTGACGACCTCGAGATTGTCGCCCTGGATGACCCGGTTGGCGGATGTTGTGGACCAGGGCGCGGGCATCCTCCATTGTCCCGCACCGCGGTTGCCCGCAGCGGACACCGACCGTACGCTGGTGCGATGTCAATGGCGCTCGAACACCTGCCGGAGCAGCACAGGTATCTCTTCCTCGTCGACGGCGAGGAGGTGGGCCTCACCGACTACCATCTCGCCGCCGGGTCGATCCACATCATCCACACCGAGATCACCCCGCGGATGCGCGGCACCGGGCTCGGCGACGCGATGGTGCGGGCGGTGCTCGACGAGATCGGCACCGGTACCTCCCTGCGGGTCGTGCCCGACTGCCCCTTCGTCGCCGACTGGCTCGGCCACCACCCCGACTACCAGGAGCTCGCCGCCCGCGCCTGACCTCCGGTGGCGCACGGTCGGCGCCAGCCTGTCAGCGCCAGAGCTGCTGCCGACGGTCCATCAGCGAGACGATCACGATGTGCGGCAGGGTCAGTGCCGAGATCAGCACGAGGTAGACCCCGAGCGACGCGCCCGCCCCCGACGCGGGCGGCAGCAGCACGAAGAACAGCACGAGGATCACGAGCGCGATGACCGTGATCGGTGCGGCGTCCCTCGCGAACCGTGCGGCGACGGGCAGCAGCCGACCCCGGCGCAGGGATCCCCTGGCCTCCTCGTCCAGCATCTCCAAGCGGATGATGTGGCGAACCGCATGCCAGAGACAGAAGTAGAGCCCGATCGCCAGCACCGGAGGGACGACCGCGAAGAACGCGGTCAACACGACGATCTCGAGCAGATCGCGGCGCCAGGCCCGAGGCGAGTCCGCCCCCGCACGCTGCGCGAGCACCCCGGTGACGACCGCGTACCCGACGACGAGAACCGCGAACCCCACAGCGAGCGCCGCGCGCACCGTCGGGTCGATAATCGCGGTGAGCTGCCCGGCAGCCGCCGGGTCGAACAGGGTCGTCGCCGCGGTCGCCACCCCGGCGTACACCGCGGGGAAGGCGATCAAGGGCACAAGCATCGGCAGCGCGCCGCGCACCGTGATGGCGGCGGCGCGCAACATCCGCTGCCGCTTGTAGGAACCGCACAGGTAGCCGGCCCGGTCGAGGGCGAGGAGCACGTAGAGGTCGCCCTGCCCCCAGTGGAACCAGGTGATGGCGATGAATCCGACGAACGCGGCGGCGGGGGCGAGCGCCCAGGCCGCCATCACGGCGGCACCGAGCACTGCGTAGAGCAGCACCACGCCGCCGATCGAGCGGAGAGTGGGCGCGCGGCCGGCGAGGCGGGCCGGCACGAGGTGGTCGAGCGCGCCGTGGGGCAGGCCGAAGGCGACGAGGCTGATCACGAAGGGCGCGTACTGCAGCGCCTCAGGGATCCGCACCCCGGCCGCACAGACAGCGATGAGCACCGCGAACGCGGCGGAGACGGGCACGAGGATCCGGCGGCGCAGGGTCGCGGCGGGCGCCCCGTCGACCGCGCCGGGCGCCTCAGCGACGAACACGCGCGCCGACCTTCCGCGCGAGCACCCGCCAGGCGGCGGCCAGGAACCACCGCTTCGGCAGCGCGACGATGAGCCGCAGTTCGTCGAGCGGAGTGCTGCCCTCGGAGAGGAACCGCACCAGCGGGCCCGACGGGGTGCGGCCGAACATCCGCGCGAACACCTCCGGGCACCGCTCCGGGTGGTCGACCATAAACCGCAGGAACACGGCGTCGAGCATCGTGCTCCGGCGTCCGCTGATCCGGGTCGGCGGGGCCGTGCCGTGCACGAGCGCCGCGGCGAGCGCCCGGCATGACCGCTGGATGCGCAGGAAGGTGTATCCGGTACTGGGCCGGCTGCCCCCGCCGAGCATCCCGATCGAGCGGATGCGGGGCGAGGCGGCCAGGGGGAAGGCGAAGTCGGTCATCGGGATGTACCCGTGTTCCTCCCCCTCGACCACGATGTCGGCCTCCGCCAGATCGAACCTCGCGGCCAGGTAGTCGGTGATCTCGGTGCGGTAGTCGGAGCGGGAGATCCCCGGCTCCGAGAAGTACACGTTCTCCACGAGCGCCTCGTCCGGCCCGATCGGCAGCACGTACATGAATCGCAGGCCGCGCGACTGGTCCACGTCGAAGTCCATCAGCAGGCACTCGCCGGGATCGAAGACCGGGGAACTCGAGCGGATGCGCAGCCCGACGAACTGTTGGGGCACCCAGGTGGCCTCCCGGGTGGCCGCGGCGAAGGCCGCTCCCCCGACGGGTAGCCCCCGGCCGTCGAGCACCTGCCGCCCTCGGTAGTCCGCGCCGGAAGTGGTCACCCGAACCTCGTCCGCGGATTCCGCACACGAGACGACCTTGTCGCCGAGGACCAGCCGAACGTTCGGGAACGCGGCGATCGAGTCCAGCGCGAACTCGTAGAAGTCCGCGGCGGCCAGGCACAGATAGGGGTAGGCCTCATTCGACGCTCGAACCCGGCCGCCTGCGGTGTCGACCGACCAGGCATTCCAGCTCGCGGTCGCGAGATGCGTGAACGGGGTGGGCTCGACGTCCCAGAAGCACCACGTGCGGTCGTCGCGGAACGCCGTGCGCGAGTCGAGGAGCAGGATCGTGCCGGTCTCGCCCTGCTCGAGCAGGGCGAGGCACACGGTCAGGCCGGCACAGCCGGCGCCGAGAATGACGTAGTCGAACAGCGCACCGTCGATGACGGGCGCGGTGAGGGTGCGCGGAACGCTCACCTCGGCGGTGCGGCGGGTCGATGAGCGCGTGGCCACGGTAGTCCTCTGTCGGGCGGGATCCGGCCGCAGCGCGGCAGGGGTGCTCCCAGTGCAGAGTACCGCTCGATTATGGGACTCTCTGGAGCCAGTCCTCGGTGTCGAACTTCTCCTCGACGAGCACCATCGCGGCGGCAAGCTCCTCCCGAGTGACGTCACCCGGCGTCGCCCCATACAGACGGGTGAAGGTCTCCGTCATCCGCTCGATGATCGCATCGCGGGAGAGCCCGGTCTGGCTGCGCAGGGGATCGACCCGCTTCGCGGCGCTCTTGGTCCCCTTGTCGCTCATCTTCTCCCGGCCGATGCGCAGCACCTGCACCATCTTGTCGCCATCCATGTCGTAGCTCATCGTCACGTGGTGCAGCACGGACCCGGTGCCGAGGCGCTTCTGCGCGGCGCCGCCGATCTTGCCGGTGGGGCTCGTGATGTCGTTGAGGGGTTGGTAGGAGGCGTCGATACCGAGTGACTGGAGTGCGACGATGACCCACTCATCAAGGTAGGCGTAGGAGTCGGCGAACGTCATGCCCTGCACGAGGTCGGCTGGAGCGTAGATCGAGTAGGTGATCACGGTGCCCGCCTCCATGAACATCGCCCCGCCGCCGCTGATGCGGCGGACCACCGAGAAGCCGTACTTCTCAGCGCCGACGAGGTCGACCTCGTTCTTCACCGACTGGAAGCTGCCGATGACCACGGCGGGTTCGTTCCACTCCCAGATGCGCAGGGTGGGGGCACGACGGCCGGCGCCGACCTCCTCGGCGAGCACCTGGTCGAGTGCCATCTGCACGACGGGCGGGTAGGCGGCGCCGTGGATGAGCTGCCAGTCGTAGTCGCCCCAGTTCGTGGCGCGCGCCAGCGACCGGCGCACGGCGACCGCGACGGCCTCCGGAGAGAACCCGAGCAGCAGGGCGCCCTCCGGCAACCCGTCGCGCACCGCCGCAGCGATCCGCTTGGCGTCCGCGGTCTCCGGCAGCCCGATGATAGAGGTGTTGATGGCCTCGAGGGCCTCGTCGGGTTCGAGGAAGAAGTCGCCGGCGACCCGGGCTTCGACGATGAGGCCGTCCTCGACCTCGAGGTCGACGACCACGAGCTTGCCGCCGGGGACCTTGTATTCTCCGTGCATTGTGGTGCCTTTCGTGACGGTGGAGGGACTATTCGGGCGGGATGACGTCGCCGTGGCCGTGCAGCCGCAGCCGCGACCGCAGCCGGACGGCCGCCGCGTCGAGGTCGGCCGGGAGCGCAGCCCGGTCGATGCCCGTGGCGTGGAACTCGAACGGCGACCACGAGGGCCAGACGTGGATGTGCAGGTGCGGCACCATGTAGCCCTCGATCATGAGGCCGGCCCGGTCGCCGCCCCACTCCTCGCGCTGTGCCTCGCCGACCCGGTGGGCGACCCTCATAAGGTGGCCCATGGTCTCCTCGCCGGCGTCGAGCCAGCGGTCGACCTCGAGCCTGGGCACCACGAGCGCATGGCCGGGCGAACGCGGCTGGATCGTGAGGAACACCACGGCGATCTCGTCACGCCAGACGAACCTCGCGGGTAGCTCCCCCCGGATGATGCGGCTGAACAGTGTTGTCATTGCCGCAAGCCTAAGGGCACCGCCCTACGGCGGCATGGGAGGGACGGGCTGGGTCGCGGGTGGGGCGGGCTGCGCCGGCACATCGTGCGGGATGGCCGGATTGAGCGGCGCTGCCCAGACGGCGATCCCAATGGGGGCGAGAACTGCCCAGGCAAGCGGATCCAGCGAGAGAACATCGTCCGTCGCGAGCAGCGCCGCGCCGACCAGGACCAGCCGGAAGGCGCCGTCGACGATCCTCCAGGCCGGGAGCGACCAGATCTGGCTGACGACCGCGACGGCCTGGCGGTGCGAGATCCACGCCCCGAGCCAGGACAACGTGCCGAGGACCACGAGGCCGACGACGATCGCGACCACGGTGGCGCCGACCGACGTGAAATGGTCGCCGTCGCGGAGCGAGGTGAGGAACCCGGCAACCGCCGAGAGGTCGACGAACGCGCCGAGGGTCTCGACGACGGCGACAGCCGTGGAGTACAGCGCACCGCCGACAACGGAGGGCAACGCGGTGAACGGCACGAACACGGCGATCACGATGGCCAGCAGGCGGGCCAGCCCCCTCGCCTTCACGATCCTGACCCAGCGGCGGCGTAACACCGACGGGGCGGGAGGCAGTCCGGCGAGCTCCCGGGCAACCGGGTCGATCACCTGGGCGGTGTTGGCCGCATAGCCCTGGTGGTCGGTGAGGGGGAAGGCCGTGTTGTGCACCGGTCGCTCCTCCGGTCCACTGGCGGCGTCGTCGGCGGGCTCGGCGCCGGGAACGGCCGGCGCCCGGTAGGCGCTGGCCCAGCGCTCGTACCTGGCCCGGTGGGTGTCGGCGATAGGGCCGGCAGCGAAGGGGTCCCAGACGGCCCAGAAGTTGACCCAGCGCACCGGGGTCGGCGAGGCGACCCAGTCTGCGACGGGGGTGAGCAGGTCGGCTGCTCCCCGGCGCAGCCGCGACGGTCCGAGCAGGGAGACGGCGGCCCCGACGGTGAGGAGGGTGTCGACCTGGGGCGCCCCGGGGCTGGCCGGCAGCACGGTGAAGATCACATTCGCCGCGATGGCGGCGCCCTGGGAGTGCGCGAGCACGACGATGCGGCCGTCA
>JACMNE010000096.1 GCA_014378715.1 Microbacteriaceae bacterium
GTGGGCTGAACCCCGGTCAGGCCGCCGGAGGCGTGGCGCCCCGGTTGCGACGGCGGGTGCGCTGGCGTCCGCGGGGTGAGGTGGCACCCTCGGCCGTGGTGTCGCCTGCTGTGGGTGCCGTGGTGGATGCGGCCGTCGGCGCACCGGGGGTGGTCGCCGGACGCCCGTCCGCGCGACCGCGCGAGCGCGACCGGTCGCCGCTGCCGCCGGTGCTTCCACCATTGCCCGTGGAGGAGCCGCCGGCAGCGGGGCCGCCACGGCGTCCACGTGAACCACCCGCTCCGCCGGCGGCAGGCGCTCCGCGCCCTCCGCGGTCGGAGGCGAGGGGCTCGCGCACCCGGGGAGGTCCGGCGTGGCTGAGGCGTCCGCGCGCGTCGGTGGGGATGTCGAGGTCGGCGTAGAGGTGCGGCGACGAGGAGTAGGTCTCGGTCGGCTCCGGCTGGCCGAAGTCGAGCGCCTTGTTGATGAGCGCCCACTTGTGCAGGTCGTCCCAGTCGACGAAGGTCACGGCGATGCCGGTCTTGCCGGCGCGGCCCGTGCGGCCCGCGCGGTGCAGGTACGTGTCGTGGTCGTCGGGAATGGTGTGGTTGATGACATGGGTGACATCGTTGACGTCGATGCCGCGTGCCGCGACATCCGTTGCGATCAGGATGTCCTTCTTGCCCGCCTTGAACGCGGCCATCGCCCGTTCGCGCTGCTCCTGGTTGAGGTCGCCGTGCACGGCCGCGGCGTTGAACCCGCGGTCGTTGAGCTCCTCGACGAGCTTCGCCGCCGCGCGCTTGGTGCGGGTGAAAACGACGGTCTTGCCGCGGCCCTCGGCCTGCAGGATGCGCGAGATGACTTCGTCCTTGTCCATGTTGTGCGCGCGGTAGATGACGTGCTTGATGTTCGCCTGCGTGAGGCCCTCGTTGGGGTCGGTCGCGCGGATGTGGGTCGGCCGGTTCATAAACCGGCGCGCGAGGGCGACGATCGGGCCCGGCATGGTGGCCGAGAACAGCATGGTGTGGCGGGTCGGCGAGGTCTGCGCGAAGAGCTTCTCGATGTCGGAGAGGAATCCGAGGTCGAGCATCTTGTCGGCCTCGTCGAGGACCATGACCTTGACGTCCTTGAGCGACAGCATCCGCTGGCTCGCGAGGTCGAGGAGGCGCCCCGGGGTGCCGACGACGACCTGAGCGCCGGCCTTGAGCTGCTCGATCTGGCCCTCGTAGGCCTTGCCGCCGTAGATCGCCGCGACCTGGGTGGAGCGGTTGGACGCCGCAAGAGTGAGGTCCTCGGCGACCTGGATGCACAGCTCCCGGGTGGGGACGACGACGAGCGCCTTCACGCCCGGCTCAGGGTTGAGTCCGAGGGACTGGAGGAGAGGGAGGCCGAAACCGAGGGTCTTGCCCGTGCCGGTCTTGGCCTGTCCGATGATGTCCTGCCCGCCCAGCCCCATGGGGATCGTCTGGGTCTGGATGGGGAACGGTTCGATGATTCCCTTGGTGGCAAGAGCGTCGACCATGTCCTGGTCGATATTGAGTTCTGCGAAGGTCACGTGTGATAGCCCGTCATGAATGCGAGTACGCCCGCTTGTGCCTGGGGCGTAAGTGCCCCTGTCAGAAAGAGGCTTGGGGTCAGTTTAGCTCCGGGGCGGCCGAGAGGGTGAATTTGGCCCTTCCTGGCCCTGCGTCGCCGGTCCCGGGGCGGCCCGGCTAGGCTGTGATGGTGGTGTCACTCTTTCGCCGGCGCAAGGATCACGCCGAAATCCCCCGTCTGAGGACCCGCGTATCCCGCGCCGACAACGACAACGTCAACCGGGTCGCCCTGGGGGAACTCACCCCCGACCTGAAGTCCTATCTCGGACGGGCCGCCTACCTGCAGCTGACCATCTTCCAGGCCGCCTCCCTCGGAGTCTCCGGCGCCCCGCACCTGCGCGGGATGCATGCGATGACCTGGGTCGCCCAGCGGTCATTGGAGAAGTACGCCGGCCTCGTCGACGAGATCGCGCGCGCCGGCCACGACCCGGTGCTCACCATGGAGCCGTTCCGCCATGACATCCTCGAGTTCCAGCGCACCACCCGCGGAGCCGACTGGTTTGAGAACCTGGTCAGCGTCTATGTGACCGCCGGGCTCCTCGACGACTTCTTCGTGCGCCTCGCCGGCGGCCTGTCGGAGGAGCGCGGCAAACGTGTCGCCGCGCTGCTCTCGCCCGACGCCGGCCGCAGCCACATCGTCGACGAACTGCTCGCCGCGATCGGGGAGAACCCTCGGCTCGCCTCCCGGCTCGCCCTGTGGGGGCGCAGACTGGTCGGCGACACGCTGCTGGTCGCCCGCTCGGCGCTCGCCGTGCCAGAGGACACCGCGCCGGACGAGGCGCGGCTCGAGCCGGTCTTCACCGAGCTGATCGCCGCGCATGCGCGCCGGATGGACGCGCTCGGCCTGACTGCCTGAGGCGCTGGTGCCTGTGTGTCAGGCTTGGTTCAGTGACGCCAGCAGCCGGGCATCCGCTGCCTTGCGTCGCCGGGGGAGCGCCACGGCCGTCAGCAGCGGCGCCGAGACCGCGACGGCCAGGCTGAGGAACCAGATCCAGCCGCCGTCGAAGGCGAGGCCCGCCCAGGTGAGGATCGCCCAGGTGACGCAGGCGGCGACGACGCCGACGGCGGGGAGCAGAAGGGCCCCCGAGGTCTCCCGGCCGGGCAGTACATAGCGCACGACAGCGCCGAAGAGCACGCCGCCGAGCGCGACGAACATCAGTTCCATGGGGTGGGGAGGCGCCGGGTCAGGAGACGAAGCCGACGCGACGCGAGGCGTCGGATCCGATTTCGACGTAGCCGATCGTCGCCGTCGGGACCAGGTAGACCTTGCCCTTGTCGTCCTTCAGAGTCACGTAGCTGCTACCGGAGTCGAGGGCGGCGGCGACGATCGTCTCGATCTCGCCCGCCGTCTGGGCCGACTCGAAGTTGATCTCGCGAGGGGAATTGGTGATGCCGATTCGAATGTCCACGTGCTCAGATTACGACATCGCGCGAGAGACACCCGGACAGTTCGTTGTGAGCGGAATGGCCGGGCGCCGCGCAGGGCAATGTCGGGGGTCCCGGTTAGCGTGGGGTCATGAGCGTCAGGGGATTCCAGCGGGCGACCGTGGCGGCCGTGCCCGGTGTCGCCGGCGTCGTCCTCGACCCGTCCCAGCGAGCCGTGGTCGATCTGGCGGATACCGCCTCCGCCGCCATCATCGGCGCCCCCGGCTCCGGCAAGACCACCACGGTCGTCGAGCTGATCGCCGACCGGGTGCTCGGCCGCGGCTGGGCACCCGAGCAGATTCTCGCCCTCACCCCGTCGAGGGCGACCGCCACGGCACTGCGCGACGTGCTCGCCCTGCGCCTCGGGGTGCCGACCAACGGACCGCTGGCCCGCAGCGTCAACTCCCTCGCGTTCGAGATCGCGGGCGGGGCAGCCGTCCGCACATCCGCTGGCGGTGTGTCGGGCGCTGGCGCGGGCGGGCTGCGTCTCATCACCGGGGGCGAGCAGGACAGCGACATGGGCCAGGTGCTGGCCGGTCACACGATCGACGGACGCGGCCCGGCCTGGCCGCCGACCCTCGGTGCCGAGGTGCGCGCGCTGCGCGGCTTCCGCACCGAGCTGCGTGAACTGCTCATGCGGGCCACGGAATACAACGTCGCTCCCGAGGAGCTGCGCTCCCTCGGTGACCGGCTCGGGCATCCGGAGTGGCGCGCGGCCGCGGACTTCTTCGTCGAGTATCAGCAGGTGAGCGGATGGCTGCGCCCCGGTCAGTGCGATTCCGCCGAGCTCATGCAGCTCGCGGCATCCGCTCTGAACAGTGACCGGGTGGCGGAGCGCATTTCCGGCCTGCGCCTAGTCGTCGTCGACGACCTGCAGGAGGCAACCGAGTCGACCCTCGTGCTGCTGCGTGCGCTCGCGGGGCGCAGGATCGCGGTCATCGCCGTCGGCGACCCCGACGTCGCGGCGAACGCATTCAGGGGCGGCGAGCCGGACGCCCTGGGGCGCCTCTCCACCGTGCTGGGCTTGCCCGGATTGCCGACGCTGTACCTTGACATCGTCCACAGGCAGGGGCCGCAGTTGCGGGCGCTGACCTCCGCGGTCGTGGGGCGCATCGGAACCGCGGCGGCGGGGCGACAGCGCTCCGCCGGGGTGGTCGGCGCGCGGGCCGGGTCGCTCGAGCCGGCGCCGCTGGAACCGATCATCCGCATCGAGGCGGCCACGTCGTCACGGGAACTCGGCGCGATCGCCAGGGTGCTGCGCGAACGGAGCCTGGTCGACCGGATCGGCTTCGGGGCGATGGCCGTTGTGGTGCGCAGCGGTGCCCAGGTGCCCGTCGTCGCCCGCGCCCTCGCGCTCGCCGACGTGCCGACCCGCAGCTCCGTTGGCGGGGCCCCGTTGCGCGACGACCTCGCGGCCCGCGCCCTGCTGCGCGTCGTCGATCTCGGCATGGGGCGCACCCCGACGACCGCGGACTCCGCCGTCGACCTGCTCTCCGGCCCATTCGGTGGCCTCGACATGCTCGGGCTGCGCCGGCTGCGCCTGGCCCTGCGCGCCGAGGAGCTCGCGGGCGGCGGCACCAGGTCGAGCGGCGAACTGCTCGTCGACGCTCTCGCCGCCCCCGGTCGGCTCGCGACGATCGACCACAGGGTCGCCAGGCACGCCGACCGCATCGCGGCCACTCTCGCCGCCGTGCGCGAGCTGGCGGCGACCGGCACGATCGAGGAGCTGCTCTGGCTGGCCTGGGAGCGTAGTCGCCTCGCCCCCGCCTGGCTCGACGCGGCACTCGGCGCCGGCATCACCGCGGCAGAGGCCAACCGCAACCTCGACGGCATCGTGGCCCTGTTCACCGCGGCCCGGCGCTTCGTCGAGCGCCAGCCAGCCACCCCGGCGAGTGTCTTCCTCGACGCCGTGCTCGATGCGGAGGTGCCGGAGGACACCCTCTCGCCCCAGTCCTCCGACGACGCCGTGCTGGTCACCACCCCGTCCGGAGTCGTCGGGCTCGAGTTCGAGGTCGTTGTCGTCGCGGGCGTGCAGGAGGGCATCTGGCCCAACCTCAAGCTGCGTGGCTCCCTGCTCAACGCGCACAGGCTCGTCGAGGCCGTCACCGGCATCGACGGTGCGACCCTCGACCCACGCAAGCAGGTGCTCGGCGACGAGCTGCGGATGTTCGCGCTCGCCGTCTCCCGCGCCCGTAGCCAGGTCGTGGTCACCGCCGTCGCGAGCGACGATGAGGCCCCGAGTGTGTTCTTCAGCTTCCTGCCGCCCGACGTGCCCGTCACCGACTCCTCCGCGCTGCCGCCGCTGTCGTTGCGCGGGTTCACCGGCCGGCTCCGTCGCGAACTCGTGCACCCGAACCGCACCGACGGGGAACGGTCGGCCGCGGCATCTTCTCTCGCAGTTCTGGCAGCAGAAGGCGTCCCGGGAGCGGGCCCCGAGGACTGGCTCGGGCTCGAACCGCCCTCGTCGCTCGACCCGCTCTACCTCGCGGACGAGACCGTTCCGGTGTCGCCCTCGGCACTGGGGGCGTTCGAGGAGTCCCCGCTGGACTGGTTCGTGAACTCGATCGCGGGCAGCACGGGCAGCACCAGGATGCACGTGGGCACGATCGTGCACTGGGCGATGGAGACGTCGACCGACACCTCGGTCGATGGCCTCGTCGCCGCCATCGAAAGCCGCTGGGACGAGCTCTTCTTCGAGTCGCGCTGGATGTCGGAGCACGAGCGTCACGCGACCAGGCGCCTCGCGGTCGGGCTCTCCGAGTATCTCGCCGACTTCCACCGTGATGGCAAGTCGCTCGTCGCCGCCGAGGGCCGGTTCGCCCTCTCGATCGGGCGCGCCACCGTCAACGGCTCGATCGACCGGGTCGAGCGGGCAGCCGACGGCTCGGTCGTCATCGTCGACCTCAAAACGGGTGCCCCGGTGACCCGCCGCGATCTGATCGACGGCCACCCGCAGCTCGGCGCCTACCAGCTCGCCTACGCCGACGGCATGCTCGACGAGCAGCTCGACGGACTCGGGGGCCACAGCGGGGGAGGGGCAAAGCTGCTCTTCGTGAAGAGCGGAGTCGGGGGCAAGACCTACCGTGTGGCCGAGCAGGCCGCCCTCGATGTGGACGCGCTCGACGCCGTCCGCCGACGGATCAGCGATGCCGCGGAGCTGATGGCGTCCACCGAGTTCGACGGAACGGTCGAGGTGACCGGCTGGGGGGCGCAGGGCTCCGCGCGGCTGCACCGGGTGCGGGCGGTGACCAGTGATTAGCGCCTTCGACATCGCCGACGCCCTCGGGCGGCCGCGGCCGACCGAGCAGCAGTGCGCCGTCATCGAGGCGCCGCTGACCCCGGCCCTCGTCGTCGCCGGCGCCGGGAGCGGCAAGACCGAGACGATGGCGAACCGGGTGCTCTGGCTGCTCGCCAACGGTCAGGCCACGGCCGGCCAGGTGCTGGGTCTCACCTTCACCCGAAAGGCGGCCGGCGAACTGTCAGTGCGCATCCGCGAGCGGATCGCGCAGCTCGAGGCGCGAGGCCTGGCCGGGCTTCCCCCCAGCGACGCCTTCGACCCGCCAACGGTCGCGACCTACAACTCCTTCGCCAACACGATCTTCCGCGACAATGCCATACTGCTGGGCCGGGAGAGCGACGGTGCCGTGCTCGGCGAGGCCTCCGCCTGGCAGCTCGCCCGCTCCGTGGTGGTCTCCAGCACCGACGAACGGCTGATGAGCCTCGGCCGCTCGGTCGACACCCTCACAAAAGACGTCCTCACGCTCAGCCGCGCCATGAGCGAGAACGTCGTCGAACCATCCGACATCGTCGCGATGGCGCACCGGTTCGCGGCCGTCGCCGACCTGCCGGCCGGCGGCACCGGCAGGTACGCCGACGTCGACCGGATGGTCGAGAAGGTTGCGGCGCTGCCCGTGCTCGTCGAGCTGGCCGAGCGCTTCGCCGAGGCGAAGCGGCGGCGTGGCTTCGTGGAGTACTCCGACCAGGTGGCCCTCGCCCTGCAGATCGTCCGCGGGGTGCCGAGCGTCGCGGCGGAGTTCCGCGACCGCTACCGCGTCGTGCTGCTCGACGAATACCAGGACACCAGTGTTGTCCAGACCTGGCTGCTCGCCGAGCTGTTCGCCGACCACGCCGTGATGGCCGTCGGCGACCCCAACCAGTCGATCTACGGCTGGCGCGGGGCCAGCGCCGCGAACCTCGAGGACTTCGGCCGACAGTTCCGCGGCGCCGTGGCGCCCGTCAACGAGTTCGCCCTGTCCACCAGCTGGCGCAACGGGCACGACATCCTCGCCGTCGCGAACGCGCTGGTGGAGCCGCTGGTGGACGGCAGCCGGGTGCGGGTCGAGAGGCTCGGGGCATCCCCCGCGGCATCCGCTCTTCCGGTCGACGTGTCCTTTCACGAGACTCTCGCCGAGGGGGCGGACTCGGCCGCCCGCTGGCTGCGGGAGAAGCTGCGCACCCCGCAGGGCGTCGAGCCGCCCAGCGCCTCGATGCTGTTCCGCGCGAGGAAGACCCAGCCGGTGTTCATCGAGGCGCTCCGCAGGCATGGGGTGCCGTTCCACGTGCTCGGCGTCGGCGGGCTGCTCGCCGAGCCCGAGATCGCCGACCTGGTCTGCGCCCTCACGGTCGTCGGCGACCCCTCCGCCGGATCGGAGCTCGTGCGCCTGCTCGCCGGGTCGCACTGGCGCATCGGGGTGCGCGACCTCAAAGCGCTCCGCGGAGTGTCGTCGTGGCTCGCCGGCCGCGACTACGCGCACCGCAGGCTCGACGAGCAGGTGCGCCTCCTGCTGCGCAATTCGGTCGCCGACGGCGAGGGCGGATCGATCGTCGACGCCCTCGAGTTCATCCAGGCCGCCCGGCCCGACCACAGCGCCCTCTCCGGGTTCAGCCCGGCCGGGCTCGAGCGGCTGCGGCACGCAGGGGGAACCTTCGCGCGGCTGAGGGCGCGGTCGGGGCTCGACCTGCTCGATTTTGTCACCCTGGTGCAGCAGGAGCTCCTTCTCGACATCGAGGTCATCGCCAACGACTCCAGGGCCACGGGCGGCGCTGCGATGGACGCGTTCTTCGACGCACTGTCCGGCTACCTCGCCGTGGACGAGTCCGCGTCGCTGGGCGGCTTCCTGGGCTGGCTGCGCGAGGCCGAGTGGCGCGACTCCCTCGCCCCGCGTCCGGAGGAGCCCGAGCCGGGCACTGTGCAGCTGATGACGATCCACGGGGCCAAGGGGCTCGAGCACGATCTGGTGGTGGTGCCCCGGTTCGTCGACGGGGAGCTGCCCGGTGCCTCGAATGAGGGATACACGGGGTGGCTCTCCTTCGGCGCCCTGCCCTATGAGTTCCGTGGCGACTCCGCGGAGCTGCCCGTCTTCGAGTGGGACGCCGCAGACTCCCGCAAGAAGCTTGTCGCCGAGTCCACAAGATTCTCCGCGGCGGTGCGCGAGCGCCACGAGCTCGAGGAGCGCCGGCTCGCCTACGTCGCCGTCACCCGCGCCCGCCACAGCCTGCTGCTGAGCGGATCGTTCTGGGCCGGCCACTCCAAGCCGCGCGGGCCGAGCGGGTTCCTGGTCCCGCTCGCCGAGTCCGGCGTTATCGGCCCGTTGCCCGCTTCCAGCGCCAGCGAGGAGAACCCCCTCGGCGACGACCGTGAACTGCTCACCTGGCCGATGGACCCGCTCGGCAACCGCCGTGCCGCCGTCGAGCGAGCGGCGGCGCAGGTGCGGGCGGCGGCGGCAGAGCTGCGAACTATCGACCCGGATGATCCGAACCCCGACGACCCGTGGGCGCGCGATCTCCACCTGCTCATCGCCGAGCGCCGGCGCCGGCTCGGCGCCGACCGGCTCATCGATGTTCCCGAGCGCATCCCCGCATCCCGGTTCAAGGACTTCGTCACCACCCCCGGCGAGGTCGCGTCCGCGCTGCGCCGCCCGATGCCCGAGCGCCCGTACCGGGCCACCCGGCTCGGCACCCTCTTCCACCAGTGGGTTGAGGAACGCTACGGAATCGGGGGAGGCTCCGACATGCTTGACGCGAGCGGCCCCGAGCTCGACCTCGATTTGGACCTCGACCGCGACCTGGGCCGCGACCTGGGCCCGAACCCGGACCCGACCGTCGACGACACGGGCCAGTCTGCAGAGTCAGAGTCGGCGGACCTCGAGCGCCTCCAGCGCACCTTCGAGGCGTCGCCCTGGGCCGGACTCCGCGCCGTCGACGTCGAGCGGGAGATCCACCTGCCCCTGGCCGGCCAGGTGATCGTCTGCAAGATCGACGCCGTCTACTTCGACGGCGAGCGGTACCAGGTCGTGGACTGGAAGACCGGCAAGGCGCCCCGCGACGCCGCCGACCTCGAGCGCAAGCAACTGCAGCTCGCGCTCTACCGTCTCGCCTACGCCCACTGGAAGGGCATCGACCCCGCGCTCATCGACGCGGTCTTCTATTTCGTGAGCGACGACGTGACCATCGTCCCGGAGCGCCTCTTTGACGAGGCCGAGCTCACCGCACTCTGGAACGCCGCGCTCACCTCCTGACCCAGCGGTCAACTCCTGTCGATCGTATTGCGGGTGAACGGTTGTGCGGTCCCCAGTCGTGTTGCGGGCGTGGTGATGGCGTGGTGATGACAGGTGTGCGGGCGCCCCGGGCATTCTCAACGCTCCCCGCCCGCGGGTGCACGGACATGACAATTCCCCGCACACCACGGGCTGAGGCCCCCCAGGCCCAGGAGGACAACCCCATCAACGAAATCAGAACTCCGCCCGAATGACGTTTTGCATCATTCAGGAGCCCGGCGCAAACGGTAGTTTCATCATTCAGGAGATCGCGGGCGAGCGGATGTGGCGACCCCCGGAAAACCGGGTCTGACGCGTCATCCGCCCGCTCGAAACACGCCAAACTCCTGAATGATGATCAGCCGGCCCACCCCGCGTCGGGCCGAACTCCTGAATGATGACCGGCGCGCGGAATACTGTGACCGGCGTGCGGGGAACTTCGACCGGCGCGCGGGAACCGTGGCCGGCGTGCGGGGCGGACTTCTGCATCCTGGCCAGTCAGGCGGGGGCCGCCAGCGAGGTGGGGCGCTTCAGGATCGCGGAGACGAGGGCCTCGGTGGGCTCGCGGGCCGCTGCCGGGTTGGCGAGCAGCGCGAACTCCACCTCGCCGAGGGACGGCAGGGCGAAGGAATGCGTGACGTCGACCAGGTCCGGCGGGATCATCGTTTGCGGGAACACCGCGATGCCGATCCCCGCCCTGGTCGCGGCGATGACCCCGTTCACCTCGCGGGTGTTGCAGGTGATCCGCCAGGTGCGCCCTGCCTGCTCGAGGGCGTGGATAGCCTCCGCCCGGCTGATGCTCGGTGCCTGGTACGCGATCATCGGAACGGGGGAGACGGCGTCGAGCACCAGCGACTTGTGGGCGACCCAGACGAGCCGCTCCCGGCGCACGACCCGGCCGTCGGAGGCGCCAGGCTCCTGCTTGACGAAGACGAGGTCGAGGAGTCCGGCCGCCAGCCGCCGGGAGAGGAAACCGCTCTGGTTCACCGTGAGCTCGAGGTTGATGTGGGGATACAGCTGGCGGAAGTCGCGCAGGATCTGCGGCAGCTGGGTGAGCGCGAGGTCGTCGGCCGAGCCGAACCGGAGTCGCCCGCGCATGGCCGACCCGGTGAAGTACGCGCTCGCGTCGTCGTGGGCGGCGAGGATCGTGCGCGCGAACCCGACCATCGCGTCGCCGTTGTCGGTGAGCTGCACATCCCGGGTGTCGCGGGTGACGAGGAGCCTCCCGGCGGCCGTCTCGAGCCGGCGGATGTGCTGCGACACGGTCGGCTGGCTGAGCCGGAGCTGCTTGGCAGCGCGGGTGAACGAGAGGGTCTCGGCGACGGCGAGGAAGGTCTTGAGCAGCAGTGGATCGAACACACCGCGACCCTATCATTGGCAAATCCAATGGTACTTATACCCGCCATTATTGTAGCTTATGGAGATGGGCGGCCTACCGTGGGGTGTGGCTACCATTACCGACAATATCCCCCCGGCCACCGAGCCCATCCCCACGATCATGGAGCGGCCCCGCTGGCGGGACACCTTCAGCTCGCTGCGCATCCGCAACTACCGGCTCTACGTGCTCTCGCAAGTCGTCGCCAACACCGCGGTGTGGATGCAGCGGATCGCGATCGACTGGCTCGTCCTGGAGCTCACCGGCAACGTGACGATGGTCGGGATCACCGTGGCCCTGCAGTTCGGCCCGATCCTGCTGTTCGGCGCCTGGGGCGGGGTCGTCGCCGACCGGTTCCCCAAGCGCACCATCCTCATCACGGTGCAGGCGATCGTTGCCGTGCTCTGCGCGGTGCTGGCCGCCCTCACCCTCACCGGTGGGGTCGAGGTCTGGCACGTCTTCGTGATCGCCTTCGTGCTCGGCACCGCGGCCGCGATCGACGGCCCGGCCAGGGCCGCGTTCATCACCGAGATGGTCGGCCACTCCCGGCTGCGGAACGCGATCAGCGTCAACGCGTCGATCTTCCACTTCGGCGGGATGCTCGGGCCCGCGATCAGCGGCTTCCTGATCGTGATCGTGGGCTCCGGCTGGTCGATCGGCGCGAACTCGCTCGCCGGCATCGTCGTGCTGGCCGCGCTCATCGCGATGCGCCCGGCGGAGCTGCGCCCGGCCCCCCGCCTCACGAACAGTTCGGGGCAGATCCGCGCCGCCCTCGCCTACGCTGCGTCCAAGCCCGCCATCTTCTGGACCCTGGTCACCCTCGCCTTCGTGTCGACGTTCGGGATGTCGCTGCCGGTGTTGCTCACCGCGATGGCGAACGACGTGTTCGGAACCGGGGCGAAGGGCTACGGGCTCTACAGCTCCCTCGCCGCAGTCGGGGCCTTCCTCGGCGCGATCCTCTCGACCCGGCGCACGGCCCTGCGGCTGCGCACCATCGTCGGGGGTGCCTTCGTGTTCGGGATCGTCACGGCCGTCGCCGGTGCGGTGCCCGTCGCCGGCGTCTTCCTCGTCGCCCTCGTGGGCATCGGTCTCAGCCGGCTGCTGTTCGCGACTGCGGCCGAGTCGATGACACAGTTGTCGTCCAATGTCGGGATCCGCGGCCGGGTGATGTCCCTCTACATCATGGTGCTGCTCGGCGGGCAGGCCATCGGCGGGCCGATCATGGGCTGGATTGCCGAGGAGGCGGGCGCCCGCACCGCCCTGATGGTCGCGGGGCTCGTGCCCGCGATCGCCGCGACGGCCATCGCCGCGACCCTCGCCCGCACGGGGCAGCTGCGCATCGCCGTCAACCTCAGGTCGCCGCGCGCGCCACTGCGCATCGTGCCCCGTCTCCCGCGCCAGGCCGACGCCGCCCCGCTGGACTGACGCGGACAGCCCTCAGCTCAGGACGAGCGCTCGTTGCGGTCGAGCATCGTCTCGACCTCGTCGACGGTCATCACTGGGCTCGTGTTCGTGTCGATGCTGCGGTTGAGGTCGTTCTGCACCACGTCGACGAGGTTGTGCAGCATCCGCACGGCGTCGTCCACGGTCTCGGTGCTTCGGGTCGAGGTGCCGTGCAGCAGCCACTTCGCGATCTCGAGCTCGGCGTAGAGCATCGCCCGCTTCTTGATCTGGCGGTCGGTCGACCCGCGCGCCCGGTTGTAGGCGTCGAAGACACTGTCCGACGCCTCCGCGGCGGCCGCGCCCAGCACCCAGGAGAGGTCGGTCGCGGGGTCGGCGACGGCGAGGGTCTCCCAGCCGAGGATCGCGGTGACGGTTTCCCCGTCGCGCAGCACCCGCTCGCCTGCGAGGCTTCCGTGGACGACGGTCGGCACGAACTGCCAGAGTCCGGGGTCCTCGGTGGCGCGCTCCCACCGGTCGACGAGCGCCGCGGGGACGAGTCCCGTGGCGACGGACTGCTCCATGACCGCGACGGAGGACGCGAGGGCGTCGAGGGGGCGGGAGACGGGGAGCGCAGCATCCGCCACAAAGCTCGTCGGAAGTGCGTGGATCGCGGCAATCGCGCGCCCGATCGACCCGGCGAGGCCATCGCCGGCATGGATGTCCGAGAGGGCGGTCACGGTGCCGGGGAGGAAGTCGTAGACGATCGCGCGCGTGCCGCCGACCGGCACCTGCCCGAGCACCGAGCTGATCGAGAACGGCAGCCGGGCGCGGATGCCGGTGCTGAGCGCGCGCAGGGCGACGAGCCCGGTCGACGCGCGCGTGTCGGCCAGCTGGGTGCGCGGCACCCTCACGAGCACCTCCCCGCCGCCGCGAACCTGCAGCACCGCCTGCTCGAAACTTCCGGGCTGACCCGATCCGAGTCGCTGTGCTGAGGTGACGTCGAGCCCGGCGACGGCCGAGGTGGCGAGCGCGGCTAGAGTGAGTGGGGATCTGGCCATACCCTCAGGGTAGGTCGTGAATCCCCGCCCGTGCACCTGCGCCACGCGCAATCGGCGTGAAGGCGCACGGCCACCCCCAGAGCGAAGAGGTTCCGCGTGTCCTACGAATTCACCGCGAGGCTCGCCCTCTCCCGGCACGAGCTCGACCGCGACTACGAGGCGCGTGCGCGGCCCTCGCTCTTCGACGAGCTGTGGGCGGATGATGGGACCCGAGTGCTCCTGCTCTGGAACGGTCAGGCGCTCCTGGGCGACGACGGGATCGCCGGCGTCATCCCTGCAGAGGTCCCCGCGGCCGAGGACCTCGTCTACCTGGGGCGGACCACCGACGGCGCGGCGACCCCCTGGGTGGCTGCACTCCTGGACGACGCGGCGGCCGAGACCCTGGGCGGCGACGCCCGGTGGGGCAACCTGCGCGAGCTCGGATCCTCCCTCAGCGACCTGCACGCCGGACTGTTCACCGAGGCCCTCGCGATGGCGAACTGGCATCGCAGCCACCGCTTCTCTCCCGTCACCGGCAAGCCGACCGTCTCGGCGGTGGGCGGCTGGGTGCGCCGCGCCATCGACGATGAGAGCCAGAACAACTTCCCCCGCACCGACGCCGCCATCATCGTCGGCATCACCGACGCCGAGGACCGCATCCTGCTCGGCTCGAACGCCATGTGGAAGGCGAACCGCTACTCGCTGCTCGCCGGCTTCGTCGAGCCGGGCGAGTCACTCGAGAACGCTGTCGTGCGCGAGGTGTTCGAGGAGTCCGGCATCCGCGTGAAGAACCCTACCTACCTCGGCTCGCAGCCATGGCCGTTCCCCGCCTCGATCATGCTCGGCTTCACCGCCGTGGTCGACGACGACCAGCCGTCGACGCTCACCCCCGATGGTGAGGAGATCCTCGCGCTGCGCTGGTTCAGCCGCCAGGAGCTCGCCGCCTCCCTCGACGAGATCGCCCTGCCCGGCTCCACCTCGATCGCCCGAGCGATCCTGGAACGCTGGTATGGCGGCCCCATCGACGATCGCCGTGAATGGTAGCTCTGCCGTGACGAGTTCCCAGTCGCTGCTCGCCGGCCTCGACGAGGAGCAGCGCGTCGCCGCCGAGGCGCTGCTCGGCCCGGTCTGCCTGCTCGCCGGGGCCGGAACCGGCAAGACCCGCGCCATCACCCACCGGGTGGCCTACGGTGTCGCGACCGGGGTGTACCCGCCGAGCCGCGTGATGGCGCTCACCTTCACCTCTCGCGCGGCCGGGGAGCTGCGCGGCCGGCTGCGCAGTCTCGGCGCCGGCGGTGTCGCGGCACGCACCTTCCACGCGACCGCGCTCTCGCAGCTTGGGTTCTTCTGGCCGCAGGTCGTTGGCGGAACGATGCCGCGCATCCTCGAGTCCAAGGGGCGCATTATCGCGCACGCCGCCGACACCCTGCACCTGAAACTCGACACCCCCACCCTCCGCGATTTGGCCGCCGAGATCGAGTGGCGCAAGGTGTCCCGGCTCACCATGGAGGAGTACGCCGTCGCCGTGCAGGACCGCACCCTGCCCGACGCGGTCGGCATCGAGCGGATGCTGGACCTGCACACCGCCTATGAGGCCGT
Organism: Microbacteriaceae bacterium; assembly: GCA_014378715.1. Classification (GTDB taxonomy): domain Bacteria; phylum Actinomycetota; class Actinomycetes; order Actinomycetales; family Microbacteriaceae; genus Marisediminicola. The sequence continues at coordinate 14,930 of JACMNE010000096.1, forward strand.
CAAGGACGAGCGCCGCCAGCTCGACTTCGAAGACGTGCTGCTCGCCGCCGCCGGCATGCTCGAGACCGAGGCGTGGGTCGCCCAGCAGGTGCGCGAGCAGTACCGGTTCTTCGTCGTCGATGAGTACCAGGACGTCTCGCCGCTGCAGCAGGCGCTCCTCGACCTGTGGCTGGGCGACCGCGACGACCTGTGCGTCGTCGGCGACGCGAGCCAGACGATCTACTCCTTCGCCGGGGCCCGCTCCGACCTGCTGCTGTCCTTCCCCTCCCGCTATCCCGGCGCGACCGTGGTGCGCCTGGAGCAGAACTACCGGTCGACGCCGGCGATCGTCGACACCGCCAACCGGCTGATGCGGGACCGCGCCGGGTCGCTGACGCTCCGGTCGACGTCACGCGCGACATCCGCTCCCCAGGTCGACGGCAAGGCAGTCGCGCCGACGATAGAGCGGTACCGCGACGACCGGGCTGAGGCGCGCGCCGTCGCGAACCAGATCGCAGACCTGGTCGCCGCCGGCACCCGCCCCCAGGACATCGCGGTGCTGTACCGGATCAACGTGCAGGGCGCCGTGCTCGAGACGGCGCTCGCCGACGCCGGCGTGGCGTACCAGCTACGCGGCGGCAAGCGCTTCTTCGAGCTGCCGGAGGTGAAGCAGGCGCTGATGATGCTCAAGGGCGCCTCGGTCGCCGGCACCGTCGAGCCGCTGTTCAAGACCGTGAGCGATGTGCTGCGGTCGCTCGGATGGACTCAGGACGCGCCGGAGACCCGCGGGGCGGTGCGGGACCGTTGGGAGTCGCTCAACGCGATCATGGGGCTCGCCGAGGCGGCGGAGCCGGGCACGGGGCTGCGCGAGTTCTCCGACGACCTGTACGAGCGGGCGGTCGGCCAGCACGAGCCGACCCTGGACGCGGTGACCCTGGCGACGCTGCACTCGGCGAAGGGGCTCGAGTGGGAGACCGTGTTCGTCATTGGGCTGAGCGAGGGGCTCGTGCCGATCAGCTACGCGAAGTCGCCCGACGCCATCGACGAGGAGCGCCGGCTGCTCTACGTGGGTATCACGCGGGCGCGCCGACGCCTGCACCTGTCGTTCGCGCAGGCCGCCCCGAAGCGCCAGACCCCGCGGCAAGCGTCCCGTTTTCTGGAAGAGCTGCACAGCCGCACTCCGGATGTCGGCGGACCCCCGCCCGGCGCATGATCCCGGTGCCGGCGTCGAGCACGATCGACGTCGCGGGCCACGCCCGGCCCCGGTCCAGGCGCGACAGCACGAGGCGGGCGGCGACGGTGGCCGCCTCCGCGGCGACGAGCCCCGTGTCGAGGGGACTCCGCCGCCCCCAGAGCTGCGCCGCCATCGCCGGCCAGGCCGGATCCGCGTCGGTGTGGTGCAGCTCGAGGCAGTAGAGGCAGGGCCCGTCGCCAGGCTCTACGACCGGACCGATCCGCACCTCGCTGTCGCCGAGGACCACCCCGAGGTGGGGGACGTCCCGGCGCAGCCAGTGGCCGTGGAACGCCGGGTCGATCACGTGGGAGGCTATGATGACGGCGAAGTCGGCCGGCGGGGCGTCCGGCGCGACATCCGCTGCCAGCCGTGAGACTGTGAGACCGGCCGAGGCCAGCAGGTCGACCATCTGCGCGGCGGTCGGCCCCGTGCCGGAGATGACGATCGAGTCGGCGGGTGGGGGAGGGGAGACCGGGGGCGGCCTCAACACCCCCCGCAGCGCCGCGAGCAGTTGGGGCGCGACCTGCGGGTCGGAACCGGTCGAGGTCGTGATGAGGTCGAGGCCGGGGCGGGTGATGCCCAGCACGAGCGCCGAGATCATCCGCTCCTGGGCGGGGGTGACGTCGGTCAGGACGACCTCGGGGGAGTCGATGCCGATCTGCAGGCTGGTCGGGGTGCGCCAGACGAGCGGGAGGCGTGGGTCGAGCTGGTGGATCATGCCCACATCGTGGCAGAGGCGCGGGGTGCGCGCCGCTGTTCATCCACAGGGTGACGCAGGGTGGCGGGCTTACTCCCGCGGTTCGTCCGCCGAGCCGTCTCGGTTCTCGCGGGGACGATCGTCGCTCACGTCGTTGAGCAGGTCCTCGATTGCCTGATCGACGTCGTCACCGGACCCGGTGCCCGCTGTGAGGCGGGCGATGAGGGCGGTGCCGTCGTCGACGTCCTCGGAGGTCGGGAGCAGATCGGGGTGCGACCAGAGGGCGTCGCGGGACTCGGCGCCGACGGCATCGGTGATCCTCTGCCAGAGTGCGGCGGCCTCGCGCAGTCGGCGCGGGCGCAGCTCGAGCCCGACCAGGGTAGAGAAGGCGGACTCGGCCGGGCCGCCGGCCGCACGTCGGCGGCGCACGGTCTCGGCGATCGCCCGCGACTTCGGCAGCCGGGTCGTGGCGTGCTCGGTGACGACGTCGACCCATCCCTCGATGAGCGCGAGCATGGTCTCGAGCCGGTCGAGGGCGGCGAGTTGGGTGTCGGACTTCGGCGGGATCAGCGCCCCGCTGACCATGGCCTGGCGCAGCTCCTCGGGGTTCGAGGGGTCGAAGTCGGCCGCGAGCTCCTCGAGACGCCCGGTGTCGATGCGGATGCCGTGGGCGAACTCACTGATCGAGGTCATCAGCTGCAGCCGCAGCCACTTGGCGTGGCGGAACAGGCGCGCGTGGGCGAGTTCGCGCACGGCGATGTACAGCTGCAGCTGGTCGGCCTCGATGTCGAGGCCCTGGCCGAACGGGCCGACGTTCTGCGGCAGGATCGCGGCCTGCAGCTCGGCGCCGTTTGCGGCGTCGAGAAGCGGGATGCCGATGTCGCCGCCGGAAACGACCTCGCTGGAGAGCTGGCCGACGACCTGGCCGAGCTGCATGGCGAAGAGGGTGCCGCCGATGTTGCGCATGAGCTTGCTCGCGTTGTCGAGCATCTCCGACATCTCCTCCGGCGCCTGCTGGCGCAGCACCTCGGTGAGGGCGTTGGCGATGCTGAGGGCGACGGGCTCGGCCAGCTGGGTCCAGACGGGCATGGTCGCTGTGACCCACTCGCCCCGGGTCATCAGGCGCGGGGTCACGGTGAGCTCGGAGATGAAGGTCGCCTCGCCGAGCCAGAGCGCGGCGATCGAGAACGCGGCCTCGATGGCGTGCCGGTCGGCGGGGGAGAAGGGCTGCGACGAGCCCGCGGCGATCGCCGCCGCCTGCTGGCGGGCGATGTCCCAGTTGACGCCGTCGCCGCTGTACTGCATGGCGGCCTGCAGCTGGCTCATCAGCTGGGCGACCATCGCGGGGTCGTCCGGGAGACCGGCCGCGCTCGCGAGCTGCGCGGGGTCGATGTCGGAGTTGCCGGACAGGAGTTCGCGCAGCATGTCGCGGAACTCGTCGTTCGGCTCTTGGCGTGGATCTTCAGGCATACAAACTACGCTAGCCGGTACACCGCCGGGTGGGCTGGTTTTTGCCCTACGCTGAGGCTCCGCGCCGTGCGCCCGTGGCGAACAGCACCCCAGACACCGGCGCCCCACAAAGGACAGCAGTGGCACTCTTCTCCGACGCCCGACCCCCCGTCTCCCGTCGACGCCGCCGGGTGCGCGTCGGCTGGACGATCCTCGGGGTCGGCATAGTGGCGAGCCTTGGGCTCTCCCTGACTCCCGCGCCCTACGTCATCGAGCAGCCAGGGCCGGTGTTCGACACCCTCGGCGAAGTGACGGTCGACAACGAGCTCGTGCCCCTCATCTCCATCCCCGACGAGACCACCTACCCGACCGCGGGCACCCTGAGCATGCTCACGGTGAACGTCGTGGGCAACCGCGACGTGCAGCCGAACTGGCTCGACATCCTCTCGGCCTGGAGCGACCCGAGCCGGGCCGTCGTCCCGCTCGACGCCGTCTACCCGGTCGGCGAGACGATCCAGCAGTCCAACGAGCAGAGCGCCGTCGACATGCAGAACTCGCAGAAGGACGCCATCGCGGCCTCGCTCACCGAGCTCGGCTACACCCTCCCGAGCACCCTGACGGTCGCGGCCTTCTCTCTCGACTCGCCGTCGGAGGGGATTCTGCAGGCCGGGGACGAGATCCTGCTCGTGAACGACACCAAGCCGGTCGACGTGACCCAGCTGCGCACGATCATCGCCGAGAACGGCACCTCGACCCCGGTCAGGATGGAGATCTCCCGCGCAGGGGTCGTCAGCGACGTCGAGGTCACCCCGATGGTGTCCCCGCAGGCCGACACCCCGATCGTCGGGATCAGTGTCGGGGCCGACTACCAGTTCCCGTTCGACGTGAAGATCCAGCTCGAGAAGGTCGGTGGGCCGAGTGCCGGGATGATGTTCGCGCTCGGAATCATCGACAAGCTCACCGAGGGCGAGCTCAACGGCGGCAAGGACATCGCCGGCACCGGCACCATCTCGGTCAGCGGCGATGTGGGCCCGATCGGCGGCATCCGCCAGAAGCTCTACGGGGCCCGCACCGACGGCGCGGAGTACTTCCTCGCCCCCGCGCAGAACTGCGACGAGGTGACCGGACACGTGCCGGACGGCCTCACGGTCTTCTCCGTCGCGACCCTCTCCCAGGCACTGACGGCTCTGAAGGCGGTCGCTGCGGGATCCGATCTCTCGACCCTGCCCAGCTGCGGCTGAGCGGCCCCGGCGCGGGGGACAACTTACAGCGGCGACCCTTAAGATGGTCTGACACAGTCATCTACAGCCAGGAGCACTCTCTTGACTTCCACGGAAGCTCGTCCAGCCTCTCGCACGAGGGCAACACTCGCGATTGCGGCCGGTGTCATCGCCGCAATCGTCGTCATATTCTTCATATTCTCCAGCCTTTATACCGACTGGCTGTGGTTCGACCAGCTCGGCTTCACCGAGGTCCTGACCACGCAGTGGATCGCCGTCGCCGTGATGTTCCTCATCGGGTTCGTCGCCATGGCCGTTCCGGTCTATCTGAGCATCGCGATCGCGTTCCGCTCACGTCCGGTGTACGCCAAGCTCAACTCGCAGCTCGACCGCTATCAGCAGGTCATCGAGCCGCTGCGCCGCCTGGCGATGTGGGGGATCCCCGCATTGCTCGGTCTCTTCGCCGGTGTCGCGACCTCCTCGCGCTGGGACGTCGTACTCCAGTGGCTGAACCGCACCGCCACGGGGACCACCGACCCGCAGTTCGGGCTGGACATCTCCTTCTATCTCTTCGAGCTCCCGTTCTACCAGTCGGTCGTGGCCTTCGCCTCCGCCGTGGTGCTCATCTCGGCCATCGGCGCTCTCGCGACCTCCTACCTCTACGGTGCGCTCCGCCTGAACGGCCGCGAGGTGCGCATCTCCAAGCCCGCGCGCGTGCAGCTGGCCATCACCGGTGGCGTCTACATCGCTATCCAGGCCGTCAGCATCTGGCTCGACCAGTACGCGACGCTCTCTCAGAGCAGCAGCGGCCTCCTGGTCGGAGCCTCCTACGCCGACGTCAACGCCCTCATCCCCGGTCGCGCCATCCTCGCTGGCATTGCCGCCGTCGTCGCGATCCTCTTCATCGTCACCGCGATCATCGGCCGCTGGAGGCTGCCGATCATCGGTACAGCGCTCCTCATCGTGAGCAGCCTGCTGATCGGGTCTGTCTACCCGTGGATCGTCCAGCGTTTCCAGGTCGAGCCGAGCGCGAGAAGCCTCGAGTCGACCTACATCGATCGCAACATCCAGGCCACCCGCGATGCCTATGGGGTGGCGGATGTTGTCGAGCAGAGCTTTGTGCCCTCGACTGACACCGCGGCAGGCGGCCTCCGCAACGATGCCGCGACGACCGCCAACATCCGCATCATCGACCCGGCCCTCGTGACGCGCACCTTCGCGCAGCTCGAGCAGTTCCGTCAGTACTACCAGTTCGCGCCGGAGCTCGACGTCGACCGGTACGAGATTGACGGACAGGTGCAGGACACGGTCATCGCCGTGCGCGAGCTCAACCTCAATGGACTCGGTGCCGCGAACAACTTCTACAACCGCACCTTCGTCTACACGCACGGCTACGGGGTCGTCGCCGCTTACGGAAACCAGCGCTCGAGCGAGGGCCTGCCGGTCTTCCTCCAGTCGGGGATCCCGAACGGCGGTGCCCTGGGCACTGCGTTCGAGCCGCGCATCTACTTCGGTGAGGAGTCCCCGGCCTTCTCGATCGTCGGTGCCCCGGAGGGCACCCGTCCGGTCGAGCTCGACTTCCCGTCGAGTGCCGACGAGGGCGCCGAGAACGCGCAGACGACCTATGCGGCCGATGGTGGGCCGAAGCTCGACAACATCTTCAAGAAGATCATCTACGCGATCAAGTTCCAGTCGGAGCAGATCTTCCTCTCCGACGCCGTCAACAACGACTCGCAGATCCTCTACGACCGCGACCCGAAGCAGCGTGTGCAGAAGGTCGCGCCGTACCTCACCCTCGATAGCGACGCTTATCCGGCCGTGGTCGACGACAAGGTCGTGTGGATCGTCGACGGCTACACCACGAGCGCGAACTACCCGTACTCCGACATCAAGCAGCTTTCCAGCTCGATCGTCGACACCTACACCCCGCCGCCCGCCTACGCGATCGACAACATCAACTACATCCGCAACTCGGTGAAGGCCACAGTCGACGCCTACACGGGTGAGGTGACGCTGTTCGCCTGGGATGCTACGGATCCGATCCTGGAGACCTGGCAGAAGATCTTCCCGAGCACGGTGAAGCCTATGACCGACATGTCACCTGACTTGATGGATCACGTTCGTTACCCGGCGGACCTCTTCAAGGTGCAGCGTTCGGTCCTCAGCACCTATCACGTGACCGACTCCGATTCGTTCTACTCGAGCGACGACGCCTGGATCACGCCAAACGACCCCACGAAGACGGCGGCGACGGCGGAGTTCCAGCCGCCGTACTATCTCACGATGCAGGTGCCCGGCGCGACGCAGCCGAACTTCTCCCTGTATACGACGTTCATCCCGAACTCGTCGGGAGAGGCGACACGTAACGTGCTCACGGGCTACATGGCCGTGAATGCAGACGCGGGGGGCACGCCGGGGCAGATCGCGGAGGGCTATGGCAAGTTCACCCTCCTCACCCTGCCCAAGCAGAACACGGTGCCAGGTCCCGGCCAGGTTCAGAACAACTTCAACACGAACACCGAGGTCGCCAACCAGCTCGCGCTGCTGGCCCGAGGTGACACCGAGATCGTGCGAGGCAACCTGCTGACCCTGCCCGTCGGCGGCGGACTGCTCTACGTGCAGCCCGTCTACGTGCAGTCCACGGCCGAGACCACCTACCCGATCCTGCGGAAGGTGCTCGTCTCCTTTGGTGACAAGATCGGGTTCGAGGACACCCTCGACGCGGCCCTGAACTCCGTGTTCGGCGGGGACTCGGGTGCGAATGCCGGTGACGGCAATGTTCCTGTGACGACACCGCCGACCGACACGGGAACGGGAACCACAGATCCTGGCACGACGGATCCGGGCACCGGAACGGGAACGTCCACGCAGAGCCCGACACTGCAGGCGGCTCTGGCCGACGCACAGCAGGCGCTCACGGACCGGGCGGCGGCCTATGCGGCCAACGACCTCGTTGCTGCGGCGCAGGCTGACGAGGCACTGCAGAGTGCCATCGAGCGGGCGATCGCGGCATCGCCGTAACCGTTTCAGCACGCTGATCGATCCGGCGCCCCGCCCCCAGGCTCACTCCTGGAGGTGGGGCGTCGGCCGTGTACCCGGTGCTCCGCAAACTCTGGTAACGTTGTCAATGCAGCGCGGGGTGGAGCAGTTCGGTAGCTCGCTGGGCTCATAACCCAGAGGTCGCAGGTTCAAATCCTGTCCCCGCAACAAAAAAGTCCTAGTCAGACAGGTTTTTCGGCCCCAGCTAGGGAGTCGAAAATGACTAACTCGGCACAAACTCGGCGCGGCCCTTGGCGGCGCCGAGTTTTTCTGTCTCTGCATCAGGTGCGCCTCGGGATTCCTCGGCACTCTTCGGGATGGCTCGCGCACCTGCTGTGCATGGACACGTTGCACACCTTTCCCGGCCTCGATCCGGTGCTGACGACGAGCGAGCTCGCCGCTCATCTCGGAGTCCCTGTACAGACCATCCACGACCTGCGTCACGCCCAGCGCGGTCCGCGTGGCTTCCGTGTGGGCCGCGAGATGCGCTACCGAGTCTCCGATGTCCAGCGCTGGGTCGAAGCCATGGAGGCTCAAGACCACGGCGCCGACATTGCGGTGGGAGCCCGAACATGATCGGCCGCGACCGGCTCGAGATCGGCACCTACGGTGACATCAACACCACCCGAGTGCCCAGCGGTAATGTCCGAGCCGACGTTCGGTACCGTGACGGCGATGGGACGGTTCGAAAGGTCACGA
>JACMNE010000097.1 GCA_014378715.1 Microbacteriaceae bacterium
AGAACTACTGCCTGACGATCCCGGACTTCGCGTCGCCCTGCCACGTCATCATCGGCGATGACTGGTTCTTGACCACGGACATGGACTACCTGCCGACCCTGCAGGCTGCCGTCGCGGGGCGGTAGCCCCTCACCACATCGGTGGGTGCCGGCGCTGCCACTGCAGGCGCCGCTCGAGCTGGGCGCCGAGCGCGAGCAGCACGTGCTCGCCGCCCGGCCGTCCGACCAGCTGCACGCCCATCGGCAGACCCTCGTCAGTGACATGCACCGGCAGGGTGATCGCCGGCAGCCCCGTCACGTTCGCGAAGCTGGTGAACGGGGTGTACTGCACCTGCTGGGCGAAGTTGCGTTCCCCGTCGACCGGGTCGAACCAGCCGATCGGCCGCGGCGTCAGCGCGAGCGCCGGCATCAGCACGGCGTCCACGTGGGCGAACTGGCGGATGATCGACCGCTCGAACACCGCGAGCTGCCCCAGCGACTCGGCCAGCCGCCTGGCGCTCAGCGCGCGCCCCCGCCCGACGAGCCAGCGCGTGAGAGGCTCGAGCAGGTCCAGCTGCTCCCCCTCGGCCGGGATCCCGGCCGCCCCCGCCTGCCAGATCGTGCGGAACGCGCCAGCGTAGGTCGCGTCCGGCTCGAGGCACAACTCCTCGAGCCCGTGTCCCATCGCATCCAGGCCGTCCACCGCGACCTTCAGTGCAGCGGAAGCGTCGCCCGAGACCGTGATCTCGTACGCGTCGTCCCACGGCGAGTCGGTGCACACCGCGACCTGAAACCGGCCCTCGCCACGCACCGCGGCGCCCAGCAGGGGTCCGCCGTCCCAGCGCGGGGCGCGCAGGGTGAATGGTGGCGGTCCGCTGCTGACCAGTGCGTCGAGCATCATGGCGGCGTCGGCGACGGTGCGCGCCAGGGGGCCGGGCACCACGAGCCCGGCGAGCTTGTCGATGCCGGTGCCGCTCGGGATGAGACCGCGGGAGGGCTTGAGCCCCACGAGACCAGTCGCGGCGGCCGGGATGCGCACGGATCCGCCCCCGTCCGAGCCGGGAGCGAAGGGCAGCAGCCCCGCGGCGACCGCCACGGCCGCCCCGCCGCTCGACCCGCCGGCGCCGAGATGGAGCGCGTAGGGATTGCGGGCGGGCGGGCCGACCAGGGTCTCGGTGTAGCTGGGCAGGCCGAACTCCGGGGTGGTGGTCTTGCCGAGGCTCACGCCGCCTGCCGCGTCGAGCGCGAGGGTGAGCTCGTCGGATTCGGTAGGAACGAATCCGGCCATCAGGCGGGAGCCGAACCCGGTCGCCACTCCGGCCCGCTGGTTCAGGTCCTTGTCGGCGAACGGCAGTCCCCAGAGGGGTGCCGTGCGCGACGGGTCGCGCTCGCGCGCCCGGGCGGTGGCGAGCGCGACATCTGCTGTCACTGTCACGAAGGCCCCGACGCCAGTGCCGTCGCGGGGGTCGAGCCGGTCTATGCGCTCGAGGTAGTGGGTGGCGAGCTCGGTCGGCGAGACCTCGCCGCGTTGCAGCCAGTCCCACTGTTCCTGGGCGGTGAGGTGGTGGAGTTCGAACACCCTCCCGAGCCTAGGGGTTGACAATCTTTGCCGGTCCCGGTTGGTTGGTTGAGCCACCCACCAACCCGAACTGCTGGAGTGCAATGAACGCACATAGCCCCATATTCGTCCAGATTGCCGAACAGATCGAAAACGACATCCTGAGCGGCGTCCTCGCCGAGGAGACCCAGGTCCCGTCGACGAACGACTACGCCGTAAGCCACCGCATCAACCCCGCGACCGTCGGCAAGGGGATGCGGCTCCTCGCCGAGGAGGAGTACATCTACAAGAGGCGCGGCGTCGGCATGTTCGTCTCCCCCGGAGCCAAGGCGCGGATCGCGGCCGGCCGGCGGGAAACCTTCGCCCACCGCTTCGTCGGGCCGCTCGTGGCCGAGGCCACCAAGCTGGGCATCGCCCCGGACGAGGTGCGACAGATGGTGGCGGATGCCGCCGCGCACCCTGCCGACGACGGCGTGTCGCTCACCGCCGGCCGCACGCGGGCAGAGTACTCCCACACCGAGATCAGCCGTCCCCCCAGACTCCAGATCACCTGAAGTTCGGGCCACCTGCGGCTGGACGCTACTTGAGGCTCTTCTGCATCAGCACGGTGCCGAGCCACCGATTGAACTTGAATCCGACCTTGCCCATGTGGCCGATCTCCGTAAAGCCGAACTGCTCGTGCAGGCGGATGGAGGCGTCGGCACCCCGGTCGGCGATGACGGCGACGATCTCCTTCAGCCCCGCGTCCTTCGACCGGGTGATGAGGTCGCCGAGCAGGGCCTTGCCGAGGCCCTTGCCGGTGGCGGCGGGTCCCAGGTAGATCGAGTTCTCCACCGTGAACCGGTACGCGGCCTTGGCCTTCCACGGGAACACGTAGGCGTAGCCGAGCACGTGCCCGTTGGGGCTCACTGCGACGATGAACGGCAGGCCGAGCGTGGAGAGCTGCTCGAACTTGGTGCGCAGCTCGCGCAGCGTCATCGGGTCCTCATCGAAGGTGACGGTGGAGTTCGCGACGTAGTGGTTGTAGATCTCGCGTACATCGGGCAGGTCGGCCGCGGTGACCTCGCGGATCTCATACTCGAACGGCACCTCGAGCGGCGGGAGGTTCCGCTGTGCCCCGAAGGCGCGGTGGCCGGCCTGGTACTCCTCCTCGAGCATCAGTGCCACCCCGCCACGGTGCTGACAACTGCAGTGCCATCAACCGCAGTGCCATCAACCGCAGCGCCGTCAACCGGCTCGAATCCCATGCGGCGATTGTACGCCGCCGACGGGAGGTGTCAGTCCGGAGTCGTCAGTCCGGAGTCGTCAGGCGGAGTCGTCAGGCCGGCGCGCCCCGTGCCGCCGACGCCCAGTCGATCGGGGCGGCCCCCGCCGCCACCAGCGCGGTGTTCGCCCGGCTGAACGGCCGGGACCCGAAGAATCCGCGCCGGGCCGAGAGCGGGCTGGGGTGGGCGGAGGAGACGACGGTGGCACCGCCAAGCAGCCCGGTGACCGCCTGCGCGTCCTTGCCCCAGAGCAAGGCGACAAGCGGCGTCCCGCGCCTGGCAAGGGCGGTGATGGCGAGGTCGGTCACCGCCTCCCAGCCGATGCCGCGGTGCGATCCCGGCGCGCCGTCGCGCACCGTCAGCACGCGGTTGAGCAGCAGCACCCCCTGCTCCTCCCAGCAGGAGAGGTCGCCGGTCACCGGCGGGTCCACCCCGAGGTCGTCGGACAGCTCCCGGTAGATGTTCGCGAGGCTCCGCGGCAGGGGCCGCACCGCGGCATCCACCGAGAAGCTCAGGCCCACGCCGTGCCCGCGGGTCGGATACGGGTCCTGGCCGACGATGAGCACCCGAACCCCGGCCAGAGGGCGGGAGAACGCGCGGAGCACCCGCTGCGGGTCAGGCAGGAAACCGGGCGCGGCTTCGGTGTCGAGGAACGCGCCGATGGACTCCAGCGTCGCGGCGGCGGGAGCGAGCGCTGCAGCCCACGCGGGGTCGAGGCCGCCGGTCGGATCGAGGTTCACGCCGTGACGGGTGGGAGCACGCTCCACGGGAAGTCGATCCAGCCCGAGGTGACCCGCCAGGAGAAGTCTGGCTCGAGGATCGTGCCCGGCTTGCTGTACAGGCAGACGGAGCGTACGTCCGCGCCGGCGGAGCCGAGCAGGCCGACGACCATCGAGAGGGTGCGGCCGGAGTCGGAGACGTCGTCGACGACGAGCACCCGCTTGCCGACGAGCGAGGCCTGGTCGAGGTGCGGCGCGAGCATGACCGGTTCGGGCAGGGTGGCGTGCTCCCCCGTGTAGAACTCCACATTCAGCGCCCCGCAGCTCTTGACGTCCATGGCGTAGGCCATCGCGCCGGCGAGAACCAGCCCGCCGCGGGCGATCGCCACGACCACCTCGGGAACGAACCCGGTCCGCAGCACATCGCCGGACAGCACCCTGGCCACCTCGCCGAACTCGGCCCAGCCGAGTGTCTCCCTGGGCGGGGTGTCTGGTGACCCCGACATCCGCTCAGCCCTTCGTCTGCTGGGTCTGCGAGCGCCGGGGGGCGAGCTCGCCCCGGATCACCTTGTGCGGGGCGGCCTGCGCGACCGGCTTGATCGTCACGAGGTCGATGTTCACGTGCGCGGGCAGCTCCAGGGTGTGCACGATGGCCTCGGCCACGTCGTCGGCTGAGAGCGGATGGGGCACGTTGTCGTAGACGGCGTCGGCCTTCGCCTGGTCGCCGGCGAAGCGATTGAGGCTGAACTCGTCGGTCTTGACCATGCCGGGCGCGATCTCGATCACCCGGATGGGCTCCCCGGCGAGCTCGAGCCGCAGCACCCCCACGAGGGCACGCACGGCGAACTTCGTGGCGTTGTAGCCCCCGCCGCCCTCGTAGGGGATGTGCCCAGCGATCGAGGAGATCGTGACGATGCCGGCCGACCCGCCGGCGGGCACTCCAGAGCGCAGCAGCGGCAGCAACGCCGTGATGACCCGCTTCACCGCCACGACGTTGACGTCGAACATGCGCGTCCAGTCGTCGGGGTCGCCGTCCTCGACCGAGGCCATGCCGTAGGCGCCCCCGGCATTGTTGATGAGCGCGTGCACCGGGCCTCCCTCTGCGACGAAGTCCCGCAGGGCGTCGACCTCGGCCTGCACCGTGAGGTCGGCGGTGAACACCTGTGCCCCGGTCTCCGCGGCGAGCGCCTCCAGGCGGTCGGTGCGTCTCGCGACGCCGACGACGTCCCAGCCGCGGGCACGGAACAGCCGCACCGTCGCCGCTCCGATTCCCGAACTCGCCCCGGTCACGACCACGCGCTGTACGCCCACCGAATCTCCTCTGTCTTGGTCCCCCCACCGTACCGCCCGGGTGCCTCCCTCTCGCGTCGCGCCTAGGCTGAAGAGCGGATGACGCGGCCGTGCCCGTGTCGGAGGAGACGGCACCCCGGATGGCGACACCCCCGATAACCGGTACGGCGCAGGATTCCACCGCCCGGACGAGCCGGGTGCGGGTGCCGGTGTGGGACAACGCGCGGTTCCTCTGCGTCACCCTCGTGGTGATCGGCCACGGCATCCAGCGGCTCACCGCGGAGTCGAACAACGCGCTGATCGTCTATCTGGTTATCTACGCCTTCCACATGCCGGCGTTCGCGATCATCAGCGGGTACTTCACTCGGAGCGGACCGCCGAACGCCGCGCAGCTGAAGAAGGTCGTCACCGACATCCTCCTGCCCTACTTCATCATGGAGACCATCTGGACGCTGGTGAAGTTCCTCGTCGAGGGGCGCGGCGACCTGAACCCCACGACCCCATCGTGGACCCTGTGGTTCCTGCTCGCCCTCGGTATCTTCCGACTGATCATCCCCTACCTCGCCCTCGTGCGCTTCCCGCTGCTGTGGTCGGTGCTCTTCTCGGTCGGGGTCGGCTACCTCGACAACGTCGACAGCACCTTCTCACTCTCCCGCGCGATCGGCATCCTGCCGTTCTTCGTGCTCGGCTGGAAGATCAAGGACTGGGGCATCATCGAGCGGTGGCGCTTAGCCGAGCTGACGGCGTGGTGGGTGAGGGGCGCGGCCGTCGCGGTCTTCGCCGCCTGGATCGCGGTCGTCACGGTGGGAATCGAGCGGTGGCGCGCCGTGGACCTGAGGTTCTGGTTCTTCTATGACGACTCATACTCCGGACTCGGGGAGGACATGTGGTGGGCCGGTTTCGTGAGGCTCGGTCTCATCGGGTTCGCCGTGGTGCTCAGTGCCGCGTTCTTTGTGCTCATCCCCCGGTCATCGACCTGGTTCACCGACCTGGGTCAGGCGACGATGTACGTCTACCTGCTGCACAGTTTCGTGCTCTATCCGATCCGCGAGACGGGCGTCATCAGCGGCGCCAACACCTCGCTGATGTGGCTGACGAGCATGGTCCTGGCCGGAGTCGCGATCTCCATCGCGCTCTCCAGCCCCCTCGTGCGGCGGGTGTTCCGGCCCCTGATCGAGCCGAAACCCCGCTGGCTGTTCGTCGAGCGGTAGCCGGCAGCCCGCTCAGTTGTACGACTCAGCTGTACGACTCCTCCGGCACCCGCTTCGGCAGCGCGAAGACGAGGGCGAAGGCCACGACGCTGAACGCTGCGCTCACCGCGATCGCGATCGTGGCGCTGTCTGCGAAGGCCGCACCGACGGCCTCCGCCCCCGGCCCTGTGATGTTCAAGCTGCCGAAGAAGACGCTGCCGATGACGGCGATGCCGATGGCGCTGCCGATGCGCTGGGCTGTGCCGAGCACCCCGCTCGCCGCGCCCGCCTCCGTCCGGTCGACGGTCGCGACAATGAACTGGGTGTTCGGCGCGATGAAGAAGCCGCTGCCGATGCCGCCGACCAGCAGCGGCACCAGAAGCATCCAGTTGGTCACGTCGCGTCCCTCGGCCAGAAGGATGAGCCAGATCGCGATCAGGCCGACCGTGACGAGACCGACCCCGAGGGCCAGCACCCCGCGCCCCATCCGCTTCGCAAGCCGGTCGCTGTTCGCGGCCCCCGCGATCGTGCCGATCGCGAACGGGAGGCTGACGAGCCCCGCCTCCAGAGCCCCCGCGCCAAGGCCTGCCTGCCAGAAGATCGTGATGACGAAGAAGATGCTGGTGAACGCCGCGAAGTAAACCGTGGCGAGGATCACACCACCCGTGAACGAAGGATGGGAGAACAGGTGGGGCGGAACGATCGGGTTGCGGTCGAGGCGGGCCTGGTGCCGCTCCCAGAACGCGAAGGCCACCAGCAGCGCCACGCCGGCGACGAGGCAGGCGTAGGTCCAGGCCGGCCAGTCGAGGGTCTGGCCCTCGATGAGCGGCACCAGGATCGCCACGAGGCCGGCGGTGAGCAGCAGTAGCCCGACGGTGTCGACGGTCGCCGCGGAGCGACTCACCGACTGGCGCGGCAGCAGCACGACGGCGGCGATGACGGCAGCGACACCGATGGGCAGGTTGACGCCGAAGACGAGGCGCCAGCCGGCCTCCTCGCCGAAGATCTCGATGATGATCCCGCCGACGATCGGGCCGAGGGCGGCGGAGAGGCCGAGCACCGCTCCGAGCACCCCGAACGCCTTGCCGATCGACCGTCCGCTGAACATGATGCGGATGAGCGCGGTGACGGCGGGGAAGAAGATGCCGCCCGCCGCTCCCTGCACGACCCTGGCGATGATGAGCTGAAGACTGTCCTGGGCGAGGCCGCAGGCGAGGCTCGCGACAGTGAAGAGGCTGAGGCCGAAGACGAACACCCATTTGTGCCCGTAGCGGTCGCCGATGCGGCCGGAGGGGATGAGGGTGAGGCCGAACGCGAGCGCGTAACCGGAGATGATCCACTCCAGCGTCGACGTCGAGGCATCGAGGGAGGTACGGATGCTCTGCAGTGCGACGTTCACGATGGTGGTGTCGAGGAGCGACATGAACGCCCCGACCATGAGCACGGTCAGCGCGAGCCAGGCGCGCCTGGTGACTACGGGGGGAGATACGGCCTGGGTCATGATGCTTCTTTCCGCGACGTTTCATCGGCCACGATTTCGGGGACGGCGACGAGCAGCTGCTCGTGCCAGGTGATCTCGGCGGCGAGGCGTGCCGCCGTGTGGCGCATCACGATCCGCTCGGCGATGGTGAGGTACTGGTCGGCGAGGGCGGCGTGGTGCTCGGAGTCGGCGAGCGCGAACTTCAGGGACTCGATCCGCCCAGTGACCGCCTCGGCGAGGGAGTCGAGCCGCAGTGGGTCCAGTCGCGCAAGGGCGAGGTCGAAGGGGTCAGCACGAACGACGGTCTCCCTCAGCGCTTGCTCCCGGATCTGCGCGAGGGCCACCGCCCCCTCCGCGGTGATCCGGAAGACCTGGCGCTCAGGCCGGTTGCCCTCCCGCTCGACGCGCACCCCACTGATGAGGCCCTCGGTGGCGAGCCGCTTGATGGCGCCGTAAACGGCGCCGACCGTGAAATCCGTCCAGAGGTCGATGTGCTCCTCCTCGGCGAGGAGGCGCAGCTGGTGCCCGTGCATCGACCCGTGGGCCTCGAGGGATCCCAGGATGAACAGGCGGATGGAAGACACGCATTACTCTCACACGAGTAATCCGACGGACCTAGCCACGGGGCTGGGAGTCGACCGTGAACTCCTGACAACGTTACGGTCTGTGTCGTGGATCGTTGACCGGTCTGGCCACTCCTCCCTAGGCTCGTGCCGACAGCGGGGCCACCGCCGCACGACGAAGGAGTAGCCATGAGCGACACGAGCGCCGCCTGGAAGTTCGAAACCAAGCAGATCCACGCCGGGGCAGCCCCCGACCCGACGACGAAGGCGCGGGCTACGCCGATCTACCAGACGACGTCCTACGTCTTCGACAACGCCGAGCATGCCCAAAACCTCTTCGCGCTCGCCGAGTTCGGCAACATCTACACACGCATCCAGAACCCGACCCAGGCCGTCGTCGAGGAGCGCGTCGCCGCACTCGAGGGGGGCACCGCCGCCCTCCTGCTCGCGTCCGGCCAGTCGGCGACGACCTTCTCGGTACTGAACATCGCGCAGGCCGGTGACCACATCGTCTCCTCCTCGTCGGTCTACGGCGGCACGTACAACCTGTTCAAGTACACGCTCGCCAAACTCGGCATCGAGACGACCTTCGTCGAGAACCAAGACGACGCCGACGAGTGGGCCAGGGCAGTGCGGCCGAACACCAAACTGTTCTTCGCCGAGACCATCGGAAACCCGCGCATCAACATCCTCGACATCGAGCTGGTATCGACGATCGCCCACGACGCCGGTGTCCCGCTCATCGTCGACAACACCATTGCGACCCCGTACCTGATCCGGCCGTTCGAGCACGGTGCCGACATCGTCGTGCACTCCGCGACCAAGTTCCTCGGCGGCCACGGCACCGTCATCGGCGGCATCATCGTCGACGGCGGGAAGTTCGCCTGGAGTGAGAACGTCGAGAAGTTTCCCGGGCTCACCGAGCCCGACCCCAGCTACCACGGCGCGAGCTACACCACCGTGCTCGGCGACGGCATCGCCTACATCATCAAGGCCAGGGTCCAGCTGCTTCGGGACCTCGGCTCCTCGATCGCCCCGGCCAGCGCCTGGCAGCTCATCCAGGGCATCGAGACCCTCAGCCTGCGCGTCGAGCGCCACGTGCAGAACGCGCAGGCGGTCGCCGAATGGCTCGACAACCACAATGACGTCGCCGCGGTGTACTACGCCGGCCTACCGTCGAGCCCCTGGTACGCCGCCGCGAACCGCTACGCGCCCCTCGGCGTCGGCGCGGTGCTGTCGTTCGAGCTCAAGGGTGGGGTCGACGCCGGCCGCGCCCTCGTCAACAACGCCGGGCTGTTCAGCCACCTCGCGAACATCGGCGACGTGCGCAGCCTGATCATCCACCCGGCCTCGACGACCCACTCCCAGCTCACTCCCGAGCAGCAGCTGACCGCCGGGGTCACCCCGGGCCTCGTGCGTCTCTCGGTGGGCCTGGAGAACATCTCCGACATCATCGCGGACCTGTCAGCCGGGCTGGACGCGGCGCGCGCGGTCGCCACGGCGAACGCCTCCGCCTAGCCCCGCGCACGACCGCTCGCGGGGGGCGGAGGCGTCATCTGGCGCCTCCCGCCCTCCCGAGCGGCGATACTTGCTATGACATGGACTGGCAGACACCCGAAGACACCGTTCCCTCGTTCTTCATCACCGAGGCGAACACCCGCGCGATGATCGGCGGGCCGCCCGCGACCGGCGCCTGGCGCGAGGGCGACCACCCGGGCGACCGGCGCTTTGTCGGGGTGGGCGGGATGAGCTTCGAATCCGGGGGGTCCCTGCCCTCCGTCCGCATCGCGTACGAGAGCTGGGGCACGCTCAACGCCGAAGGTAGCAACGCGGTCCTCGTCCTGCACGCCCTCACCGGCGACAGCCATGTCGCCGGCCTCCCGGGCCGCGGCCATCCGACCGCCGGCTGGTGGGGCGATGTCGTCGGCCCCGGCAAGCCGATCGACACCGACACCTGGTTCGTCGTCGCCCCGAACATGCTCGGCGGGTGCCAGGGCAGCACCGGCCCCGCGTCGCTCTCCCCCGACGGGCTCGAGTGGGGAGCACGGTTCCCGCACGTGTCGATCCGCGACCAGGTCGAGGCACAGGTGCTGTTCTCCGACGCCATCGGCATCCGCCGTTGGGCGGGAGTCGTCGGCGGGTCGATGGGCGGAATGCACGCCCTCGAATGGGCAGTCGGCCACCCGGAGCGGGTCGAGCGCGTCGCGGTGATCGCCGCCCCCGCGCTCTCCAGCGCCGACCAGATCGCTCAGAACTCGGTGCAGCTCGAGGCGATCAGGATGGACCCCAGCTTCGCGGGCGGCGACTACTACGAGGCGGCCGACGGCGAGGGACCCTACCGGGGACTCGCGCTCGCCCGCCGGATGGCGCTGCTCAACTACCGCTCCCCCGGCGAGCTCAACGACCGGTTCGAGCGCAGCTGGCAGAGCGGGCTGAGCCCGCTCGGCGGGGAGGGCAAGTTCGCCGTCGAGAGCTACCTCGACTTCCACGGCAACAAGTTCACCCGGCGCTTCGACAGCAACAGCTACCTCACGCTCGTCCAGTCGATGAACTCGCACGACATCGGCCGTGACCGGGGCGGCATCCACGCGGCGCTCTCCCGCGTCACGGCACGCTGTCTCGTGCTCGGTATCGACTCGGACCGACTCTTCCCGGTCGCCGACCAGCACCTCATCGCATCCCACGTCGCGTCGAGCATCACCGGGGACTCCCCAGTCGTGATCGACTCTCCGTTCGGCCATGACGGATTCCTCATCGAGCACGCCAAGGTCGGACCGTGGTTCCGGGAGCTCTTCGCCGCCTGACTGGGCGAGACCCGACCGGAATTGGTCCTTCGCGGGTGGTGCACCGATCGGTATGCTGGAGGCGACGACAGATCCAGAGGGCCCCCAGCGCATGGATGATCAAATCTCGACCCCCCGCGAGTCGCACCCCCGTGAGTCCCCTACCCGCGTCGCCATCGTCGACGACCACCGGCTCGTGCTCGACGGGGTCATCGCGCACCTGAACGCCAGGCACGTCGACGTCGACGTGGTCATCTCCTCGACGAGCTGGCTGGGGTTCATCTCCCATGCCGAGTTCCCCGTCGACGTCGTGATCCTCGACCTCAACCTCAACGACGGCATCCCCATCGCCACCAAGATCCGTGCCCTCGCGACCGCGGGCTCCCGCACCGTGATCATCAGCCGCCACGCCGACGCCGCCTCGATCAACGGCGCGCTGAGCGCCGGAGCACTCGCCTTCGTACCGAAGACCGAGTCGGCCGACGAGCTCGTCTCCGCGGTGCGCGCGGTGTCCGAGGGCGTCAGATACCTGGGCCAGCAGGTCACCTCGACCCTCGCCGACGTGCACCACGGGCGCGACCCCGGCCTCGGCGCGCAGGAGCAGCGCGCCATGGTGCTCTACGCCTCCGGCCGGTCGATCCGGGAGGTCGCCGACGAGATGAAGACCACCGAGGAGACCATCAAGTCGTACATCAAGCGGGCACGGCGTAAGTACCGCCAGATCGGGGTCGACGTCGGAACCAAGGTCCTCCTGCGCAGGCGTGGGCTACAGGAGGGCTGGCTCAGCACGGACTGAGCCGGGGCCGTCGGGGAGCGCCGGAACTGTGGGACCATGGAAGGTCGGGGCCTCCGGCTCAGGCGAATCGGGGACACTGTGGAGCATTTCGCCAAGGAGCGCGACCGCCTGCTGTTCAGTTCCGCGCGGGCTGCGGGAATCGCGGCATCCGCTGTCTCCGCGCTCTGCCTCGTGATCCCAGGGGTGGTGCCCGTCGGGCAGCTCGTGGCCATCGTCCTCCCCCTCGCCCTGCTCGTCGTCGCCCTTGTGCGCATGGGCTCGACCGGTTCGTTCGCGTGGGCCGGAGCGGGCATCGCGGCGGGCATCGCCGTGCTGGTTCTCGTGCAGCTCCCACTCGGGCAGGGGACAAGCACCGCCGCATCCACCGCCGTCGTGCCGATCGCGGGCGGAGCGGTCGCCAGCTTCGCGATCGTGCTGGTCGGCTCCCCCCGCCGCATCCTGCTGCTTGTGCTTGCGTCCACCGCCTGCGTGTTCCTCACCGAGCTCGCGGTGCCGGGTCCGAACCGCCTCTCCTCGCAGGCCGCCATGGTGGTGCTGGGGTGGGCCCTCGCGACGACGTTCGCCCTGTGGCTGCGCCGCACGGCACCCCAGGCCGCGAAGCAGATCTTCCGGATCGGCCGGGCGCACCGCACCGAACGGCAGGCGAGCGAGACGGAGGCGCAGCGCCGGCAGGGCGCGCGCCTGCTGCACGACACGGTGCTCGCGACCCTGACGCTTCTGGCCCACTCCGGTGTCGGGGTGTCGCCGTCCGCGCTGCGGCACCAGGCCGGCGACGACGCCCGGCTGCTCAGGCAGTTGAGGCTCGGCGGGGCCCCGGTGCCACAGTCCTCCTCGCACTACAACCTGGAGCCGGTCGAGGAGACGGCGCTGGGCACGACCCTGCTGTCGGTGAAGCAACGGTTCGGCCGGATGGGGCTCGAGGTGAGCTGGCACGGCACCGGCCAGGTGCTCCTGCCGAGCGACGTGCTCGACGCCTTCCTGCTCGCGCTTGCCGAGTGCCTCGAGAACGTGCGCAGGCATGCCGGGGTGGCCGAGGCTCACGTGACCATCACCGACGACGCCACCACCGTGCGGGCGATGGTCACCGACTCCGGGGTCGGCTTCAAGCTCGACGAAGTCGACCCGGGACGGCTCGGGTTCTCCGAGTCGGTCGTCGGCCGCCTCCGCCAGGTCGGCGGGAATGCCCGCCTGTTCTCCTCGCCAGGCGCCGGCACCACCGTGGTGCTCGAGGTGCCCAAGTGACCTCCCAAGGCTCGTCGATCGGCCGCAATCAGCTCACCCTCGGCGCCGGCGTCGTCTGCGCGATCCAGGCCGTGTACGGACTCGTCGAGCTGGCCGTCTACAGCGACCTCTACCCGGACCTGCTCCCGGTCACCCTGGCCTGGATCCTGTTCATCCTCGCTTTCTCGATGATGACCATCGCTCTCGCGGTGCGAGGGGACAACCTCCCGGGCTGGGCCTTCTGGGCCTACCTGGCGGCCCTCGCCGGCGTCGTCGCCCTCGACTTCGTGGCCGTCTGGCCGCTCGGCAACATGGGCTACGCCACGGCGTCGGTGACCGCCGGCTTCGGACTGCTGGCCACGGTGACGGTTCGGCCGGCCCGCGAACTGCTGGTCGCGGCATCCGCTCTCTTCGTGGCCTTCGTGGTCGCCATCGTGACCACCACCCCGCTCACCGCAGCGCTGCTGCCCACCCAGGTGGTCACGGTGGCGCTCGCCGTGCTGCCGCCGGTACTGACGATCCTGGTGGTGCGCCGGTTCCGCCGGATGCTGCAGCTCGAGCTGGACCGGGTGCTGATCCAGAGCACGGTCTCCGCCCCCAGGTTCGCGGTGGGGATGCTCGCGTCGGATGAGCTCGTCCGACTCGACCTCGCCGCCGAGCGGCTGCTGGACTCGGTGGCCGGCGGGCAGACGGAGCTGCCGCTCGACAGGGCGACGGCGAAGACCGCGGCGGCCCTCGCGACCGAGCTCCGCCTGCACCTGATCGAGGGGCGGCGAGAGACCTGGCTGTACCACGCGGTCACGGAGTCGGAGCAGCTCGGCAAGTCCGCGACGCTCAAGGACAACGGCAGCCTCGCGGGGCTCCTCGACCCGAATCAGCGCGACGGTCTGCTCTCCGCGGTGTGGCTACTCGTGGCCGACATCAAGCCAGGTCCGACTGCCGAGATCGTCATCGGACCGGTGCGTCCGACCGCGAGCGACGCCTCCCAGCGCACGATCACCATCCCGATCGTCATCACTACGACGAATATCTCTCACACTCGGGTGGACCCGTCGATCTTCGCTGCGCTGGGCAAAGTGGGGTCATACACACACATGACGGAGCACTCCAGCCTGCGTCTGGACATCGAGTGTGTCGTGGGGAACCCCGCCGACCAATAGCCTTGTCTTGACAGAAGGATCTACACATGACACCTCCTCGAATCAGACTCGCCATCGTCGACGACCACCGGATGCTGCTCGGGGCGCTCACCGAGTGGATCAGGAACGCCGCGACGGACATCGACATGGTCGCCGCCGTGGCCTCCTGGCCCGAGCTGCTGCCCCATCCGGAGTTCCCCGTCGACGTCGTGCTGCTCGACCTCGACCTCAAGGACAACCTCCCGATCTCGCTCAAGATCTCGACCCTGAAGACGGCCGGGGTCGTGACGGTGCTGATGAGCACCTACTCAGAGCCGAACGTCGTGCGGGCGGCGCTGGCCGCCGGCGCGCTCGGCTACCTCGTCAAGAGCGAGGACGCCGGCATGATCGTCGAGGCGATCCGCTCGGCCGCCCAGGGCGAGTCCTACATCTCCGCCGAGCTCGACCTCGCCCTGAACGCGAGCGACGTGGGCGGCGCCCCCAAGCTCAGCGCTCAGGAGCGCCGGGTCATGGCCCTCTACGGGGCGGGCGACCCGGTGAAGGCCGTCGCGTTCCAGCTCGACATCTCCGAGGAGACCGCGAAGAGCTACCTCAAGCGCATCCGGGAGAAGTACCGCATCGCGGGCATCGACGTTGGCACCAAGGTCGCCCTGCGTAAGCGCGCCATCCAGGACGGCATCCTGCTGCAGACGGACTCTCCGGGAACCTACTGACCCGCGGCGTCAATCGCACGCTCGAGTCGCTCGATCTTGCCGGCCAGCTCGCCGGTGTGTCCGGGGCGGATGTCGGCCTTGAGCACGAGTGACACCCGGGAGCCGTACGCACCGACCGCCTCCGTCGCGAGCCGGATCACCTCGAACACCTCCTGCCATTCCCCCTCGATCGTGGTGAACATCGCATCAGTGTGGTTCGGCAGCCCCGACTCCCGCACGACCCGAACCGCGGCGGCGACCGCCGAGTGCACGGAGGCATCGTCCCCGGTGCCTGCGCTGTGCGCGACATCCGCTGGGGTGCCGCTGGGGGCGACGGAGAAGGCTACGAGCATGGGGTCCCCTGTCAGGCGATCGGTGCGCGGCCGGTCCGGCCCGCTTCCCCCACCTTTTCACGGCGAGCGGATGTCGGGAAGGGGGCGGCCGACCCGGGCGCGCCGCCGTCATCCGTGCCGACCTCACCCGACCGCCACGACCCGCTGCGCACGAGGGCGGCGATCGCCCAGCCGAGAAGCACGAACAGCAGCAGGTTGCGCAGGGTGAGCACAACGAGCATCTGCGGATAGACCGAGATCACGTAGCCGTAGAGGTACGGGTAGATGACCTGGGTCAGAGAGGCGGTCACCAGCACGAGCACGGCGGGCACCCGGAAGCTCGCCGAGCGGCCGAGGCTGTGCGTGACGAGCCCGAGGATGACCGGCACCGCGAGCCAAGACACGAACTGGGGCGACCCGACCTTCTGGAACGCGATCATGCCGACGAGCAGGGCGAGCACGAAGGGCGGCAGCACCGCGCTCGCCTCCCCGCCGCGCCGCACGGACAGGAGGCCGATGATCGCGATCGC
>JACMNE010000098.1 GCA_014378715.1 Microbacteriaceae bacterium
CGCGCGCTCTTGCCGCCGCCCGCGACAAAGCGTGCCCGGCCGCCGAGGGCGGCCACGATCGCGGCCCCCGGCGCTCCGGGCAGGTCGAGGAGCACGACCGCGGCCCCAGCGGCATGCAGCGCGGTGGCGGTGGCAAGGCCGAGGCCCGAGGCGGCGCCGGTCACGAGCGCTGAACATCCTTCGATGCGCACCTCAGCGCCTCCCCGGCATGCCGTGGCCCGCCAGGCGGCGGATGCCGGGCAGTGCGAATCGTGGGAACGCGGAAGTATGCCGCGCGGGGCATCCATTTCTGATCATGGTCAGAGCCTCTCGATGATCGTCGCGTTGGCCATGCCGCCGCCCTCGCACATGGTCTGCAGGCCGTAGCGGCCCCCGGAGAGCTCCAGCTGGTTCAGCATCGTCGTCATCAGCCGGGTGCCCGAGGAGCCGAGCGGATGTCCGAGGGCGATCGCCCCGCCGCGGGGGTTCACCCGCTCCGGGTCGGCGTCGAGCTCTGCCTGCCAGGTGAGCGGAACGCAGGCGAAGGCCTCGTTGACCTCGAAGGTGTCGATGTCGTTGATCTGGAGCTTCGCACGGTCGAGGATCCGCCGGGTCGCGGGGATCACGCCGGTGAGCATCTCGATGGGGTCGGAGCCGGTGACGGCGAAGCTGTGGAAGCGGGCGCGGGGGGTGAGGCCGAGCGAGATCGCGCGCTCCTCGCTCATGATCAACACAGCGGATGCTCCGTCGGTGAGCGGCGACGAATTGCCGGCCGTGATGCGCCAGTCGGCGATCTCGGGGAAGCGGGCAGCCATGTCCGCGTCCTCGAACGCCGCGCGGAGCCCGGCGAGCCCCTCGACCGTGGTGCCGGGCCGCACCGTCTCGTCTGCGGTGATGCCCTCGCCGACCGCGACGATCTCGTTCGAGAAGTCGGCGGCGGACGCACGCTCGTGCGACCGGGCGGCGAAGGCGTCGAGGGTGGAGCGGTCGAGGTTCCAGCGCTGGGCGATGAGCTCGGCCGAGATGCCCTGTCCGATCAGGCCGCCGGGGTAGCGGGCGGCGATGCGCGGACCGAACGGGTCCTCGCCGAGCGTGGCCGCGTTGATGGGGTTCTGGCTCATCAGTTCGACACCGCAGGCGATGACCACGTCGTAGGCGCCCGCGATGACCCCCTGGGCGGCGAACGACATGGCCTGCTGGCTCGACCCGCACTGGCGGTCGATCGTGGTGCCGGGAACAGAGTCGGGGAAGCCCGCCGCGAGCACCGCATTGCGCGTGATGTTCACCGCCTGGCGACGCACCTGCGACAGGCACCCGCCGATGACGTCGTCGATCAGGAACGGATCGAGGTCGTTGCGATGCGCGAGCCCCCCGAGCACCTCCGCGAGGAGGTCGACCGGGTGGTAACCCGAGAGCTGGCCCCCGGCCTTCCCCCGACCGGACGGAGTACGGATGGCATCGACGATGACAGCGGTGTTCATGCTCCGACTCTAGCGGGGGAGACCCCTATCCCCGCGAGACCTCGACCTCGACGACCGCCCACGACAGCGGGGGCAGGCGCAGCGACATCCGCGTGCCCTCGACGGAGACGCCGGCCAGGGGGCGCAGCCCGACCTGGTCCTGAGCTGCCTCGGTGTTCGAGGTGAAGCGGTCGCCGCCCTCCGGCACCTCGAGCACCTCGGCACGGGTGACCCGGCCGGGAGCGAAGCCGTTGAGGGTGACCTCCACGTCGGCGGCCTCGTCGAGGGAGCGATTGGCGAGGAACAGCGCGACCCGGCCATTCTCCTCGTCCCAGGTGGACGAGACGTCCACGAGGTCGGCGTCGCCGAACTTGGCGGTGTCGATCCGGTCGGAGTTGACGGCGGCTCGCAGGATCTGGCCGCGGGCGAGCTCGGCCATCCTGGCGAACGGCCAGAAGATGCTCTGGCGCCAGGCCGGCCCGTTCTCCTCGCTGCGGATCGGCGCGATCACGTTGACGAGCTGCGCCTGGTTGGCGATCTTCACCCGGTCGCCGTGGCGCAGTAGCGAGTTGAGGAGGGTGCCCACGACTACCGCGTCGGTGACGTTGTAGGTGTCCTCGATCAGGCGCGGGTGCTCCCGCCAGGTCTTGCCCACGTTGTGGGGCTGGTCGGGGGTGTCGAGCCCGCGTTGATACCAGACGTTCCACTCGTCGAAGGAGATGTTCACGGTCTTCTTGTGCCGACCCCGCGCCTTCACGGCGTCGATCGTCGACACGACGGACTCGATGAACTGGTCGGTGTCGATTGAGGTCGCGAGGAAGCTCGGAGCGTCGCCGTCCTGCTCCTGGTAGTAGGCGTGCATCGACACGTAGTCGACCTCGTCGTAGGCGTGGCCGAGCACGGTGTGCTCCCAGTCCCCGAACGTGGGCATCCCGGAGCCCGAGCTGCCGACGGCGACCAGTTCGATGTCGGGGTCGACGAACTTCATGGCCTTGGCCGCCTCCTGCGCGAGCCGGCCGTACTCGTCGGCGGTCTTGTGGCCGATCTGCCAAGGTCCGTCGAGCTCGTTACCGAGGCACCAGAGCTTGATGTCGAAGGGCTTCTCTGCCCCGTTCGCGCGGCGCAGGTCACTCCAGTAGGTGCCGCCGGGGTGGTTGGCGTACTCGACGAGCTCGCGCGCGGCCTCGACCCCGCGGGTGCCGAGGTTCACGGCCTCCATGATCTCGGTGCCGGCGAGCTTCGACCACTCGACGAACTCGTGCAGACCGAAGCCGTTGGTCTCCACGGTGTGCCAGGCGCCGTCGAGGCGCCGCGGGCGTCCGGAGACCGGACCCACCCCGTCCTCCCAGTTGTAGCCTGAGACGAAGTTTCCTCCCGGGTAGCGGATGACGGTGGCCCCGAGTTCCTTCGTCAGGGCGAGTACGTCCTTGCGGAAGCCGTTCTCATCGGCTTCCGGGTGGCCCGGCTCGTAGATGCCGGTGTAGACGCAACGTCCCATGTGTTCGACGAAGGAGCCGAAGAGTCTTCTCGGCACCTCGCCGATCGTGAAGTCGCGGTCGAGGGTGATGCGGGCGGTGGACATGGATCTCCTGCGGTTGTGGTGCTGGCGGTCGTGCGGCGGGTGGGGATCGGGGGCTACTGCCCGCCGAGTCCGGTGGTGGCGATGCCCTTGATGATCTGCCGCTGGAAGATCAGGAACACGATGATGAGGGGGAGGGCGGCGAGGATCGCCAGCGCCATGCTCTGCGCGTACTGCACCCCGTAGGCGCTCTTCACGGTCTGGAGCCCCACCGGGAGCGTCATCAGTGCGGTGTCGTTCGTCACGATGAACGGCCAGAGGAAGTTGTTCCAGGCGGCGATGAACACGAAGATCGACACCGCGGCGAGTACGGCGCGCGACAGGGGGAGCACAATGGTGAGGAACACCCGCAACCGGCTCGCGCCGTCGACGCGGGCCGCCTCCTCGAGTTCGATGGGGATCTGGTCGAAGAACTTCTTCAGAACGAACACCATGGCCGGGGCGATGACCTGCGGCAGGATGATGCCCCAGTAGGTGTCGACGAGGCCCAGGGTGAGCATCTCGTAGAACAGCGGGATGATGAGCACCTGCGGCGGGATGATGATCGCGCCGATGACCACGGCGTAGAGCCAGCGTCGCCCGCTGAAGTCGAGCCGGGAGAACGCGTAGGCCGCCAGCGCCGAGGTCACCACGGTGATCAGGGTGATCATCACGGAGGTGAACAGGCTGTTGAAGGTCCAGGTGAGCACATTGCCCTCGCCCAGCACCTTCGCGTAGGCATCGAACGTGAACCCGCTGGCCGGAACGAGGGTGACCGGGGTCGACCCGGCATCCGTTTCGGTCTTGAGCGAAGTGATGACCGCCCAGACGAATGGCACGAGCCAGGCGATCGCGAGGAGTGCGAGAACCAGCACCGCCCCGACGCCGGCCGGGGTGATGCGGGCCTTCTTGGGCTTCCTGGTGAAGGCGGGCGGGTGAGCGGATGTCGCGGACCGCTCCTCGATCAACAGCTGGCTGCTCATGAGCGGGCTCCTCTGCGGTTCATGATGGTGAATTGCGAGATCGACACGATCACGATGAGCGCGAAGAAGATGTAGGAGATGGCGGAGGAGTAGCCGAACCGGTATCCGGTGAATCCGGCCTCGAAGATGTACTCGACCGTGGACCGGGTGGCCCCTCCGGGGCCGCCGCCGGTCATCTGGTAGATCTGGTCGAAGACCTTCAGCGAAGCGAGCACCTGGAGTATCACCAGCAGTACCGTGGTCGGGGCGAGCTGCGGGATCGTGATCGAGAACAGCTGGCGCCATTTGCCCGCCCCGTCGAGCGCGGCCGCCTCGTACTGCTGCTCCGGAATGTTCTGCAGGGCGGCGAGATAGAGCAGGAAGTTGAAGCCGACGGTCCACCACACGGTGGTGACGACGATGGCGATCATTGCGACATCCGGATCCTGCAGCCAGGCCACGGGTTCGCCGCCGAAGAAGCCGAGGAAGGAGTTGATCAGCCCGAGCTGGGGGTTGTACATCCAGATCCAGAACAGCGACACGACACTCGACGCGAGCAGGTAGGGCAGGAAGAACGACAGCCGCCAGAGCCACTGGCCGGGCAGGCCGAGGCCCACGAGCACCGCCATCACGAGGGCGATGACGATGAGCGGCACCGTGCTGAGCACCGTGAACCAGATCGTGTTGCCGATAGAGCGCCACATGTCGGAGTCGGCGAGGGCCTCGGCGTAGTTCGCGATGCCGATGAAATCGCCGCCGCGGCCGGTGAGGGTCTGGCCGGTGAAGCTCAGCCAGATACCGCCGACGACGGGCACGATCAGGAAGAGCAGGAAGAACACCCCGAACGGGGCGATGAACGCCCAGCCGGTGCCGTTCTCGCGGTGACGCCGGCGGGCCGGCCGGCTGGCCTGCCGGGGCGCGGCCGCCACGGACTGGACTGTTGTGGTCACGTTCGACTCCTTCGTCGGTGTGGGATGGGTCGGGGTGGGATGGGTCGTGGGGGAAGGCGTCGGTAGCGGATGAATCGGTGGAGCGAGGGTCGTCAGACGGGATTCGGCTTGGAGAGGAGCACGTTGAGGCGGCGGACGAACCCCTGGAACCCCGCCCGGGCATCCGTTTTGTCGAGGAGCACCGACTGCACGTTCTCGGCGAAGAAGGTCTGGAAGTCCGACCCCGAACCGGTGAACCACGCCTGCGGGTCGTAGTTCAGGATCTCGGCGGCGTTCGCGTAGTGCGCCTGGGGGAGGAGGTCGGCGTACTCGGGGCTCTCGACGATCGGGAGGAAGGCGGGGATGTGCCCGGCCTGTGCCCACGCGATCGAGTCCTTGAGGATCTGGCTGACGAAGACGTAGACCTCCTCACGCTTGACCGGGTCCGGGTCGTTCTGGTGCGGGAGCACGAAGGCGTGGGAGTCGGCGTAGACCGCCGGGGTTCCGAACATGGTGGGGATCGTGCGCGCGTCGAACGGTAGCCCCGCGGTGACCATCGTGGGCAGCTCCCAGACGCCGGTGAAGAACATCCCGCTGCCGGAGTTCACGAACTCGGCCAGTGCCGTGGCGTAGTCGCCGCTCGCCGTGGCGATGGTGTCGTCGAGCAGGAGCTGCATGAATTCGAGCGCGGTGACGGCGGCGTCTTCGTCGACCACCGCCTCCGTGCCGGGCTCCAGGGTCATCGTGGCCCCGAGCTGCTTGTAGAAGGTGTAGAACAGGCGCCACATCTGCGCGCCGTCACCGAGGTAGCCGTAGGAGAGGCCGTGCACCCCGGTGACCGCCTGCATTTTGCGGGCGACGTCCACGAACTGGTCGGGGGTGGAGATGTCGATGAGCTGGCCGTCGGCGCCGAGCACCCCGGCCTGCGCGGCAATGTCGGTGTTGTACATCAGGATGAAGGGGTGGGCGTCGAGCGCGATGGAGAACACTCGGCCCTCGCTCTTGCCCGCGTTCCAGATCGGGGCGGGGAAGTCTGCCTCGGTCACGCCGTAGTGGGCGAGCAGGTCGAGATCCCAGGGGTCGAGGAGGCCGCCCGGGGCGTAGCCGGGGAGGCGGGAGGCGTGCATGATGGCGACATCCGGCGCCCGGCCCCCGGCCGAGGCCATCGCCAGCTTGGTGTAGTACGGGGTCCCCCAGGTGAGCACGGTCTGGGTGGCGAAGAAGCTCGGGTTCTGACTGTTCGCCTCGTCGACGAGTCCGGCCATCTTGATGCCGTCGCCGCCGCTGAGGAGATGCCAGAACTTCAGCGGGATCGCGCCGGGCGCCCCGCCGACGACGGCGCAGCCGCTGAGGTTGGTCATGAGCCAGGTCGCGCCGACGGCGGCGGCCGTACCGGCGATGACGCTGCGGCGGGTCAGCACCCCGCCCGTGCCGATGGGGATTCGCAGTTCCTTCATGGGTCACTCCCTTGTGATGTGCCTAGATCATTACATCGATGTAATCAACGCGCAAGGAATTCTTCGGACCGGTTCCCGGTCAGCGCGTGCGGGTCGCGGTGCTGGCCCGCGCGATGACCGTGTGCGGGATGGTGACGCGGGTGGGGATACCGTGCGGGTTGGCCATGCGGGCGACCAGGAGGGCGAGGGTGCGTTCCGCGAACATCCGCTTGTCGAAGGAGAC
>JACMNE010000021.1 GCA_014378715.1 Microbacteriaceae bacterium
CCGGCAGGACCTGCGCGCACGCGGGGTGCGCACGATCGCCCGCGGTGCCGGGCTGGTCGCTGGCACCTTCGGGTCCGTGTATTCCGAGTACAAACGCTGACCGGTCCCGGCTGGGTGTGAACCCGACGGGCGTCACCGCCAGCCAGGCGTCACCGCCAGCCGGACATCACCGCACGCCAGGGCCCCAGAGCGACGACCGGCGCGAGCGGCGCTCCACGCGGGTCCAGAGGGCCCCGAACTCGCGGTCGAAGCGGTCGAGGGAATAGGTGCGCTCGTAGGTGGCCCGCGCCGCCGCACCGAGACGGGTCGCTCCGGTCCGGTCCAGCCCGCGGATGATCGCGGCGAGCTCCGGGACCGAGCGGTTCGGGAACAGTCGGCCGTCGACCCCGTCGGTGACGATCTCGCCGAGTCCGCCTCCCGCTGACCCGATCACGGGCCGGTACCGGGCGAACGCCTCGATCGCCACGAGCCCGAACGGCTCCGGGTCGTCCGAGGGCATGACCACCACGTCGCTCGCGTCGATGAGTGCGCCGATGTCGGCGACCTGCCCGACGACCTCCACACTGCCCGGCTCACGCAAGGCCGCGACGATCGCCGGCACGTCCACGCCCTGTCCGGACTCAGGCGGCGACCCGGCGACCACCAGGATGCCCGGCGCCGGCACGACCGTGTCCCATGCCGCCAGGAGTGTTCCGTGGCCCTTCCACGCGTTCCAGCGGCTCGCCACCAGGAACCTCAGCGGCCCCTCTCCCTCGGGAATGGGCAGCGGAGGCGGCTGGGTGCGATCCGCGACCGCATTCACGATCGTGAGCGATCTCGAGCGGATGTTGCCGACCAGAGACCTCCGCGACGCCGGAGAGATCGACACCGCGGTCGAGCAGAACGACGCGAGCAGCCCGAGCACCCGCGCCTCCGCACCGGTCCAGATCTCCTGATTGTGCAGGAGCACCGTGCGCACGCCGGCCAGGCGCGCGGCCGGGGCGGCGAGCAGCATCGCGCTCGTCGCACAGTACACGGCGGCCGGCCTGGCCCGCACGAGAGAGGCGACCAGCGTGAGCGTGCGCCAGAACAGTCCGGGCACCCGCGCCGGGGTGAGGTACTTGCGGCGCAGCACTGGCAGCGGCTGCACCCGCGTCGCCACCCCTTTCGCGGCGAGTCGCGCCTGGATCGAGTCCTCGGCCGCCTCCATGTCGTCGGGCAGCCACACCTCCGGCACCAGGGTCGAGTGGGCGAGCAGCGCGTCGACGACCTGCAGCAGCACCCGGTCGGCCCCGAACATCTCGTTCGACGAGTGCACGAAGATCACGGTGGAACGCCTGTCGGGGCGGCGTGCGCTCACCCGGCCCGCGCTCATCCGCGGATCCGCAGCACCCTGGCCGGCGACCCGGCGGCGATGGCGAAGTCCGGCAGGTCGTTCGTGACGACACTTCCCGCACCGACGATGACCCCGCGGCCGATCGTCACGTTCGCGGTGATCGTCACCCCGCTCGCGATCCAGCAGTCGTCGCCGATCGTCACGGTCCCCCGGTCCACCCCCTGGCTCTTGATCGTCGCTGCCGTCGAATCGAAGCGGTGGTTCTCGGAGAACACCCGCACCCCCGGCCCCAGCATCACGTCGTCGCCGATCGAGATGAACCCGGAGCAACCGATGAAGCAGCCCGCCCCCATGCTCGACCGGTCGCCGACCACGAGCCCCTCGCCGATCTCGCCCCCGTAGTAGCTCGACGGCCGGATCATGGTTCCCGGCCCGATCGACACGTCCGCCCCGAACCTGAGGCCGCGCCGGGCGTGCCCCTGCATCTCGACCCCGTCCTCGATCACGAGCCTGCCGGTGTGACTGATCCGGGAGGAGTGCGAGAACCGCACCCTCCTCCCCACGAACAGTCGCCCGGTGGACGTCCCCAACAGAAGAGAGCGGATGCCGCCGCGCACGAGCATCGGCACGACGCGCGCCGCGAACGACAGGGTGGCCGCCCCACTCTCCCGCCCGGGGGCCAGCCCCTCGAACCTCACGACAGGACCTTCACGAGAGAGTCGCCATCTCCCGGAACCAGCGCACGAGCGACGCCCCGAGGATCAGCGTGTTGGCCACAAACAGCAGGGAGTAGAGCACCACGAACCCGGCCGGCCAGGCGAGGACGAGGAACAGGAGGCAGAGGAACCCGTAGTCGGCCGGGATCACCGCAAGGGAGTAGAGCAGCGAGGTGGGCCCGGTCTTCCTGATGATGATCTCCTGCGTTCCCCGGTGCACACGGCGCAGTAGGTCGGTGAGGATCATGGCGAAGAAGAACACGGCGGTGACAGCCTGGTAGCCAAGCGGGATCAGCAGCGCCCGGTCATCGAGGTCGAAGAACCGGTACCAGGAGATGAGCACGGCCGCGTGGATCGTGCTCGACTTTATCGCGTCGACGATGTGGTCGAGCCATTCGCCCTGCAGGCTCCCCCCACCACGCAGCCGGGCGAGCTGGCCGTCGGCGGCATCGAGGGCGTAGCCGACCACCAGCAGCGCGGTGACCCCGACCGCGACCCCGACCGAGGGCGGGGCAGAGGCGATGAGCACCACGCCGGCGAAGGTGAACAGGGCGCTGAGGATGGTCACCTGATTCGGCGTGGCCCCGGCGATGTAGGCGAGCGCGGCGAAGATGCGGCCGAGCCTGCGGTTGACGAACCGGGAGTAGGCCGGGGCCCCGCGGGAGGACTTCTGCGACGCGGCCAGCGCGGCGACGGCCGCCCCGAACCTCCGCGGGGTCCGGTCCGCGGTTCCCGTGCTCGTGTCGCTGTTCTCGGTGGGGCTCATCGTGTACGTCCTCTCGGGGTGATCGCGGCGCGGTAGGCCTCGGCGTGCTGCTCACCGATGACGGACCACTCCCGCCGGCTCAGGTCGGGACCGGCCTGCCGCGGGGCGGCGGACCAGTCCAGGGCCGAGGAGACGGTCTGCGCCGTCAATTCGCCGTCGAAGGTCATGACCCAGTCCGTTCCGACCTCGGCGGCGAGGTCGCGGGTGACGATGTTGCCGGGCACCAGTACGGGCCGGTCGAGCGAGAGGGCGAGCAGCAGGGCGCCGGAGTTGTGCATGTTCCGGTAGGGCAGGATCACGAGCTGCGCCTCCCCGACCTCCGCCGCGAGGGTGGGGTCGTCGACGTAGTCGAGGGTCAGCGCGATGCGGGGGTCGCCAGCCGCCAGAGCGCGCACCTCGGCATCGAGCGCGGACGACGCCGGCTTGCCGACGACGTGCAGGCTGGCCGCGACATCCGCTACCCGCCGGAAGGCTCCCAGGAGCGCCTCCACTCCTTTATAAGGGCGGATGAGGCCGAAGCAGAGAATCCGGCCGGGCACGACAGAGTCCGACGGCACCGGGAACCAGTCGCGGTAGTGGCCATGCGGGATCGTGCGAGCCTCGCGCGGACGCGGCAGCACGGTCTGCGGGTTCAGCCGCACCCACAAGGTCGTCGCACTGTCGAAGTTGTCGAGCAGCCACCGGTGGAGCGGCCCCTCGGCCTCGTGCGTGCCCACATTGTGCAGGGTGCGCACCACCACGATTCTGCTCGAGCGGATGCGGGCGAGCAGCAGGGAGAACAGCACCAGCCGGGCGACGTGGCGCAGCACACCGCTCCGCCCCCGCAGCAGCACCTCCGGCCAGTGCGCGTGGAGCACGTCGTAGCGTCCGGTGATGGCCCGGCGCCAGGTGAACATCTCCGTCGCAACGCCGTGCGGCATAGCGGCGACGAGCTGCACCAGGTAGGGGTTGGTGGTGCTGCGGAACGCCCGCACCGACTGCAGCACGATAACGGGTGTGCCGGTCGGGGGTGTGCCGGTCATCGTGCGGTCAGGGCTGTCGCCGCGCGGAAACCGGGTCGGAGATCGTCGGCAGTGACGCCGGCGGGGTGGAGTCGCCTCCTGATGCGGTGAAGGGTGCCGTGAATGGCGCGGCAGCCGTTGCCCGGACACCGGGCGCCGGGCCCGCTCCAGGCTCCTCAGCCGGCTCGCCCGCGTCGGCCGCCGGGGTGCCTGCCTCGGCCTGGTAGCCGTAATAGGCTGCGTCGCCGCTCGGCTTGACCCCGTTGAGAAGCAGGCCGAAGACACGGGCGTTCACGTTCTCGAGCGACTGCACGGCGTCGGCGACCTGCTGGCGGCGGGTGGACTTGAACCGGGTGACGATGATCGCCCCGTCGGCGAGCTTCGCCAGCAGCAGGGAGTCGGTGACGGGCAGCAGCGGGGGCGAGTCGAAGATGACGAAGTCGTAGTTGGCGATCAGCGCCTCCGCGAGCTCGGCCATGGCATCGGAGCCGAGCAGCTGGCTCGGATTCGCCGGCACGATGCCGGCTGGGAGCACGTCGATGAGCCCGCCGGCCCAGGGCCGGATCGCGTCGGTCACCGCCACGCTGCCGACGAGCACGGAGGTGAGCCCGACGGCGCCGTCGATCTGGCAGTACTCGGCGAGCGAAGGCCTGCGCAGGTCGGCGTCGACGAGGAGGACCCGCTGGAAGCGTTCGGCCATGGCCAGGGCGAGGTTGATCGAGGTCGACGACTTGCCCTCCCCCGGCAGGGCGGAGGTCACGACGATCGACCGCACGCTGTTGTCGACATCGGCGAACTCGAGGTTGGTGGCGACGCGACGGTACTCCTCCGCGCCGGGGCTGTACGGCGTCGAGCGCATCACGATAGCCGAAGAGTCCTTGCCCCTGCGGCGGGCCGTCGACCCGAGGATCGGCAGGTCGGTGACCCGGGACAGGTCTTTCTCACCGCGCACCCTCGTGTCGAGCAGCTCACGGCCGAGGGCGTACAGGATGGCGAGGACGACCCCGGCGATCAGCCCGGACAGCACGATCAGGCGGGTGTTGGGCGACACAGGGGAACTGGCGACCTCCGCGGAGGCCACCGTCGTCATCTTGATCGCCGGCAGGTTGTCGGCATTCGACGGGGAGATCGCCTCCGCCGTGAGCGCGAGGGACGCGCCGACCGCGTCGGCGATGGCGGCGGCACGCTCCGGGGAGCTGTTCGTCACCGAGATGTCGATGATCACCGTGTTCAAGCGGATGTCGGCGGCGACCGACCCGGCGAGGTCCCTGGCAGTGGTGTCGAGCCGCAGTTTCGCGATCACCGGGTTGAGTACCTGGGGCATCTGCGCCAGCTGGGCGAAAGACTGCACCTGCGCCTGCGTGTACGTCGATCCCTGCACGAGTTCACTGCTGGTGTCGCCGCGCTGGGCGGTGACGTAGACGCTCGTCGTGGACCGGTACTGCTGCGGGAGGGTCGACGCGTATCCGAATGCCGCGACGGCGCCGATCAGGCCTGCCAGCACGATGAGGATCCATCGGCGGCGCAGGATGGTCAGGTACTCGTGGGGTTCCACCAACTGCCTTTCGGGTCGAATGTGCTCAATGATAGCCAGAGGAAACTGGCTGTCACGCGGTGGTCCTGACGGCGCAGATCATCCGTACGATGGCCCAGGTCGCCCCGGCCACCGTGCCGCCGACTGCCGCTCCCGCGAGAGGGACGGCGTTGCGGGCGAACTCCCGCCGACCGCCACGATTGACGACCGCCCAGGCATACCGCCAGCTGCCGAGGATCCAGCGCAGCGTCTGAACGCGGGTGAGGTGGATTCCGGCGAAGACGAGCCGGTTGCGGCAGTTGTGGAAGACATAGAGCGCACTCTTTCCAGCGCCCCGTTGCGTTCCCCCCACACTATGGACGGCGACGAGATCGCTGTCAACCACCAATCGTCCCCCGACCTCCACACAGCGCCAGGACAGATCGACATCGTCCCAGTAGAGGAAGAACGACTCGTCGAACCCCCCGACGCGCTCCCAGAGCTCCTCGTGCACCACCAGGCAGGCCCCGGAAATCCATCCGAACGGGGCCGAGCTGATCGAGCCGGCCGCGGTGCTGGTGCGCCCCTGGCGGATGAGCACCGTCGCGCCGTCGAACCACCGCGTGCCGTCCGGCCGGTCGACCCGGGGCGACCGCAGCGCGAGGGGGTCGGCGACGGCGCGCTCGTAGAGCTCCTCGAGGCTGTCCCGCTCGATGCTCGCGTCGGGGTTGAGCAGCAGGAACACGGAGCAGCCCAACTCCCGCGCCCGCGCGACGCCCACGTTCATGGCGGCGCCGAACCCGAGGTTGACCGGGTTGCGCACGAGCGCCCAGCCGTGCCGAGCGCAGACCTCGGCGATTGCCGCCGAGTCGTCCGCGCTGCGGAAATTGTCGACGATGACCACCCGTGAGCTGACCCAGTCCAGATCCAGGCCCAAGACGTTCGGCTCGATCAGGTCATGGGAGCCGAAATTCACGATCACGACCGCGAGGGCGGGCTGGGAATCCGGCATTTGGTGACCGCCCCTCTGCCCACTCGGGCCGCCCGGATGCGACCATTCAGAGCACGAGCATAGCTGCGAACCCCGCCGCAGAATCGCTAGGCTTCACGTCCGTACCCCATCCGCCTGCTCCCCGACCCACAGTGGAAAACCGTGATCCGCATTCTCCTGGTCTGCTCGGCGAACATCTGCCGGTCACCCTACGCCGAGGCCCTCCTGCTCAGGGCGCTGCCCGCGATCTCCGGGCTCCCCTCCGTCGCCGTGTCGAGCGCCGGCACCCTCGCCCGCCCCGGATTCCCCGTCTGCACCACCGCGCTCGCGGCCGTCGGGGCAGCCAGTGACACCGCCACCGTCGCGGCCCACGTCTCCCGCCGCATCGACGCGCAGATGGTCGCGGGGTCCGACCTCGTGCTGACCGCCGACTCCGGTCACCGCGGGATCGCCTCCCTGCTCGCGCCGTCCGCCTCGGCCCGCATCTTCACCCTCGCCGAGGCCGCGGCCCTCACGACGGTGATCGGAGCCCGTGGAGTCAGACCGGCGCACGACGACACCCCGGAGGCTCGGTTCGGAGCCTGGGTCGCCGCTCTCGACGCCGCGCGCGGGCTGGCCCTGCCCGTTCGGTTGCCCGGGCAGCGGATGTCGCGGGGCGAGAGACCCGGCTTCGACATCGCCGACGGGCACCTGCAGTCACGCCGCCGTCACCTGTCCGCGCTCGCGCGGGTCGACTCCTCCATGCGCGCAGTCACCGCCTCCCTGGCCTCCACCATGAATGCGTCGATCATGTAAACCCCTCGTGAAAACCCCCGTTCCGGGGTACCCTCGGTGCAATCCCCCGCACCCCCCGGCCCGGGACCGTCGACGCCTCCCCCGGTGCGTCGACTCGCTTACCCGAGCAAAAGGTCGACCCCCGTGACCCGTATTGGCTATGCCGCTGGCGCTTTCGATTTGTTCCACGTCGGCCACCTGAACATCCTCCGCCACGCCAAGAGCGAGTGCGACTACCTCATCGCCGGCGTCGTCTCCGACGAGATGCTCGCGCTGACCAAGGGAATCACCCCCGTCGTGCCGCTGCCGGAGCGACTGGAGATCGTCAGCCACATCCGCTACGTGGACGAGGCCGTCGCCGAGGTCGTGCCCGACAAAATGGACACCTGGCGCGAGCTGCACTTCGACGTGTTCTTCAAGGGCGACGACTGGCGTGGAACCGAGAAGGGCCGACGGCTCGAGAAGCAGTTCGCCGCAGTCGGCGTCGAGGTCGTCTACTTCCCGTACACCGTGCACACCTCGAGCACCGTGCTGCGGCGGGCGCTGGATCTGCTCACGGAGTCCGGCGCACGCCAGCTCGAACGGGCGCGGGCCGGTTCCTCGATGGCTAACGCCGGCGAGTAGCGGCCGCCGTGAGCGGTGGCGTCGCCCCTGGCGCCGTCACCCTCAGCAGCACCAGGCCCATGAGCGGGATCAGCAGCGATGACGACCCGTAGAGCGGTCCGAAGAACAGGTTCCAGAATCCCCGCACGGCGAGGTAGATGAGCACCGCGCTCGCCCCGTTGTTGGGGATCAGTACACTCAGCCCGCGGATCGCGAGGACCACGATGATCCCGGCAACGAGCAGCCCGGGGATGCCGAAACTCGCCCACAGGTCACCGAAGACCGAGTGCAGTTCGAACCGGTCGCCGAACATGTAGATCTCGACGTAGCCGTTGTTCGGCTGGTAGCCGATCGCGGCCATGCCGGTCTTCGCCACGGTGATGTCGGAGGTGGACGGGAGGATGCCAGAACCGTACCCCAGCGGCCGGCCGGTCATCAGCGCGATCGTCGCGGCGAACTCCGGCCGGCCGCCGAGGATGAGCGAGCCGGAGGTGTCGATCTGAGCGACCGAGCGCTCCCGAGCCGCATCACCGAGGTACCCGTCGAGCAGGAGCGTCTGGCCGACGTTGTAGACCACGAATCCGATCACCGACATGGCGGCGACGAACCGCACAGCCGAGGTGCGCTTGGACGGCCGTTTCGGGCGGAGCTGCCATGCGGTGAGAACGACGCTGAGCAGGAGGATCGCAAACGACGACCGGGCGTCGGTGACCGCGGACGCCCCGGCGAGGGCGACGAGGACGAGGATCTCCACCCAACGGGATCCGTAGCGATGGGCGAGGGCGAGCAGGACAATCGTGATCCCGGTGGAGAACCCGAACTTCCAGGGGTTGGACAGGAAGAGGGTGGACTCGGGCTCGATGCTGAAGAGGAGCCCGAGTCCGAACCACGCGGCGACCCAGTGGTCGCCCATCACGGTGCGCGCCCACACCACGACGCCGACCGCGGCGACGATGCCGATTATCAGCAGGCTGTTGCTCGTGAGCAGCACGCCGCTGACGCGGTGGTCCACGGCGGAGAACCCGGTGAGCCACAGGCCGGAGATTACGGCGAGGGTGCCGATCGCGACGAACACCCGCGCTCCCCTGAATGAGGCGAGCGCGGGCCACCAGCTGGGGAGGAGGGCGATGGCGACGATGGTGCCGACGGTGAGGCCCTGCGGCAGCACGATGCGGGCGCCGATGAGGAGCAGCGCGACCGCGGCGATCCCCACGGTGACGCGGGTGGGGGCGACCGCTCCGACGAAGGCGTTCGGCGGCGTGCCGGAGCGTGCCGCCGGGCGGTACCTCGGTCGAATACTGGTCACTCTGGCGCCGCCGTCCCGGTCGAGCGCCGGGGAGCGGCGCGGGTCACGAAGCTTACGTCTCGGGTGGGTTCGCCCGAACATTCAGTATGGTAATCGGATGTCCGGCCCCTCCGCCTCCCCTTCCGCTCGGCACCCATCTCTGTCGTCCCGCGCGCGCCTGTACCAGACGATCCGCACGGCTCATCTCGAGCAGGTGCGCGAGCTGGCCCCGGCGACGGTCATCTACCGGGCGACGAGGTACGACTTCGACGAATCGGCCGCCGCCGGACTCGACCTTCTCCGCGCAGGGCCCGTTCGTGCCGCCGTGCTTCTCGCGAGTTCGGCGGTTGTCGAGTTCGAGGTCAATGAGCCCCTGATGCGCTACGGCATCCGCGGGGCCGCCCTCGCCGTGGCCGCCCTGCGACTGCGCGCCGCGCTCGGCGGGCGGCGCGCCGTGATCGTCACCTACGGCATCGAGAACTTCGACCCGTTCTCGCCGCCCCGGCACGGGCTGCGGGCCAGGGCGAGCGCGGCGGTCGACGCCGCCCTCACCCGATATGTCTGGCGTCGAGTCGACCGGATGGTGTTCGGCACCGAGGCGTCGCACAAGCTCTACCACCGGGTGCTCGGCCGGTTCGGGCAGCCCGCCGCCCAGATCGTGATCCCCACCCTGCCCTCGGCGTGCTCCTGCGCCGGTCCGGACCGCGATGCGAACCGGGTGATCTTCGTCGGCGCGTTCTCCGCGCGCAAGGGATTCGACCTGCTCGAGGCCGCCTGGCCGCTCGTCGTCGAGCAGCGCCCCGATGCGCGGCTGCATCTGCTCGGGAAGGGTCCGCTGGAGCCCTCAGCGCGAGCCTGGGCCGCCAGAGACACCACGGTGGACCTGGAGGTCGATCCGGCCCGCACCCGCATCCACGAGCGTCTGAGGGCGTCTCAGGTACTCGTCCTGCCGTCCCAGCCCCAGCCGACCTGGCAGGAGCAGGTCGGCCGGCCGATCCTCGAGGGCCTCGCCCACGGCTGCTCCATCGTGACGACCACCGAGACGGGGCTCGCCAGCTGGCTCGCCACACACGGCCATTCGGTGATCGCGCCGCGCGGCTCGGCCGCCGAACTCGCGACGGCGATCCTGACGCAGCTGCGGAATGGGCCCGACCGCAGTGATGTGCTCGGCTCGCTGCCAGTGCGGGACGGGCGCCTGGCTGCGGATGACTGGCTGTTCGCCCCCGTCGAGCCGACATCGGTCCGTCCGGTCACGGTTTAGACCGGCGGAGGCTCCCCTGCTGCGGCACGCCTCACCCGGAGGTCGCGTTGCACGTACCAGAAGTAGGGGAGTGCCTGGCAGAGGAACGCGGAGATCGCGGAGGCCAGCACCGGTCCCCCCGCGCCGATGACCCCGATCAGGTACCAGGACAGTCCGAGGTTGATCGGCAGCAGGATGATGATCGGCAGCACCTGGAACCTGAGGCCCCGCGCATCCGTCATGTACATTCCGAGCGGGTACTTGAGCGCCTGCACACTCACGAACGCGACGAAGCCCACGATGACCCAACCATCGAGGACCACCTTGCCATCCGAGAGGAAGTGGACGATGTACGGCGCGGCGAACGCCATGATGCCTCCGAGACCGAGGCCGGCGAGAAGGAACACCCCTGCTGGTTTGATCGGTGAGCGTACCTGGGAGGTGGACCGGGCCTTCGCGTAGATCGGCCAGAGGGCGAGACCGGCCGCCGCGATGGTCTGGACCACGATTCCGAACAGCTGCGATCCGAGGTTGTACTGGGCCAGCTCGTCACCGACGGTCAGGTGGCTCAGGAGCAGGCGGTCGGTCTGGGTCGCGATCGGGAGGATGAGCATCTGAACGAGCATGGGGCCGGCGGTCGCCAGGATCGGTACATTCTTCACGGTGGTGAGTCGGGGGATGTCCCGGATGGCGCGCCCGACCTGGGGTCGGATCGCCCTGGCAGCGAGGATGATGCACAGCAGCGAGACCAACCCGGTGCCGAGGTAGGAGAGCACGGCCACGAAACTGCCGGCCGGAAGGCCCAGGGCGATGAAGGCGAGAACCGAGAGCAGGATGAACGGGGCGATGACCGCCTGGGTCGCGATCTGGGTACTCGTCTTCCCGAGGCCCACCAGGATGCGCTGTCCGACCGTCAGGGGCAGAACAAGTCCGAAAACGAGCGCGCAGACCAGCGCGGCGGTCGCGCCCCCCTCCCCCATGAGGCCGTTTCCGAGGATCACCGGCCACAGACCGAGCAGCCAGATGATAAGGCCGACGAGAGCGATGGCCGGC
>JACMNE010000099.1 GCA_014378715.1 Microbacteriaceae bacterium
GCAGCCGATCTCTGCCCGCACCGCGAGGATCCTCGCCGCCGATGCGCACATCATCCCGCAGGTCCTCGGCGGAGACAGTGCCGTCCTGGACCAGGGCGTCGGGAAACGCCTGTTCACCACAGCCCAGAAACTCGCCCTCGCCGAACGCGATGGCGGGTGCGCGGTCACGAACTGCCCCCAGCCGCCCGCCCACACCGAGGCCCACCACATCGACTGGTGGGCGCGGGATGACGGCCCCACCGATCTGGCCAACGGGATCCTGCTCTGCACGCACGACCACCACATGGTCCACCGGCAGGGAGGGGACATCCGCGTCATCGACAACGTGCCCTGGTTCATCCCGCCGGCCAACATCGACTCCAAGAGGACCCCACGCCGCGGCGGACGGATCCCGACACCCATCGCCCCCTCCACCACCCGCACCCATTACCGACTCAGCGCATGACCACCGGCAGAGCGGTCAAACCTGCATCGCGGCAGGCGGCAGGGGCAAGGGCAGGGACAGGCCTCAGGTGCCAAGCGGTGGCCGGCGCGCGGCACCGACGCGCGACACCGGGGCCGTTCATGCGCCGGACGGGAGGGCCGGGCACCTCCCCAGCGGCAGCCGTGTGTCCCGAGCAAGTGCCTCTGTCGAGCGCCGCGACTTGCTGCGAATTCAACGTCCGCGACCTCATTCGGTCGCCCCCCGGAAGGACAGCTGCACCCCGGGATTCGGAAGCACCCCGATCCCCGGCGACCAGGCCTCAGGCCAATTGCACCGGCAGATAGTGGAACGGGCCCGCGCAGCGCGACGGCGTCGGCGAGTCCGAGGCGGTCGGGATGAGGAAGCGGCTGTCGACCGCGACGACACCTCCCACGGTCGCATAGACATAGACACCCGCCCTGCCGACATCCGCTGTGGTGAAGTCGAGATAGGGCGCGTCCTGCGGGACCAGGAAGGTCCCGGCGGCATCCGCTGTCACAGGAACGGGGGTGCAGCCGGGACTGAAGCAGGCGGCGACCTCCACCGTGGCGGGTGTTCCCGCTGGCAGGACGAGCGCGATCGGACTGACGTCGACATACCCGACGGCGGAGCACGCAAAGGGAAGGAGGGGCGCGATGGCTACCACGGCCGCGACGCCCACACCTCCGATGACGGTGCCGAGGGCGAAGCTCTTCGTGCTCAGGGGCATGGGGTCCTAGAGGAGGATCAGGGTGGACAGCACCATGGGCAGCACGTACATCAGTGCGGCCCATGCCAGCACGGCGCCGGCGACGATGAAGGCGGCCAGCGACAGGCCGAATCCGGCCAGCTCAGGCTGGCTGGACGGGCTCGGCTGGCCGAAGCCTCGGTCGAGCTCGAGCCGTTCCTTCAGATCGCCACGGGCGAGCAGTGCGATGACGACCCCGGCGACGGCCGCGGAGATCGAGAGGAGGGGCATGGTCGCGACGAGGAGGGAGGCGATGGCCAGGGCCAGCGCGATGACGGCCTTGCCCGAGGTGGCACGCGCCGCACGCGGGTATTCGGCGTGTTCGGTCATCGCACCCCCTGCGTTTCCCTCAGTAAACCAGAGCGACTGTCACTTTTCTAGGGCGGGACTATCCGAACGCATATTAACCCGCCCGAAATAAGCGGTCACCCCCCGACGAGTAGAGTCACAGACGATCCCGCTCGCCGCCGTTCGCCAGGAGAATCTGTGCCCCCATCCGCTCGCCCGTTGCCGGGCCTCGATGCGTTCGCGGCGGTGCTCTTCGACCTCGATGGGGTGCTCACGCCCACCGCCGAGATCCACATGCACGCCTGGCGCACCATGTTCACCGCGGTGTTCGCCGAGAAGGGCGTCGCCGAGCCCTACACGGATGACGACTACTACACCCACCTCGACGGCAAGCAGCGGGTCGACGGGGTGGCGGCGATGCTGGAGTCGCGCGACATCCGCCTTCCCCTGGGCCACGTCGACGACCCCGGCACCTCCGACACCGTCTTCGGGGTCGGCAACCGCAAGAATGACGTGTTCGCCCGCGCGCTCGAGAGCGAGGGAATCGCCCCCTATCCGGGATCGCTCGCGCTCGTCGAGCAGCTCGCCGCGGCCGGCATGCCGATGGGCATCGTCTCGAGCTCCAAGAATGCCGTCTGGGTGCTCACCGCCGCGCACCTGCTCGAGCCGTTCCCGGTGATCGTCGACGGCCTGGTCGCCACGGCGGCGGGACTCGCCAGCAAGCCCGCGCCTGACATGTTCCTGCACGCCGCCGCCCTCATGCAGGTGGACCCGTCGCGGGTCGCCGTCTTCGAGGACGCCATCTCGGGCGTCGCCGCCGCGCACGCCGGTGACTTCGCGCTCGTGGTGGGCGTCGACCGTGGGGTGGGGGAGCAGGCGCTCCTCGATGCCGGAGCGGATGTCGTCGTGACCGACCTTGCAGATTTTCTGACCCAGACCGATACCCAAGGAGCCGACCTCGATGCTTGACGCCGACCGCTACCCGATCGACCCGTGGCGCCTCACCGAGGTGCAGTACTCGCCGGACGACGCCGGCCTCACCGAGACGCTCTTCGCCGTCGGCAACGGCTATCTCGGCCTGCGCGGCAACAACGCGGAGGGCAGGCGGGCCCACCAGCACGGCACCTACATCAACGGGCTGCACGAGACGTTCAAGATCCGGCACGCGGAGCAGGCCTACGGCTTCGCCGAGGTGGGCCAGACGATCGTCAACGCGCCGGACAGCAAGATCATGCGCATCTACGTCGACGACGAGCCGCTCGCCCTCGACGAGGCCGACCTGCTCGACTACGAGCGCACCCTCGACTTCCAGACCGGTGTGCTGTCCCGCAGTGTGCTCTGGCTGACCCCGGCGGGCAAACGCGTGCGGGTCGAGTCGAGCCGCATGGTGTCGTTCCCGGAGCGGCACCTCGCCATCATGACGATGGACGTCACAATGCTCGACGCGGACGCCCCCCTCACCATCTCCTGCCAGGTGCTCAATCGACAGGACGGTGAGGACGAGTACGCGGGATCGGCGGGCCCGGAGGCCACGCTCGACCCCCGCAAGGCCGAGCGCATCGCCGACCGGGTGTTCCGGCCCGGAGAATTCTGGCAGGACGGCGACCGCAGCGTGCTCAGCTACCGCATCGCCAACTCCGGCATGCGGGTGGCGGTC
Source organism: Microbacteriaceae bacterium (assembly GCA_014378715.1). Lineage (GTDB taxonomy): Bacteria > Actinomycetota > Actinomycetes > Actinomycetales > Microbacteriaceae > Marisediminicola. The sequence continues at coordinate 3,136 of JACMNE010000099.1, forward strand.
ATGGCCGACCACATCGTCGACACTGCCAACCACGTCACCTCACAGCACTACATCGACGCCGACATTGCCAAGAACGTCTACTCGATCACCGCCCGCCAGGGAGTGCCCGTGCGCATCACCAAGGTCGTGAGCTACCACAGCCCCCGCAACACCCCCACCCGCGAGCTCGTCGACCGCTGCCGCCGCACCCTCGACCGCGTCGCCGCCGACGGCGTCGCCCTGCAGTACATGAAGCAGCGCGAGTGGCTCGACGCCTACTGGGACCGCTCCGACGTCGAGGTGCCCGGCCTCGACGGCGTGCAGCAGGCCATCCGATGGAACATCTTCCAGCTCGCGCAGGCCTCCGCCCGAGCGGAGGGCCTCGGCATCCCCGCTAAGGGCGTGACGGGCAGCGGCTACAGCGGCCACTACTTCTGGGACACCGAGATCTACCTCGTCCCCTTCCTCGCCTACACGAGCCCGCTCTGGGCCAGGAACGCCCTGCGGGTGCGGCAGGACATGCTGCCGCTCGCCCGGGCCCGCGCCCGCAAGCTCAATGAGGCCGGCGCCCTCTTCCCCTGGCGCACCATCAACGGCGAGGAGGCGTCCGCCTATTACGCGGCGGGCACCGCCCAGTACCACATCAACGCCGACGTGACCTATGCGCTCGCCAAGTTCATCTACGCCACCGGTGACGTCGGCTTCCTCGCCGACGGCGCGATCGACATCATCGTCGAGACCGCGCGCATGTGGGTCACCCTCGGCTTCTGGCGCGGCAACGGCGAGCCCAGCTTCGAGATCCACGGGGTGACCGGCCCGGACGAGTACACCACCGTCGTCAACAACAACCTCTTCACCAACGTCATGGCCCGGTTCAACCTCGCCTACGCGGTCACCTCGGTGCGCGACCTCGCCGTCTCCCGCCCCGACGCCCACGCGCGGATGATCAAGCGGCTCGACCTCACCGAGGACGAGCTCATCGAGTGGGGGGCCGCCGCCGAGGCGATGGTCATCCCCTTCTCCGAGGCGCTGCAGATCCACCCGCAGGACTCGCACTTCCTCGACCGCGAGGTGTGGGACCTCGCCAACACCCCGCCCGAGCAGAAGCCGCTCATGCTCCACTTCCACCCGCTGGTCATCTACCGCTTCCAGGTGCTCAAGCAAGCGGATGTTGTGCTCGCCCTCTTCCTGCAGGGCAATCACTTCACGCTCGGGGAGAAGCTCGCCGACTTCGACTACTACGACCCGCTGACCACGAGCGACTCGACGCTGTCGAACGTGGTGCAGTCGATCATCGCGGCCGAGATCGGCTACCAGGATCTGGCGCTGCAGTACTTCACCCACACCCTGTTCGTCGACCTCGCCAACCTGCACAAGAACACCCCGGACGGTGTGCACGTCGCCTCCGCCGGCGGCGTCTGGAGCGGCCTCGTCTCCGGATTCGGCGGGATGCGCGACCACGAGGGCGTGCTCACCTTCGACCCGCGCCTGCCCGCGAGCTGGCCGCGGCTCGTCTACCGCCTGCTCTGGCACGGCACCCGCATGCTCGTCACCCTCACGAGCGAGTCGATGCTCGTCACCGTGGTCGAGGGCGAGAACCCGGTGCGGTTCTGGGTGCGCGGGGAGCGCTACGAGGTCAGCCTCGGTAACGACATCGACGTGCCGCTCGACGGCCAGGGCCCGGTGCGCCCCGGCAGCCCGGCGCAGAAGGAGAACGCCCGCTATCGCCGCGAGGACGGCTCTCTGATGCTGCCCTCGATCCCCGCGGTGACCGACACGATCCCCACGATGAGCGGGGTCATCACGCGCTGAGGTGTGCCGTGCGGGCCGTGCTCGATGCGCGGCCCGCTCACCGTGACAGGAACGCCTGCGCGGCCACCACCACACATCCGCTGATGATCGCGGCGAAGAGCAGCAGCCAGAACGGCGACGGGATGCCCGTGCGGCGGGCGAGCAGATACGCGTCGGAGGTGGACAGGCGCTCGCGGTGCCGCACGTGCACCGCGACGACTGTGATCAGGCCGCGGACGGAGCCGATCAGCAGCGCGGTACCGAGCGCCAGGAGTGCGTAGCCCTGCAGCTGCGGGGTCGCGAAGAACCAGAGCGCCGCACTCGCGGCGGCGGAGGCGAGCACCACGAGCACGCCGAAGAGGTTGCGGATCACCAGGAGCGTGAGCACGAGCGTGACCCCGCCGGCGAACAGCGCAACCGCAGTGAAGCCGTTGACGACGCTCCACAGCTGCGCGGCGCCGACGATCGCGGGCGCCGGGTAGCCGAACACCCCGCTGATCACGGGGCCCAGGGTGCCACGCCCGCTGCTCAGCGCCTCGCCCGAGTGGTTGCGGCGGATGCGGATGCCGTGCACCGTGCGTCCGGTGAGGATGCCGGCGACGGCATGCCCGAGCTCGTGCACGAGGGTGGTGAACAGTCCGAAGTACTGCCAGGTGGCGCGGGGGATGCTGAGCGCCAGCGCGATGCCGGCGATCGCGAGCAGTACCCCGGTCGACACGTCGAGCGGGGCCGTGCGGGCGAGGAGGGCGAGGAAGGCGTCTATGCGTCCAGTCTCGCAGTCGCCAGTCCTGCCGTCGCCACTGTCGGTGGCGCGGGTTAACATCGGCTCATGGATGCAGGTGTGCGGGTCGAGGGGGCTGTCGTGTCGTGGAACGACCAGCGCGGGTTCGGGTTCGTCGCCCCGATCCTCGGTGGTCGCGACGTGTTCGTGCACGTCTCCGCCCTGCCGCGAGGCACCCCGCGCCCGCGCATAGGCGAGGTGCTCTCCTTCGAGGTCGAACGCACCCCGCAGGGCAAACGGCGCGCCACCGCGGTGATCAATTCCGGGCGGATGTCGCGTGCCCCCGCCTCCCGACGCAAGCTGTCCGGCCGCCGCAGCGCCGTGCCCTACGTCGCTGTCCTCGTCTTCGCCGCGCTCCTGGCCCTGGTGCTGCTCGTGAACCCGGAGCTGCCCCGCCTCGTCTGGGTGCCCGCCACCTATGCGGTGCTGGGCCTGGCGGCGTTCGTCGTCTACGCGGTGGACAAGTCCGCCGCGACCGGCGGCCGCTGGCGCACCCGGGAGGTCACCCTGCTCGCGGTCGGGCTGCTCGGCGGCTGGCCTGGCGCCGTGCTGGCCCAGCAGATCCTGCGGCACAAGACCCGAAAACTCAGCTTTCAGGTGGCCTTCTGGATTAGCGTCATCCTCAACGTCGCGGCGCTCGCCGTGGTCGGGGTCCTGGTCATCGGAGGTGGCGCGTGAGTACTGCGGAGCTGAGTGGCGCGGAGCTGAATGGCGCGGGCGCGTTCGCCCCCCATCTGGACGCGGTCATCGCCGAACTGGCCACCGGCGCCGAGCGCTGGGCGGCCACCCCGATCGACGCGCGCGTGCGCCTGCTGGCGGCGGTCGCGACATCCGTTGACAGGGAAGCGAAGAACTGGGTGGTGACGGCCTCGAAGATCAAGGGGCTGACCCCGTCGTCGCGGCTGATCGGCGAGGAGTGGCTGTCGGGCCCGTACGCGTTGCTGAACGCGCTCGCCACCCTCGGGCGCAGCCTCGACGCGATCGCGCGCGGCGAATCGCCCGTCGCCGGTCGCCGTTTCGGGCGCGCGCCCGGCAACCGCGTCACGGTGCCGGTCCTGCCGGGCACCGTCTACGAATCGGTGCTGCTGCACGGCTTCACGGCCGAGACCTGGATGCCGCCGGGTGTCACCGCGGAGCAGGTCACCGCCCGCGCCGGCCTCGGGGCGCTCCGCACCGGCGTCACGGGTGGCGTCGGCCTCGTGCTGGGTGCCGGCAACATCACCTCGATCCCGCCCCTCGACGTGCTCTACGAGCTCATCGCCCACAACCGGGTCTCGGTTCTCAAGCTCAATCCCGTCATGAAGCGGATGCTGCCCGTCTACGAGTCCGCGCTCGCCCCGCTCATCGCGGCCGGCGCGCTCCGCGTCGTCACCGGCGGCGCCGAGGAGGGCGGCTACCTCGCCCACCACCCCGGAATCCGCCACGTGCACATCACCGGCAGCGCCGCGACCCACGACGTGGTCGTCTTCGGCCCCGGCGCGGAGGGCGTCGCCCGCAAGGCCGCAGGCACCCCGCTGCTCACCAAGCCGATCACGAGCGAGCTCGGCGGTGTCGCCCCGATCATCGTGCTGCCGGGCACCTGGACCGACCGTGACCTCTCCTTCCAGGCGGCCCACGTCGCCACCATGCGGTTGCAGAACGGCGGCTACAACTGCATCGCCGGCCAGGTCGTGGTGCTCAGCTCTGATTGGCCGCAGAAGAACGCCTTCATCGGCGCGCTCCGCACGGCGCTCGCCGAGGCCCCTGCCCGGCCGCCCTGGTACCCGGGCAGCGACACCCGTGTGGCCCAGGCGCTCGCCAGCTACCCCGGCGCCGAGCGCATCCGCGGCGGCCGCCTCCTCGTCGACCTCCGGGCAGCGGATGATGCGTCGCCGATGCAGAGCACCGAGTACTTCTCACCGGTGCTTGGGGTCATCGAGCTGCCCGGCACCGGCCAGGCGTTCTTCGACGCGGCGGTCGCCACCTCGAACGCCGACTTCCTCGGGACGCTGGGGGCGAACGTGATCGGCTCGCCCCGCAGTATCCGCTCTCTCGGTGCGGGGTTCGCCTCGACGCTGGCGAAGCTCCGCTACGGCACGATCGCCGTGAACGCGTGGACCGGCCTCGGGTTCCTCACCGCTGCCGCGCCGTGGGGGGCGTTCCCCGGGCACACCCTGGGCGACGTGCAGAGCGGCATCGGGGTGGTGCACAACGCGCTGCTGCTCGACGGCCCAGAGCGCACGATCGTGCGGGGGCCGTTCCGGCCGTTTCCGCGGTCGGTCGCCCACGGCGAGTTCGCGCTGTCGCCCACTCCGCCGTGGTTCGTGAGCGCCCGCAGCGCAGCGAAGACGGGCCGGCTGCTCACGGCGTTCGCGGCCAGACCGTCGTGGGCAAAGATGCCCGCGGTGTTCGTGTCGGCGTTCCGCGCTTAGGTCGCGGGCACGGGATCAGGCGCGTCCGGGCGGCCCTGGTCCGTCAGGCGCCTGAGGTCGGCCCTGGTCCGTCAGGCGCGTCTGGTCGGCGCTCGCTCGCTCGGCAGCGCCCCGTCACGGGCGTTGTGTCAGGGGCGTTGTGTCAGGCGCGTTGTGTCAGCCGCGCTCGGTCAGCGTGAACGTGAAGAACGCCCCGCCGTCGTCGTGCGAGATGATCGCGTCCCCGCTGAAGCCGGTGAAGTCGCCAGTTCCGGTCCCGGGCAGGATGTGGCCGAACCCCGACGCCCCGTCCCCGTTCTGCGTGCCACCGTGGTGCACTGTGAACGCTCCGCTGCGTCCGTCGGCGAAGCTGCCGGTGATGCGCTCGGCCGCGAGGTAGCCGCGGGCGTCCTCCTGCAGGCCCGAC
>JACMNE010000100.1 GCA_014378715.1 Microbacteriaceae bacterium
AGATCACTTTCGTCGTGCGCGACCTCGCGAGCCACTCGGCAGTGCTCTTCCAGACCTCGGACCCCTCGTGGCAGGCCTACAACACCTACGGTGGCTCCCACTTCTACCAGGGCGCGGCGAACGGCCGTGCCTACAAGATCAGCTACAACCGCCCGGTCACCACCCGCGCCCAGAATTCGGGTCGCGACTTCTACTTCGCCAATGAGTACCCGATGGTGAGGTTCCTCGAGAAGAACGGTTACGACGTCAGTTACTTCAGCGGCGTGGACACCGACCGCTTCGGTTCCAACCTCACCAACCACAGCGTGTTCCTCTCTGTGGGTCACGACGAGTACTGGTCGACCGGCCAGCGGGCCAATGTCGAGGCCGCACGCAATGCCGGCGTCAACATGCAGTTCCTTTCCGGCAACGAGGCCTACTGGCACACGCGCTACGAGAACTCGTCGACGAACGGCACGAGCACGGCCTACCGCACTCTTGTCTCGTACAAGGAGACGTGGGCCCAGAAGAAGCTTGACACCAGCTCGCCGGTGTGGACCGGCACCTGGCGCGACCCCCGGTTCGCCTCGCAGGCCAACGGAGCCGGGCTTCCGGAGAATGCCCTCACCGGCACCGAATACATGGCCAACTTCAGCGACCTGCCGGTGACGGTGAGTGCGACCGAGGGCAAGACGCGATTGTGGCGCAATACCTCGCTCACCTCTCTCGCCGCGGGATCCGCCCAGGCGCTCGCCAGCCACACGATCGGCTACGAGTCGAATGAGGATGTCGACAACGGCTTCCGTCCCGTCGGACTCATCCGCCTATCCACCACAACGGGGCCGACCCAGCAATACCTGCAGGACTACGGCACCAACGTTCTGGCGGGCACCACCACTCACCATGTGACGCTGTATCGCGCTCCCAGCGGCGCGCTTGTCTTCTCGGCCGGATCGATCCAGTGGACCTGGGGACTCGACCAACAGCATGACGGTGCCGGCGCCCCCGCCGACCCTCGAATGAAGCAGGCAGAGGTCAACCTCCTCGCCGACATGGGCGCGCAGCCGACGACGCTGGACTCGACCCTCGTGGCGGCGACCGCGAGCGGCGACAACACGGCCCCGACCGCAGCCATCACCTCCCCTGTCGCCGGTGCAGCGATCGCCAATGGCGCGACCGTCACCGTCACCGGCACGGCCTCGGATGTCGGAGGGGTGGTCGCCGGTGTCGAGGTGTCCACCGACTCCGGTGCGAGCTGGCACGTCGCGACCGGCACCACCGCCTGGAGCTACACCTACGTTCAGGCCGGGACGGGTTCGCGCACGATCCAGGTACATGCCATCGACGACAGCGCCAACTACCCGTCCGTTCCCTCCACTGTCACGGTCACCGTGGGCGGGCCGTACTCGGCCTTCGGGAACATGGTGCCGGCCACCCCCGACGGCGGCGACGCCAGCGCCAACGAGCTTGGGCTGCGCTTCACCCCAAACATCAACGGATTCATCTCTGGGGTGCGATTCTTCAAGAGCGCGGCGAATACGGGCACCCACACTGGGTCGTTGTGGTCGTCGAGTGGTGTGCGCCTGGCCACCGTGACCTTCGCAAGTGAGAGCGCGACAGGGTGGCAGACCGCCAGCTTCTCATCCTCTGTCGCGGTGACCCCTGGCACCAACTACGTGGTCTCGTATTCGGCCCCCATGGGGCATTATTCCGCGACGCCCCACTACTGGGGATACCGCGGGGACAGCACTGGTCCGCTCACGATCGCTGGTGGGTTCGGTGCCGCGCCGGCTGGCCTCTACGGAATCGTGGGAAGTTTCCCGACCGGTACTGGTCTCCCCTCCGACAGCTGGTATGGCTCCAACTACTTCGTCGATGCGGTGTTCACCACGGTAGACAACTCCCCGCTCACGGCGTCCAGCCAGTGGCCGCTCCCCGGATCGTCCAGCGTCCCCGCCAACAGCGTCATCAGCGCCCACCTGTCGAAGGCGGTCACGGCGGACTCGGTAGCCTTCTCGGTGGTCGATCCGATCAATGTGAAGGTCGCTGGCGCCACCGCCTACAACGCGACGACCCAGAACGCGACGTTCACGCCTACCTCGCCCCTCAATGGGTTCGTCAAGTACTCGGTCACGCTCACCGCGACGGAGACCCTCGGCAACCCACTGTCGAGCGGAGGCACCTGGAGCTTCACGACGGCGAAGCCCGCCGCCGCGGATGGAGTCTGCCCGTGCGGACTGTTCGATGACTCGACGGTGCCGACGGTGCTTCAGGCCGGAGACGCGAACAATTCCCTCAGCCTCGGAGTGAAGTTCATTCCGACCGCCGCCGGCCAGATCACGGGCATCGAGTTCTACAAAGGGTCCGGAAATACCGGACCGCATACCGGATCGCTCTTCAGCGCCGCCGGCACGCAGCTGGCGACGGCCACCTTCACGAACGAGTCGACCTCCGGATGGCAGACCGTGACCTTCGCGACACCGGTCACCGTGGACGCTGGCGCCCAGTATACGGCCGCATACAGCACTACCAGCGGCAACTACTCGCTGACCCCCGGCGGCTTCACCTCAGGTTTCACCAAGGGACCACTCACGGTCGCAGCATCTTCCGGGTCATATTCCTACACGGGCACATACCCGTCGAACACCTCGACGACGAACTACCTCGTCGATGTGAACTTCACCCCCACGGCGGCTCCGATCGCCGTGGTCAGCCAGACCCCGGCATCCGGGGCCGTCGCTGTCGACCGGGGCACAGTGATCACCGTGGTGCTCTCGGCCCCGATCGTCGCGGGATACTCCCTCACAGCCACCAGTGGCTCAACGGCCATCAGCGGCACCACCACCCTGACGACGGATGCCAAGACGATCACCTTCACGCCCGCAACCACCCTTCCGAACAACGCATCCGTGACGGCTGTGCTTTCCGGAGTCGCGACCAGCGGGGGCAACCAGCTGGGCACCCAGACCTGGTCGTTCCGGACGGCGGATACCAGCGGAACCTCCACGACGACCTACACCTCGCTCTTCTCGGCCGACACGCCGACGGTTCTCGCCGCGACCGGTGACTCCTCGCCCGTCGAACTCGGAGTGTCGTTCACCCCATCAAGCGACGGGTCCGTCACCGCGATCAAGTTCTTCAAGGGCACCGGAAACCTCGGCACTCACGTCGGGCACCTGTGGACCGCCGCCGGCGTGAAGCTCGCGACGGTCACCTTCACCGGTGAGACGGCCACCGGGTGGCAGACAGGTAACCTGTCAGCGCCGGTCCCGCTCACCAGCGGCCAGAAGTACGTCGTGTCGTACCTGGCTCCGCAGGGCCACTACGCCTACACCGCGAACTACTTCGCGACGGCAAAGACGATGGGCGTTCTGACGGCCGGCGCGGCCAACAACGGCCTGTACCTGTACGGAGCGGCGGGCGGCTTCCCGACCAACACCTGGGGCGCGAGCAACTACTTCGTCGATGTGGTCTACGCGACGACGACACCGACACCAACACCGACACCGACGCCGACGCCCACACCGACACCGACACCGACACCGACGCCGACACCGACGCCGACACCGACGCCGACACCCGCGCCGACTCCGACCGGAGCGACGATCTTCCCCTCCACGAGTATTCCGGCCAACACCACCTGGGCAGATCCGGGTCCGGTGCAGGTCGGCGTACGGTTCAGCTCTGCGGTCGCCGGCACGATCTCCAGCGTGCAGTTCTACAAGGGCGCGGGTAATACCGGCACCCACACGGTCTACATCTGGTCGGTCGGCGGCGTGCAACTCGCCACGGCCACAGCGACGGCCGAGACCGCAAGCGGATGGCAGACCGTGCCGCTCGCCACGCCACTGGCGATAACTGCGGGAACTGAATACCGCGCGTCGTATTACCTGCCCACTGGGCACTATGCCGTCGATATCAACGGGTTGAGCACCCCGGTGACCAACGGGTCCCTCACCGCCCTCGGCAGTGCCTATGTCTATGGAACAAGTGCGCCGATCAACAATGCAGCCCATAATTATTGGGTAGACGTGAGCTTCAGTCCGTCCCCCTGACCCGCCTTATAGGGCTGCAGGGGATGAACGGACCGATATGGACTACATAGGGGGAAGCTATGGCTGAAAAATTACGAATCGCAGTGGTCGGTGCCGGCTACTGGGGACCGAATCTCGCCCGCAATTTCAGCACCAGCGCCGACTGGGAGTTGGTGGCGATCTGCGACCTCGACCGCGAGCGGGCGGAGGGGCTCGCTGCCCGGGTCGGCCGCGTGGAGGTCTACACCGACCTCGCCGAGCTCCTGGCTCGCGCCGACCTTGACGCGATCGCAATCGCGACTCCCGCCCGAACGCACCACCCGATCGTGCTCGCCGGGCTGCGCGCCGGAAAGCACGTCCTGGTCGAGAAGCCCCTTGCCGACACGCGCGCGCGGGGCCTCGAAATGGTCGAAGAAGCGGCCGCGCGTGGGCTGGTACTCATGGCCGACCACACCTACTGCTACACCCCCGCGGTTCTGAAGATTCGCGAACTGATCGCCGACGGCCAGCTCGGCGACATCCTCTTCATCGATTCGGTGAGGATCAACCTCGGACTCATCCAGCCGGATGTCGACGTGCTCTGGGACCTCGCTCCGCACGACCTGTCGATCATCGACTTCGTGCTCCCCGACGGCCTGCGCCCGAAGTCGGTATCGGCCCACGGCGCGGATCCGCTCGGTGCGGGCCGAGCCTGCGTGGGGTACCTCACCATCCCGCTCGACAAGGGCGCGATCGCTCACGTGCATGTCAACTGGCTGAGTCCCACCAAGATCCGACGGATGGTCATCGGTGGCACCGAACGCACACTCGTCTGGGACGACCTCAATCCGCAACAGCGACTGAGCGTCTACGACCGCGGCGTGGACCTCGCCCAGCAATCGGTCGACACCGTCGACCGCCGCTCGTCCACCATCTCGTATCGGCTCGGGGACACCTGGTCGCCGGCCCTTCCCGAGCATGAGGCCCTCGGGGCGATGGCCGCCGAATTCGCGGCGAGCATCACCGATGGCCGCGCGCCGCGCACCGACGGGCGAGCCGGCCTGCGCGTGCTCTCAGTACTGGAGGCCGCGACTCGCAGTCTCGAAGATTCAGGAAACGCAGCGAGCGTCGAAGGCGCCGCTACCCGAGCGGAGGTTGTTCGATGACGGAACTCACTGGTGCCACGGTTCTCGTGACCGGAGGGGCGGGCACGATCGGTTCGACGATCGTCGACCAGCTGCTCGACGAGGGCGTCTCCCAGATCGATGTGCTCGACAACTTCGTGCGCGGTCGCATGTTCAACCTCGAGTCCGCGATGGCCTCCGGGCGGGTGACCGTGGTCGACGGCGACATCCGGGACCGCGATCTCGTGCATGACGTGACCCGCGGCAAGGACCTCGTCTTCCACCAGGCCGCCATCCGCATCACCCAGTGCGCCGAGGAGCCGCGACTCGCCCTCGAGGTGCTCGTGGACGGCTCATTCAACATCTTCGAGGCTGCGGTCGAACACGGCGTCGACAAGGTCGTCTCGGCACCCAGCGCGTCGGTGTACGGGATGGCCGAGGAGTTCCCGACCACCGAGCGCCACCACCACCACAACAACGACACCCTCTACGGCGCGGCCAAATCCTTCGGGGAGGGCATGCTGCGCAGTTTCCGGGCGATGAACGATCTCGATTTCGTGGCGCTGCGCTATTTCAATGTCTACGGCCCGCGCATGGACGTCCACGGCCTCTACACGGAGGTGCTCGTGCGGTGGATGGAGCGCATCGCTGACGGCAAACCGCCGCTGATCTTCGGCGACGGGCTGCAGACCATGGACTTCGTCTCCACGACCGACATCGCGCGGGCGAACATCCTCGCCGCCAAGAGCGCTGTGACCGACGGTGTCTACAACGTCGCGAATGGAGAGGAGACCAGCCTCCTCGGCCTCGCCCAGGCACTGTTGCGCGCGATGGACTCCGACCTTTCGGTGGAGCATGGACCGGACCGGGCCGTCAACGGTGTCGTCCGACGGCTCGCGGACACGACGGCGGCCCGCACCGACCTCGGTTTCGAGACGCGGGTGAGTCTCGAAGAGGGGCTCCGCGAACTCGTCGAATGGTGGCGCCCCCAGCGCGAAGAGATCGCCGCCGGTCGGACGGAGGTGCGGGTATGAGCCGCATCAATGTCATGAAGCCCTGGCTCGGCACCGAAGAGGCGGATGCCGTCGCCGAGGTGATCGCATCCGGCTGGGTCGCGCAGGGCCCGCGGGTCGCCGCCTTCGAGGTGGCCTTCGCGTCGGCGATGCAGGCGGAGTATGCCGTCGCGACCTCCAACTGCACCACCGCGCTGCACCTCGCCCTCGTCGTCGCGGGTGTGGCCGCCGGTGACGATGTGGTCGTGCCATCCTTCTCCTTCATCGCGACGGCCAACGCGCCGACCTATGTGAACGCCCGACCGGTGTTCGCCGACGTCGATGCGACGACCGGCAACGTGACGGCCGAGACCATCCGTGTCGCGCTCACCGACAAGACGACGGCGGTGATCATCGTCGACCAGGGCGGAGTGCCGGTCGACATCGATTCGATCCGGGCGCTCTGCGACCCCCTCGGCATCGTCGTGATCGAGGATGCGGCGTGCGGATCCGGTTCCCTCTACAAGGGCCGTTCGGTCGGGGCCGGGGCGGAGATCGCGGCATGGTCGTTCCACCCGCGCAAGCTCCTCACCACGGGCGAGGGCGGAATGCTCACGACCTCCCGGCCGGAGTGGGCGGTGCGTGCGCGCCAACTGCGGGAGCACTCGATGAGCGTCTCGGCCAACGACCGGCAGGCGAGTGTTCTCGCCCCCGCCGAGGAGTATCTCGAGGTCGGATTCAACTACCGAATGACCGACCTTCAGGCGGCCGTCGGCATCGTGCAACTTGGCCGGCTCGAGGAAATCGTGCGCCGCCGGCGCGAGATCGCCGCGACCTATGCCGCGGAGATCGCCGGGATCCGGGGGCTCCGGGCTGTCGCCGATCCGCCCTGGGGCAAGAGCAACTTCCAGTCGTTCTGGGTCGAGGTCGAGCCGACCTTCGCCACCACCCGCGACGGGCTGCTAGAGATCCTCGCCGAGGCAGACATCTCCGCGCGTCGCGGCATCATGTCGTCGCACCGCCAACCGGCCTATCGTGACGTGGATGCC
>JACMNE010000101.1 GCA_014378715.1 Microbacteriaceae bacterium
GCGGAAGAACGTCGTCTGCGCGCCCAACCGCCCGGAGTTCTCCAGCTCGCGCACCGAGTAGGCAACGGTCAGCGGCGCCGGCGGGTAGTTGAAGTACACCTCGCCGTTCGCCTCGAGGTGCGAGGTCGGCTCCCCATCGGTCACGATCAGCAGCACCGGCTGCGCGTTCGGGTGCTTGCGGAAATGCCGGTTGGCCAGCAGGAGGGCGTGATGCAGGTTGGTCCCCTTGTCCCATTTGGCGTCGAGACCCACCAGCTCCTCGATGTCCATCACGGCCGCGTCCCGGCCGAACCCGATGAGCTGCAGGTCGTCGCCGCGGAACCTGCTGGTGATGAGGGTGTGCAGGGCGAGCGCCGTGCGCTTCATCGGCACCCAGCGGTTGTCCATCGCCATCGAGAACGAGGTGTCGACGAGCAGGGCGACGCACGCCTGGGTGCGCGCCTCCGTCTCCTGCACCTCCACGTCGCCGATCTCGATGCGCACGCTGGCGCCCGTGCGTTCACCGGTTCCCACGACCCGGCTGAGCGCGTTCGTGATGGTGCGGGTGACGTCCCACGGCCCCGTGTCGCCGAACGCCCACTCGCGGGTCGCGCCGGAACGCTCGCCGGCCGCCCCGGCCTGGCGCAGGTCGCGGTTTCCCTGCCGTCCCGACATCCGCTCGGCGACGTCGCGCAGCAGGGCCTTGCCCAGCTGCCGCATGGCCTTCGGGGTGAGCTTGAGGAGGCCGTCTGAGCCGCGCTTCAGGGTGCCGCTGTCACGCAGCGCGCGCTCGAGCCGCTGCAGCGTGCGGGCGTCGACCGTGGCCTCGTCGCCGAGCTGGCGGGAGAGCTTGTCGAGATCGAGGTCATCGAGCTGGGAGCCTGTGTACGACTGGGCCAGCTGCTCGGAGAGCTCGTCGAGGTCGGCGATGTCCTGGAAGACACCGGTGCCGTCGCCGAGTCCGAGACCCTCCTGCCCGTTCATCCGTTCCGAGCCGCCCCAGTCCTCGCCGGGGCGCAGGCTCTGCAGGGCTCCGTCTAGGCGCGCGAGTTCGCCCATCAGGTCGGGCGAGCCGAACGCTTGGCTGGCGAGCCCGTCGAGCTCGTCGCGCTGCTCCTGGGTCATCGAGTTGCGCATCCGCTGCGCGGCCGCGGCGCGCTCGGCCAGGGCGTCGAGGAGCTCGTCGATGTTCGCGGGGTTCTCCGGGAAGAAGTCGCCGTGCCTCGCCATGAACTCGTCGAAGCGCTGCTGGTCGACCTCGCCGCGGGAGTGCGCCTCGAGGAGCTCGTTCAGGTCGGCGAGCATCTCGGTGATGGCCGCGCGGTCGGCGTCGGTCGCGTTCTCGAGCGCCTGCTTCATCCCGGCGAAACGCTGGTCGAGCATCTCCCGGCCGAGCAGGTCCTTGATCTTCTCGAAGTCCGCGCGGGCCTGGGGGCTGCGCCAGTCGTAGTCGCTGAGCTCGCTGACGGCCGCGGCCGGGGAGGCCGGCAGGTTGTCGAGTTGCAGCTCGGCCAACGCCCGATCGCCATCGTCGAGGTCGACGTCGCGGGCCAGCTGCCCGCGTTCGGCGAGGACGGCGTGCTCGAGGAGCTTCCGCACCTCCTCGAGGGTGCCGTCGAGGTTGTGCCGCCTGGTGAGCTCGCGCCGACGCTCGGCGATGCGCTGGGCCAGGTCGTCGAGGCCGGACTGGTTCTCGCCTCCCCGGCGCAGGAACTCGCGCATGGCCCGCTCCGGCGAGACGCCCGCCATGACGTCGTCGCCAATCGCGTCGAGGGCCTCGGCCAGGTCGACGGGCGGTGCGAGCGGATCGGGACCGCCCGCGTACTTGCCGTAATGGGCGGCGCGGGTGAGGCGGCGGTTGACCCTAGCCATAGATCGTCTCGCCCCCTCCGGTCTCCTTGCTGATCTTGCGGGCGAGGTACAGGCCCTCGAGGGCCAGTTCGATGGCGCCGGCGCGCTGGCCATCGCTCGTGGCGTCGAGGCGGGCGCAGATCTCGTCGTAGAGGTCGGACTCACCGAGCATGGGGAGCCCGGCGAGGAAGTCGCGGGCGGCGACCTGCTCGCCGGTGGTGACCATGACGCCGGTCTCGATGGCGCCCACGAGGGGGTCGAATTCGAGGCCGCGGAAGTGCACCCGCACGGTCTCGGCGACGGCGGTGCGCAACAGGTGGTCGAGGATCTCGTCCTCCCGTCCCTCCTCGCCCGACTCGAACTCGATCTTGCCGCCGAGCACGTCGACGGCGGTCTCGAGGTCGACCGGGCGGGCCACGGCGCCGTCCTCGCCCTGACGGGTCGCGCGGTGGATCGCGGCGGCGGCGATGGTCTCTGCCCCGGCGATCGCGAATCGGGCGCTCACCCCGCTTCGCTGGTCGACCGCGCTCGAGCCCCGCAGCGCGCGGGTGAACCGGGCGAGGATCTCGACCAGGTGGTCGGGCACCTCGGCGACCAGCTGGGCCTCCTGGCGGATGACCGCGATCTCGTCGGCCAGCTCGGTCGGGTAGTGGGTGCGGATCTCCGCCCCGAAACGGTCCTTGAGCGGGGTGATGATCCGGCCCCGGTTCGTGTAGTCCTCCGGGTTCGCGCTGGCCATCACGAGCACGTCGAGCGGCAGGCGGAGCACGTAACCGCGGATCTGGATGTCCCGCTCCTCCATGACGTTGGGCATCGCCACCTGGATACGCTCGGCGAGGTCGGGCAGCTCGTTGATCGCGACGATGCCGCGGTGGCTGCGGGGGATGAGGCCGAAGTGGATCGTCTCGGGATCGCCCAGGCTGCGGCCCTCGGCCACCTTCATCGGGTCGACGTCGCCGATCAGGTCCGCGACACTCGTGTCGGGGGTGGCGAGCTTCTCGAAGTAGCGGTCGTCCCGGCCCCGCCAGGTGACCGGCAGGTCGTCGCCCAGCTCGGCGGCGCGCCGACGGCTGGTGGTGGTGATCGGCTCGAACGGGTGCTCGCCCAGCTCGGAGCCCTCGATCACCGGCGACCACTCGTCGAGCAGGCCGCACATTGTGCGCAGCAGGCGGGTCTTGCCCTGTCCCCGCTCGCCGAGAAGCACGATGTCGTGTCCGGCGATGAGGGCCCGCTCGAGCTGCGGGATGACGGTGGACTCGAAGCCGTGCAGGCCCGGCCACGGGTCACGGCCCTCGCGGAGCGCGGTGAGGAGGTTGTCGCGGATTTCGGCTCGCAGGGTCTTGTGCACGTGCCCCGTTGAACGGAGCTCGCCGACCGTGGACACAGTAGGACGGATCACGCGGCGATCCTAACCCCACCGGTGGAGAGAATGGCCGGATGAGGATTAAGATCGTCCTTCTACCGACACGGGGGCACAGCATGGAACGACTCGGCGGCGGCCCGCGCCCATGAACCCCGTCGAGTGGCTCTTCGACGCCCAGTTCACCATCGGAGCGCAGTCGATCCTGTGGCGGGAGGTCGTCGGGAATGTCTTCGGTCTCGCGAGCGCCCTGGGCGGGATGCGCCGCAGGGTGTGGGCGTGGCCGGTCGGCATCGTCGGCAACGTGCTGCTCTTCACCGTGTTCATGGGCGCCGTCTTCAACACCCCCAA
>JACMNE010000102.1 GCA_014378715.1 Microbacteriaceae bacterium
CAGCATCGGCCGCGCGAAGGTCTGGGGCATTTACATGGCAGGCTCGCGGCTGGCGTTCGAGCGCAACGAGATCGAGCTGCACCATGTCCTGGCCGTCAAGCCGGGTCCGCACGGTGACGCCGAGTGGCCGCTGCGTCCCACTTGGGCCAGCTGATCTGCGTCCGACTTGGACAGGCTTCGTCAGCCCGACGGACCGCGAGGGATCGACCCGTAGAGCACGGGAAGCCCAGGAAGCCCAGGAGCATCGAGTGACACCATCACGCGACCACCTTCGCGAGCACATCGCGTCGATCGTGGACCGGGGTCCGTACTCGTTGGCGGACACGATCCTTCGTCTCGGTGGGGTCGACGGGCCCGATCTGCTGGCTCTGTCCGCCTCGGGTGGCCGCGAGGACTTCGGCCAGCTGATGGCGGCCTGCGAGTCCGCCATGGCAGCCGGGACGCGCATGCCGGGCACCTACAGGCTGCGCACGCTGGGTGCCCTCGCGTCGATGCTGGTGGGGCGTCAACTCAGGGAGCCGAGGCACACCACGGCGGCCCGGCTGTTCCGCTACATCCATGAGCAGCACGGGTCGCAGGGGCAGTCCAAGGTCTTCGGACGGCTGATGGTGCAGACCAACCTCGCGGCCGGTGAGTTCGACTTCGTGCGCCGTGTCATTGCCGAGCCGGCCGGCGCCTCGGAGGCCTTCGACGACGAGATCCGCTGGATGGCCAGGGCCGAGCTCCTCGGCCCCGGTGTGCTCGGTGATGACTTCGACGCTGCCGCATGGCTCGATGTCTTCAACGAACCCATCATCGCGGCGGGGGCATCCCCCGTCATCCTGCGCGACGGCGACGGCGCGCCGTTCGACCGTCTGGCCGCGGGCGTGCAGCAGTCGGATGCCGTCGAGCACGTGGCAACGGATGGTCCGTTGATCAGCGTGGTGATGTCGGTTCACGCGCCTGACCACAGTCTGTCCACCGCGGTGCACTCGATCCTGGCGCAGTCATGGACGAACCTCGAGCTACTCGTCATCGACGACTGCTCGCCCGCCGAGTTCGCGCCGGTCCTCGACAAGGTGGCCGGCCTCGACCCGCGCATCAGGCTGCTGCGGATGGCTGAGAACGGCGGCACCTACCGCATCCGCAACCGGGCCCTGCGCGAGGCTCGCGGTGATCTCATCACCTTCCAGGACTCCGACGACTGGTCACACCCTGAGCGCCTCGCCCGGCAGGCAGCTCCCTTGGCCGAGCAGCCGGGGCTGGTCGCCACCCTGAGCGCCTCGGCGAGGGTCTCGGCGGACCTCAGCCTCAACGCCGTCGGTTACTCGCCCACCCGCACCAACATGTCGTCGCTGATGTTCCGGCGTGAGCCCGTTGCGGACCGGCTGGGGGGTTTCGACACCGTTCGCAAGGGCGCCGATTCGGAGTTCTTCGAGCGCCTCGTCCTCACCTACGGTGAGCCGTCGGTCCTGCGCATGCCGGACGTCATGGCAGCAGTGCAGCTGACGACCGAGTCGTTGTCGCGTGGAGACTTCTCCTTCCGTTGGCAGGCGCCCTCCAGGGTCGTCTACCGTGAGGCGTTCCAGCGTTGGCACGCACACATCGTCGCCGGCACGAGCAGCCCGTTCCTCGACGACATCGGTCCGCGCCGGTTCCCGGCCCCGTACCGATTCCTGCACAAGGGAGACGTCCCGGCAGAGACGACCGATGTCCTGCTCGTTTCGGACTGGCGCGACATCGCCGGGGCTGACGGGCACGCCGCTGCGAGCGTCCGGGCATTGGTCGGAGCGGGTCTCGACGTCAGCATCGCCCACACCGAGACGCTCCGGGCTGCCACACGGAGCCGCAGCCAGACCCTCGTCGAGGCGCTCGAGATGAGGGAGGACGGCACGGCGTCGTGGGTCATCTGGGACGAACCGCGGCACGCGCGCGTCACCGTCGTGGACGATCCCGAGCTGATGATGCTCCGCACTGCTCGCGGCTCGCGCCTCACGACCGAC
>JACMNE010000103.1 GCA_014378715.1 Microbacteriaceae bacterium
CGACTGGCTCAGCGCCTCCCGGTGACGACGCAGCGCGGTCAGCGCCCGCTGGGTATCGAGGTCGATCGCGTTGACGAGAAAATCGTCGGGATGAATGACCTCGACGCTGAACCGCGCAATGACGTCCTTCGGAAAGTCTTTCAGGTTGGCCGTGACGATCGCGTCGGCGTGACCGGTGATTGCCGCGGCAAGAACGTGGCGATCATCAGGGTCGGGTAACGTGAGCGCCTCGATCAGCGGCTCGTGGCCGGCGACCATCGCATCGTCGAACTGCGCCTCCATGAGGCGACGCTGCGCCGCCAGCTGCTCCGGCCGAGCGTCCGGAAACTTTCGCTCAAGGCTTCGCTGCCACTCGTCGAGAATCTGCGCCGACCAGAGCGGCCGAAACAGTCGTTCTGCCGCGCACCACAGCAAGGCACCCCGGACAAAGCCGGGGTGCAATACGCAGGCATCGAGGACTGCGGTGTAGCGCCCGATCAGCATCCGGCGCTACACGGCCCCGACCGGCTCATCGACATCAAGACCGAGCTCGGCGTCCGTGATGCTCATGACGCGCAGAGCCTCGTGCCGCGCTCCATCGACCTGGATCCGGTAGTTGATCACATCCTTGGCGCGCACCTTGCGGTGCGTGCCAACCATGCGGAACGGGACGTCGCCGCGCTCGAGCAGCTTGACGAGGTGTGGCCGGGAGACGTTGAGATAGTCGGCTGCCTGCTGCGTCGTCAGCTCGGCCTCGACCGGGACGATCGTCACCGCGTTGCCGTTGCCGAGCTTCGACAGCAGGTCGACGACCATGGCGAAGATCGTTGCCGGCAGACGAATCGGTTCTTCCTGCTGGTCCTCGACGGTGAACCGGATCATGCGCCCTGCACCATGCCGAGACAGGGCACGGGCAGCCTGACGGGCGGCCTGAACCTCGTCGGGGCTTGGCTCGTGCAGCTCGTCGAGCTTTATCGCTAACGCGGTCATCGTACTCTCCCCTGGCGGACGCGCATATATTTCGCTGTGTATTTAAACGCAATAAACGAAACAGAGTTGCGTCACGATTAATGAGCGTAGGATGCGTCCTGGTCACACATGCTAAATCAGGACCCGCTCCACCTCGTCGAGCGTCACGTCGTCCGATCGGCGATCGTAGAGCTGGGTCGTCCGGGTCGAGGCGTGGTTGGCCATCGTCGCCGCCCGCTCGAGGGTCCCGCCATTCTTCAGATAAGCGGTGATCCCCGTCGCCCGAAACGAGTGGTTGCCGATCGCCGTCGCGATGTCGGCCGCCGCGGCGCGCCGGCGGACCATCTGGAACGCGCTCGCCTGGGGCAGGGGGGTCGTGCTCAGCCGGTGGGTGCCGCGGCCGATCGTGCGGAACAGCGGCCCCTTGCGGTCGTCGCGCAGTTCGCAGCCGTCGAGATAGGCGGTCAGATACTCCTCGAGGTTGTGGTGGCAGGGCATCTCGTGCCGCTTGCCGCCTTTCTCGTGGAGCCGGACCCACAAGCGCCGGTTTTGGACGAAGGCATCGTCGACCTTCATCGCCAGTGCCGCCCCAACCCGGGCAAACGAGTAGGCCATCAGGCCGATCAGCGCGCGGTCGCGCAGGCCGATCGGTGTCGTCACGTCGATCGCACCGAGGAGCCGCCGCGCCTCGTGCGGATCCAGCACTGGCGCCTTGCCGCGCCGGACACTATGCGACGGGCCGCGGACGGAGGCCGCCGGGTTGACCGGCACGACCTGGCCGACGACTAGCCAGTCGAACAGGTGGCGGATGCCGGCGAGCCGCTGCTTCGCCGTCGGCGCGCTGCGGTCGCGGGTCAGCTCCTCG
>JACMNE010000104.1 GCA_014378715.1 Microbacteriaceae bacterium
CCGGTCGGGAGCAGGTTCGAGTGTCGCGAGCGGGAGGCGGCGAGCCGCGGCCACTGTTCCGCGACGCTCTCCCGGATTGCTGAGAAGTCGGCGAACAGGTCGTCGTAGACGGCGTGGTTCGCGGCATCCGGTTCGAACACGTCGCGGGTGAAGACGTACCTGTCGACAGCTGTCGCGATGTCCGGCTCGACGCCGGTCGCGACGAGCGCGGTGAGGAAGGCGCCCTTGGCCCCGATCTCAGAGTCGACCGAGCGGGAGGTGCGGATGCCCGAGACATCCGCGATGAGCTGGCACCAGAAGGAGCTGTTCGCCCCGCCCCCGGTGAGACGAACCTCGGTCGCCGGCTCGGTCGACGCGTCGAGGCAGTCGCGCACCACATAGCTGAGCCCCTCGAGCATGGCCCTGGCGAGGTGGGACTTGGTGTGCTCGAAGCTGAGTCCCGAGATCGACCCCCTGGCCCGGGAGTCCCGGAACGGCGCGCGTTCACCGGCCGGGCTCAGGTACGGGTGGAACATGATGCCGTCGGCGCCCGGCTCGGTGGTCTGGGCGAGGTCGGAGAGCCAGTTCGGGTTGTCGAGCCCCATCAGGCCCATGCCCCAGGCGATCGTCTCGACGCCCGACATCGCCGCGAGCGACCTGAGGTAGGCGCCGGGCACCCCGGAGGGCAGCGTCATCCCGGAGGGGGTGCCGTAGAGCTCGGGGGTGGAGATCGCCATCCCGGTGGAGAGGGTCGTGCCGAGGATCGTGCAGGCCTGGCCGGTGCTGACGGCGCCGATCCCGATGGCCGTCGCGGGGATGTCGAACGGCGCCATGACCACGGGGAGGCCGACCGGGAGGCGCAGCTCGGCCGCGGCCAGCTCCTGGAGCGATCCGACCCGGTCTGAGTCGGGGCGGACCCCGGGGAGCAGCGACTCCACCCAGGGCATCCCGTACAGGTCGAGCAGCGCGGGGGAGTACTCCCGCGTCATGATGTCGAGGAAGGGCGACGCGGCATCCGACTCGTCGACGGCGAACTCCCCGGTGAACTTGAGGAAGAGCCATCCGTTGCAGTACAGGGCCTTGTGCGAGTCCTCGAGCCTCTGCCGGTCGTTGTCGCGCAGCCACTTCATGATCGCGCCGGAGGTGCCGGCGAATCCGAAGTTGCCGTTGGTGTGGAAGGCGGTGTCGAGGACCCCGTCGGAGTCCCAGCGGTCGACGATGTCGGAGGCGCGGCCGTCGTTCCAGAGGATCGCCGGCCCGGTCGGCCGTCCGTCCTTGCCGACGAGCCAGCAGCCGTCGCCCTGTGCCGTGAACGACAGCATCCGCACGGGCTCCGTGACCCCGTGCACGACCGACCGCACCGTGAACACGACGGCGTCCCACACGCTGTACATGTCCTGCTCGCTGAACCCCGGCGCTCGGCGGTGCACCTGGGTCGCCTGGCGCACGACCTTCAGTTCGCGACCGTCGTCGTCGAACATCACCGCCTTGACCATGGTGGTGCCGGCGTCGACGCACAGTACGGCCATCGGGGCTTCTCCTCAACTCAGGGCTGGACAGGTGGGTCGGACGGCGGGACAGGTGGGCGGGACAGGTGGGTCGTCCGCCGGCACGCGAAGGGCTCAGGCGTTCTGGCGCTGCTCGTAGTCGCGGATGACCTGCACCTTCTCCTCGGACGGCGTCGACGGGTCGAAGACGTAGCCGAGCCACTCGCGCACGAGGCGCCGCGCGAGCTCGACGCCGATGACGCGCTGGCCGAGGGTGAGCACCTGGCAGTCGTTTGACAGGATCGACCGTTCGACGCTGAAGGAGTCGTGGGCTACTGTGGCCCGCACTCCGGGAACTTTGTTGGCGCTGATGGCGACGCCGATGCCGGTGCCGCAGACGAGGATCCCGCGGTCGATTTCGCCAGACGCGACCATCTCGCCGAGGCGGATGCCGACCTCGCCGTAGGACTTGCCGTTGGGGTCGTCGCGGGGAACCCCGAGGTCGACAACGGAGACGACGCGGTGGTCGCCCTGCAAGTCCGCGAGGAGGACCTCCTTGTAGTCGAGTCCGGCAGAGTCGGATCCGATGGCGATGCGCCAGGTGGGGTCGGTCATGTCATGCTCCAGTGTTCGTGGTGGCCAGTGTTCGTGGTGGATTGTTCAGGCAGCGGATGTCGCGGCACGCGCGAGCACGTCCCCGACGGCGGTGACGATGAAGCCCATCGACGTGGCACCCGCGTCCGGAGTACCCACGCTACGCTCGGCGAGCGGCCGCGCGCGCCCGATCTTCGGCACAAGGTCTGCCGTGGCGGTGGCCGCGTCGACGGCAACGGCGGCCGCGGACACCCATGCCTCGACCAGGGGCAGGCCGGACCCGAGCCCCGCGTCGAGCGCGTCGACGAAGGGGAAGAGCGCGTCGAGCATGGTCTTGTCGCCGAGTTGCGCTTTGCCGAAGCGCTGGATGGCGTCGGCCCCGGTCCTCGTGGCACGGGCGAGAGAGACGCCGTCGACGGCCTCGGTGTCGCCCAGCTCCGCACCGATCGTGGTGAGGAACATTCCCCAGAGCACCCCTGAGGTGCCGCCGGCGCGGTCGCCGAATGCCGCCCCGGCGGCGGAGAGCACGGTGGCGACGCCGCCCGTTGTGGCGCGGGCCGCGGCATCCGCTGCCCTGAGCCCCCTGGCCACCCCGACGCCGTGGTCGCCATCGCCGGCGACCGCATCGATGCGCCCGAGTTCGGTCTCGTGCTCGGTGACGACCTCGAGCATGGCCGAGATCACGTCGCGGGCGATGTCCGCCGCGTGCTCGGACTCGGGCGAGGCAGGCCCTCTGTCGCCGGTGGTGGCGGCGCTCGCCGTATCCACGTGCCGTTCGAAGGCGACGGTGGGGACCGCGGTGCCGCGGCGAAAGGCGGGGGTGTCGGCGGGGGCGCGCCAGAGCTCCTCGAGCTCGTCGTCAAGCCACGTGACCGAGAGCGAGCATCCGGCCATGTCGAGGCTGGTCACGAGTTCGCCGACCTCGGGCAGGATGCACTCCACGCCCGCGGCGGTCAGGAGGGGCTGCACGGCGCCCCAGAGCAGGAACAGCTCCTCGTACTTCGTCGACCCGAGGCCGTTGAGTAACACGGCGGCGCGGCGGGTGCCGGCCGGGCGCTCCTCGAGCACCGGGGCGACGAGGGCGCTGGCGATGTCGGCGGCGGGCATCCAGGCGTCGGTGCGGATGCCGGGCTCGCCGTGGATGCCCAGGCCGAAGTCCATCGAGTCCTCATCGACGGTGAAGAGCGGACTGTGCTGGCCGGGGAAGGTGCAGCCGGCGAAGGCGACGCCGAAGGAGAAGGTGTTCGCATTGGCGAGGCGCATGACGCGTTCGACGGCGTCGAGGTCGTCGCCGCGCTCGGCGGCGGCACCGCCGAGCTTGTAGACGGTGAAAGTGCCAGCGATGCCACGGCGCTTGTCCTCCTCGCCGCGAGGTGCCGAGGCGATGTCGTCGGTGACATAGACGATGCGGCAGTCGGTGCCTTCGGCCTCGAGGCGTTCGGCGGCGGCGGCGAAGTTGAGACGGTCGCCCGCATAGTTGCCGAAGGACAGCACCAGCCCGGCACCGCCGTGGGCGGCGCGGCCGATGCGGTAGACCTGCTCGGTCGAGGGGGAGGTGAACACGTCGCCGAGCACCGCTCCGTCGGCGAATCCGACTCCGGTGACGCCGGAGTACGAGGGGTAGTGGCCGGAGCCCCCGCCGACCATCAGGCTGACCTTGCCCTCGCGGGGTCCGCCGCGGCGAACGAAGCCCGACGCGCCGGGCACCTGCTCGACGTACTGCGGGTAGGCGAGCGCGAAGCCGGCGATGACCTCGTCCTTGAAGTTCGCCGGGTCGTTGTAGACCTTGGTCATGGTGTCTCCTTCTCTGTCTGAGCGGATGTCGCGGCGGCATCGAGCTGCGCGAGGATGAACTGGAGCGCGTCGACGTGGTCGACGGCGATGTGGTCCGCGAGCGCGGCCGCGTCGGGGTGCGGAGGGTAGGTGGGGTTGGGGATCGCCACGACCAGGAGGCCCGCGGCGTGCGCGGAGCGGATCCCATTGCTGGAGTCCTCGATCCCGAGGCCGTGCAGGGGGTCGACACCGAGGCGGGAGATCGCCTCGAGGTACACGTCGGGACTCGGCTTGCCGCGCGCCACCTCCTCGCTCGACACTGTCGCGGTGAACAGCGACGCGAGGGAGTGGTGCTCGAGCACCGCGTCGATCGCGCGGCGGGGAGCGGAGGTTGCCAGGGCGACCGGCACGCGCGCGGCGACGCCCTCGAGCAGGTCCCTGGCCCCCTCGATCATCCGGCCGTCTCCCGCACGGATGCGGTCGATGAGGTAGCCGACGCAGAAGTCGGTGACCTGGGCGGCCGTGTCAGGCTCCCCGACGTGCCTGGCGACGAATGCCGACCACTCCGGGGCGCTCATCCCCTGCACGGCGAGCGTGTCGGCGTGGGCCCACCCGCGGCCGTGCCCGACGCAGAACGCGCGCCAGCTCTCCTCCCACAGGTGTTCGCTCTCGATGATGACCCCGTCGAGGTCGAAGACCACGCCGCTGATGCTGCGGACTGGGTTCATGGGACAACCTCCACGGTGATACCGGCCGCCATGAGCGCGTCGACCGCCTGCGGGTCGGCCGCGCTATCGGTGATGACGACGTCGAATTCGGACAGTGCGGCGACACGATGGAGCGCGACGCGGTCGAGCTTGCTGTGGTCGACCAGCAGGTAGCGTTTCGTCGACGACGAGATCATGGCGCGCTTGAACGCGACGATTCGCTCCTCCTGGTGGAAGGCGTGGGTGGGCGAGAGAGCGGATGTCGACATGAACAGTGCATCCGCCTGGATCGAGTCGATCGCCTCGATGGCCTGGATGCCCTGGAAGGAGTCGTGGGCCGGGTCGTAGTCGCCGCCGATCGCGATCAGGCGCGTGTCGGGCTGCTCGGCGAGGAGCTTGAGCCCGGCGAGGAAGTTCGTGGCGACGTGCAGCGGGATGATGCCGGCGAGACCGGGGATCATCTTGAGCACGGTCGTCGAGTCGTCGAGCATCAGTGACATGCCGGGTTCGACATAGCGCAGGGCGAACTCGGCTAGGCGCTGCTTCTCGTCGGCCATCGCGCTCAGGCGGTAGGGCATCAGCGCCTCGAAGACGCTCGAGGGCTGGGCGGTGACCCCGCCGCGCACCTTGCGCAGCACCCCGCGCTTCTCGAGCTCGTCGAGGTCGCGGTGCACCGTCATGAGGCTCACGTCGAACTCGTCCACGAGGTCCTGCGCGCTGATCGACCCCCTCGCCAGTACCAGGTCGGAGATCTGGCGCTGGCGGCTCGCGGTCTTGCGCTCCTTGGGACGGTCGGCGGCTGTGCCGGACGGAGCGGTGCCGGCCGGAGTGGTGCGGGATGGCACGCTCACACCGGTCCGCCATCGGCGACGCGCAGGCGCGGGTCCCTGGCGAGGTTGCGGGCAGCTGCGGCGGAGACCTCGTCGGGCAGCTTCTCGGAGGCGATCTCCGCCGCGACCCGCTCGAGGTAGAAGCCGGTCTCCGCCGAGGCGCGGTTCTCGTCCCAGCCGAGCGCGGCTCCGACGAGGGGCGCGATCGCGTGGGCCGCCTCGATGCCGCGGTCTACGGTCTCGATGGCGATGTGGGTGCGCCGGGCGAGGATGTCGTCGAGGTGCAGGGCGCCCTCGTGGGTGACCGCGTAGAGCGCCTCGACGAGCAGGTAGTCCGTGGCCCCGGGGATCGGGGCGCCGAGCTCAGGACGGTCGGCGATGGTGTCGAGGAGGTCGGTGGTCAGGGAGCCGTACCGGCCGAGGAGGTGGTCGATCTGCGTCAGCGAGAGCCCCGAGTTCTTCGCGAGGAGGGTGCGCTGGTCGCGGAGGTTCGTGTAACCGACGGCGCCGATCGTGGGGATCGTCTCGGTCTTCGATGCCGGCACGGTGCCGGGGAGGCCCCTGACGGCGGCGTCGATGACGTCCTGCGCCATGATCCGGTAGGTCGTGTACTTGCCGCCGGCGATCGAGGTGAAGCCGGGCACGGTGGACTCGATCGAGTGCTCGCGGCTGAGCTTGCTCGTTGCGCCCTCGCGGCCCTTCACCAGCGGACGGAGTCCCACGAAGACGCCGTCGATGTCGTCGACGGTGAGCGGCACCTCGAGGATGCGGTTGAGGTTGCGGAGGATGTAGTCGATGTCCTCCGAGGTGGCTGAGGGGTGCTCCAGGGCATTATCCCAGGGGGTGTCGGTGGTGCCGATGAGCCAGTGCCTGCCCCAGGTGCGCACGAACAGCACGCTGTCCTCCGCGGTGAGGAACAGGGAGACCTGTGACGAGATCTTCTCCCGCGGCACCATGATGTGCACGCCCTTTGACGCCTTGATGGTGAAGCTCGGGGTACCGCCGGCCATGGCCTGCAGGCCGTCGGTCCACACTCCGGCGCAGTTGACGACCTGCTTCGCGGAGATCGTGAACTCGCGACCGGTCTCGAGGTCCTTCACCGTGGCGCCGGTGATGGTGGTTCCCGCCTTGGTGAGGCCGGTGACCTTGACGGCGGACGCCACATCCGCTCCCCGTCCGGCGGCGGTGCGCACGACCTCGACGGTGTGGCGGGAGTCGTCGACCTGCGCGTCGTAAAACGTGAGAGCCCCGATGAGGTGGTCGGCCTTGATGCCGGGGGCGAGCTCGCGAACGGCCTTGTAGGAGAGGTGGCGGTGGCGGGGGACGGCTCCGGCTCCGCCCATGGTGTCGTAGAGGATGAGGCCGGCGCCCATGTAGGCGCGCTCCCAGATGCGGTGGCGGAGCGGGTAGATGAAGCGGATCGGCTTGATCAGGTGCGGGGCGAGGGAGTCGAGGAGCAGGCGGCGCTCCTTGAGTGCCTCGCGCACGAGCCGGAAGTTGAGCTGTTCGAGGTAGCGCAGGCCGCCGTGGATGAGCTTGCCGGAGCGGCTCGAGGTGCCGGAGGCATAGTCGCGCATCTCCACGAGCGCGACCGTGAGTCCGCGGGAGGTCGCGTCGAGGGCGGCGCCGGCGCCGGTGATGCCGCCGCCGATCACGAGCACGTCGTAGTCGTTCGTGGCGAGACGGTCGATCGTGTCAATTCGCGAGGCGGGGCTCAACAGCGAGTTCGACATGGGTGGTGGTGCTCCTTGCGATCCGGGTGGGGTGGGCCTGGCCGCCGCCGGGGCGGCGGCCAGGGTTGTGCAGTGAAGCGTGTCGTGCGGTGGTGCGGTGGTGCTGTGAGCGGGTGGGTCAGCCGAGGACGAAGGGCGACGTGTAGTCGGCCGTGTTGTCCTTGTTGATGAGCACGCAGTCGATGCTCTGCTTCTCGTCGGCGACACCGGTCTCGCCGGTGCGGATGAAGGAGTCGGCCTGGGCGACGGCTTCCTGCGTTCCGGTCACGATGGGCTGGAGCACTGTGGCGACCATGGTGCCAGCGTTGATGGCGTCGACCGCGTCAGCGTTGCCGTCGAAGCCGAGCACCTTGACGGTGGAGATCTTGCCAGCGTCGGTGAGCGCCTCGATGGCGCCGAGTGCCATCTCGTCGTTGCCGGCGATCACACCGGTGATCTCGGGGTGGGCGGCGAGGAGGCCCTCCATCTTGGTCTTGCCCTCCGCGCGGTCCCAGTTCGCGGTCTCCTGGCCGACCTTGGTCAGGCCGGGGTAGCCGGAGATGACGGCGGCGTAGCCGTCGGAGCGCACCTGCGCGTTGTTGTCGGTCGGGTTGCCGAAGAGCTCGACGTAGACGCCGTTCTCGCCCATCGCCTCGACCCACGCCTCCGCGCCGATCGTGGCTCCCTGCGCGTTGTTGGAGACGATCTGAGACTTGGCGATGCCCTGCTCGGAGATCTCGGCGTTCACGAGGAAAACGGGGATTCCGGCGTCGGTCGCCTTCTGCACGGCGGCGACGGACTCGTCGGCGCCGGCCGGGTCGAGGATGATGGCCTGCACCTTGGTGCTGATGGCGCTGTCGATCAGCTGGTTCTGCTTGTCGGCGTCACCGTTGTGCGCGTTGACGGTCGACGTGTAGCCGAGGTCCTCGATCGCGGCCTTGGCGGTGTCGGCCTCTGCTTGCCAGTACGGGTTGCCGAGGTCGACGGTGATGACCGCGATGGTGCCCTTCTCGGTGGTGCCGCCGCTGGCCGCGGTGGTGTCGGAGCTGGGGGAGCAGGCGGCGAGGCTGAAGACGAGCGCGCCTGCCGCGCAGACCGTGGCGATTTTGCGGAACATGGAGGTCCTTTCGGGACGTGACCGGTGGTGGGGGATCACTTGTCGACGCTGTTGTCGACGAGTGGTTTTTCTTCGCCTGGCGCGGACTGTGCTGTCCGGGACGGTTCGGAAGTCTTGCCGTCGGCGCTGACACGCTTGACGGCGCGGCGCTTCTGGAGGGTCTGCTGGAACTGGTCCAGGGCGACGGCGATGATGATCACGGCGCCCTTGATGATCTGCTGCCAGAACTGCGATACCCCGACGATGACGAGGCCGTCGACGAGGAAGCCGATCACGAAGGCCCCGATGAGGGTGCCGCGGATGGTGCCCCGGCCACCGGAGAGCGCCGCGCCTCCGATGACGACCGCCGCGATGGCATTGAGCTCGAAGAACTCGCCGCCGCTCGGGGTGGCCGACGACAGGTCGGCGGTGAGGAGCAGGCCGACCGCGCCGGCGCAGAGGCCGGCGAGCAGGTAGATGCGGGTCTGTACCTTCTTGACTGGCACGCCGGAGAGCTCGGCGGCGCGCTCGTTGCTGCCCGTGGCGTAGAGCCAGCGGCCGAACGGCGTCTTGGTGAGCACGATCGCGAAGGCGATCGCGAAGGCGACCATGACCCAGACGGCCATCGGCAGGCCGAGCGGGCTGGACTTGAGGAAGGGGAGGAAGCCGGTGTTGCCGAGGGCCTCCTCGCCGCGCAGGCGGGAGAACGGGGTGCCGTTGGTGATCAGGAGCGCGATGCCCCTGGCGATGTAGAGCATACCGAGGGTCGCGATGAACGGGGCCACCTTGAGTCGGGCGATGAGGATCCCGTTGATGTAGCCGATGCCCATGCCGACCGCGAGGGAGATCACGATCACGACCCAGACAGCCGGGTAGGCGAAGACGTCGAGGAACGGGATCTGCAAGCCCTCGAGGAGGGAGCCAGCCACCACCCCGGTGAGTCCGACGGTGGAGCCGACCGAGAGGTCGATGCCACCGTTGAGGATCACCATGAGCATGCCGATCGCGAGGATCGCGTTCATGGCCACGTGCCGAGTCATGATGATGAGGTTGTCGATGCCGAGGTAGTTCGGCGACAGCGACGCGAAGATGATGATGATGAGCACCAGGGCGATGAGGGCCCGCCCCTCGATCAGCAGGCCGTTGAGGTTGATCCGGCGCCGGGCAACGGTCGAGGTCGTTTCGCTCACTGGGTGGCTCCAATCGGGGATGTGCCGATCTCGGATTCTCCGGAGGCCGCCATCACTTCTTCACGGGTGCTGATTGAGGGGTCGAATTCGCGCACGACGCGCCCCTTCGACATCACGAGGATGCGGTGCGACGCGGTGAGCGCCTCGCCGATCTCACTGGTGACATAGAGAACGGCGAGGCCCTTCTTGGCCTCGCGGAAGAGCAGGCTGAAGATCTCGCCCTTGGCCCCCACGTCGATGCCGCGGGTGGGCTCGTCGAGAAGGAGCACCCTGGGTCCGGTCATCAGCATCTTGCCGATGACGACCTTCTGCTGGTTGCCTCCGCTGAGGGAGGTGATCGGGGCGCGGGCGCCAGCCGTCTTGACTCGCACGTCGCGCACCTGGTCGGCGATCTTGCCGTCTTCCGTGCCTCGAGAGAGGAAGAAACTCTTGACAGCGGATGTCAGGCTCGCGAGGGACATGTTCTCGCCGACGCTCATCAGCTGTACGAGTCCGTCGCGCTGGCGGTCCTCGGGCACGAGGCCGATTCCGCGCGCGATCCGCTGCTCGATCGACAGGGGCTTCAGGTCGGTTGAGCCCAGCATCACGCTGCCGGAGGCGATGGGCTCGCGTCCGGCGATGGCCTCGACGAGCTCGGTGCGTCCGGCCCCCATCAGCCCGTAGAGGCACACGATCTCGCCCTCGCGCACGTCGAAGGAGACCCCGTTGACGGAGAGCCGGCCGGCTCCCGAGGTGTCGACGATCCGCACGTCCTTGACAGAGAGGGCCACGTCGCCATAGTTGCGCTCCTCGTCGCGGAAGTCGTACTCGGCCGCGTGGCCGACCATCTTGCCGACGACCCAGGGCAGGTCGATGTTCGCCGCCGCCTCCTTCGCGACGAGCTCGCCGTCGCGGAAGACGACGGCGTAGTCGCTGACCTCGATCGCCTCCTCGAGGTGGTGCGAGATGTAGACGATCGCGACGCCGTTGTCGGTGAGGTCCGTGATGACCTTGAAGAGCACCTCGACCTCGGTGGCGCTGAGCGCGGAGGTCGGCTCGTCCATGATCAGGATGCGGGCGTCGGCGGCGAGGGCGCGGGCGATCTCGATGATCTGCTGCTGACCGAGGCGCAGGTCGGCGACGAGGGTGTTGGGATCGATCTTCTCCTCGAGCCGCTCCATGAGGCCGAGCACGACGCGGCGCTCCGCCGCGTAGTCGATCGATCCCCAGGCGGTGCGCAGCTCGCGGCCGATGAAGATGTTGTCGCGCACGCTGAGGTTGGCGCAGAGGTTGAGCTCCTGGTGGATGATTGAGATGCCCAGGTCGACGGCCTCGTTCGGCGAGGCGACGCTGATGACGCGTCCGTCGAGTTCGAGGTGGCCGGACGACGGGGTCTCCACGCCGGCGAGGATCTTCATGAGTGTGGACTTGCCCGCCCCGTTCTCCCCGAACAGCACGGTCACCTTGCCGCGGCGCACCTCGAAGTTCACGCCCTTGAGTGCCTCGGTGGCGCCGTAGCGCTTGGTGATGTCGACGGCGCGGAGGACGATGTCGGTGTCGGTGTCGGTGTCGGTGTCGGTGTCGGTCGTGGGGGTGCCGAAGTCGGTCATCATGACCCGCTCGAGATGGCGACCGGGGTGACGATGTAGGTGCTGTCGGGGCCGGAGTTCGTGACGAACACGCCGTCGACAGTGAGGGTCGTGCCGACGGAGGCCGCGGCGTCGATGCTGCCGATGACTTGGGCGGTGATGAGATTCTTGAACTCGTTCGCCGCCTGCTGGTAGTCCGTCTGGTTGGCGAAGTCGGCGAACTTGGTCTCGCCGGTCACATCGCGGATTGCGGTGCCGTTGACGGCCTGGGTGAGCGGGATGCGCACGGACGCCTCGGGGGCCAGGCCGGGAACGGTGACGGTGAGGAAGTTCGCGTCGGCGGCGCTCACGGTGCCGGTGAAGGACACGGGAATCGCGTACTTGTCGGTGCCCGCGAGGTGGCCGTACTTCTCGCCGGCCGCGGCGGCGTCGGTCGTGACGGCCGAGACGACCTCGGCGAGGTCGGTCGCGTCGGCCTGCACGGTCTGGGTGATGCCGGGCAGCTCGTCGGCGGCATAGACGGCCGCATCGAACTTCGCGGGGGCGGCGGCCGTGGCCTCTTCGGCGGTCAGGAATCGGGTGTTGAGGGCCATCAGGACCACCAGGAGGGCGAGGGCGGCGACGACGATGACTGCCCTGACCGTTCGGCGCCTCTGGGAACCGGTGATTGTGCTCATCAGGTTCGGACTGCTCCTTTGCAGGGTTGGCCCCTGGGTCGGGGAGTGGGAGCGAAACCGGGATTTTCTGCCTCCCGTACCGCCTTCGAATGTGATCTTGGCAGTAACTTCTGTGATGAGCAACCTCGATTTGGTCTCAGATTGGTCACGCATCCGGGCAATCCGGTTGGGCAGGTGTCGTCGAACACTCTCTGCGGGCCCTGCGCGACACCCGAATGCCCGACGCGGCCGCCCGTCGCGAGGCCCGGAGCCGGCGAGGACAGCGCTCCGGGCCTCGCTCACAATGATTCTTCCGATCCGGGCAGAAAAGTTTCACAACACTACATGTAGGGAATGACACGGCTGTCATTCGCGTTATATAGTGGAGACCCACGCGGCAGTCGGCAACACAGGCAGACCGCGGCGGCTCGATCTAATCATCTGAAGGAGGCCAATATGGACAACGACAACTACGTGGGCGGCTATGAAATACCCGTCGACCCGATGGATCTCCTCCAGTGCGACAGCTGCCAGTAGGCATCCGCTCCTAGGACGATCTTTCTGACAGAAGCCCGGTCTCCCCGCCTGAATTCACGTGCGGGGGCCGGGCTTCTGTCGTTTCGACGGCTGGAGCTGTTTTCGGAAGCGGGCGTTAGGCTCGGACGCGTGACTGTGAACCCCGATCTGGTCGGCCGCGTCTTCGCGCCGACGGCCCCCTACGCTGTCGGGCGGGAGAAAGTGCGCGAGTTCGCGCGCGCCGTCTTCGCGTCGAGCCCCCTCAGCCTCGACCCGGCCGCCGCGCGCGCCGCCGGCTTCGCGGACGTGGTGGCGCCGCCCACCTTCGCCGTGGTGATCCAGGAGGCAACGCTGGCCCAGCTGCTGGCCGAGCCGGACGGCGGAATCGACTTCAGCCGGGTGGTGCACGGTGAGCAGCGCTTCCGCTACTCGCGACCGATCGTCGCGGGCGACGAGCTCACCGCGACGCTGGCTGTGACGAGCATCAAGACGCTGGGCGGCAACGCCATGGTCACCGCCGAGTCGTCGATCCTCGATGCGGACGGCGGCCACGTCGTCACTGCCACGTCCACTCTCGTGGTGCGGGGCGACTCGTGAGCGGCGCACCGGGTACCGGCGATCCCGAGGTCTGGTCCCTCGAGATTGGCTCTATCATCGGCGAGGCCGACATCCACCTCACCCGCGACTCCCTCGTGCGCTACGCGGGCGCCTCAGGCGACTTCAATGCGATCCACTACCGCGACGACGTCGCGCGCCAGGTCGGGCTCCCCGGTGTGCTCGCCCATGGCATGCTCACAATGGGCGTGGCCGTGCAGTGCGTCCTCGACTGGGTCGCCGACCCGTCGCGCATCCTCGACTACGGGGTGCGTTTCACCCGCCCCGTGGTGGTCGACCCCGTCAGCGGAACCTCGATCACGGTCGTCGCCAAGGTCGGCGTCGTCGATGCCGAGGCCGGCGAAGCACGGATCGACCTGACGGTGACCTCGGGCGGACAGACGGTGCTCGGCAAGGCGCAGGTGCGCGTCAGCATTCGTTGATACCCATGGATCTCTCAGAACTGACCACGCTGCGCGTCGGCGGCCCGGCCCGCGAGCTCGTGCTGGCGGAATCCGCCGACGCGATCGTCCACGCCGCGCTCGGGGTGTGGGCGACCGGCGAGGACTGGCTCGCGCTCGGCGGCGGCTCGAACATGGTGGTGTCGGACGACGGCTTCGACGGCACCGTCATCCGGATCGGCAGCCACGGGATCACGGCGCTCCCCTCGGCAGCCGGCACGGTGCGGCTGAGGGTCGAGGCGGGCGAGCCGTGGGACGACCTGGTCGCGCACAGCGTGCGGCAGGGGCTCGGCGGATTGGAGGCGCTCTCCGGCATCCCGGGATCGACCGGTGCTGCGCCGATGCAGAACATCGGGGCCTATGGGCAGGAGATCGCTGACACCCTCGTGGCCGTGGAGTTCCTCGACCACGAGACCGGGCAACTCGTGCGCCTCCCGGCAGCCGAGCTCTCTCTCGCATACCGCAGCTCCGTGTTCAAGGACGGTCGCGCCGGGATCGTCACCGCGCTGGAGATGGACTTCGACGACGCGGACGGCCTCAGCCGCCCGGTGGCGTACGACCAGCTGGCCGCGGCCCTCGGCGTGGCGGTCGGGGAGCGGGCACCGGTGGCCGAGGTGCGTGCCGCCGTGCTCGCGCTGCGCGCATCCAAGGGCATGGTGCTCGACCCGGCGGACCCGGATACAACCAGCGCCGGATCGTTCTTCACGAACCCGCTGGTGACCGCGGGGTTCGCGCGTTCGCTGCCAGAGGCGGCGCCGCGCTGGGAGACCGACTCCGGCGAGGTCAAGGTCTCGGCCGCATGGCTCATCGAGCGCGCCGGCATCCGTCGGGGCTTCCGGCTGCCCGGGTCCGGTGCGGCGATCTCCTCGAAGCACACCCTCGCGCTCACGAACACCGGCGGCGCGACCGCGTCCGACATCACCGAGCTCGCCCGCCTCGTGCAGGAACGCGTCCGCAACGAGTTCGGCATCTACCTGCGCCCAGAACCCGTCTACGTCGGCTTCGGCGCCTGATTCACGACCGCGGGGCGGGCGACCAGACTGACGTGCGGGCGGCCGCGTACTGGGCGCGGATGACGGGGGCGGCCGGGGCGGCGAAGACCGCGCTGTCGCCGAGGGTCCAGCTGGGCAGGGAGCCCGAGTAGACCCATGCGGCCTGCCGTGCGGCCCCGTCCGCCACGTACTCACTCGTCGGTGGAACCGAGACGGGCACCCCGAAGACCTGCGGCGCGATCTGCTGCACCGCGGCGCTCTTCGCGCCGCCGCCGATCAGCAGCACCCGCTCGACGGCGACCCCCTTCGACGTGATCGCGTCGAGCCCGTCGGCGAGCCCGCAGAGCATGCCCTCGACGGCGGCGCGGGCGAGGTTCGCCTGTGTCGAGTTCGTGAGGGTCAGCCCGTGCAGCGACCCGGACGCGTCGGGCAGGTTCGGGGTGCGCTCGCCTTCGAGGTAGGGCAGCATCACAATGCCGCCGGCTCCGGCCGGCGCGGAGAGCGCGAGCTCCGCGAGGCGCGCGTTGTCGACTCCCAGCAGCATCCCGGCGGCGGCGAGCACCCGTGCGGCGTTGAGCGTCGCGATGAGCGGCAGGAACAGCCCGGTCGCGTCCGCGAATCCTGCGACCGTTCCTGTCGGGTCGGCGACCGGCCGGTCGGCGACGGCGAAGACGGTGCCGGAGGTGCCGATCGAGACGACCACGTCGCCGCTGCCGGCGCCGAGCCCGAGGGCGGCCCCCGCGTTGTCTCCGGCGCCCGGCCCCACGAGGATGCCGGCAGGCACCCCGGGAATGCCCCCGACTGTGACCCCAGCCGTCTCCGCCGGGCCGAGCACACGCGGCAGGGCGACCGCGCGTCCGAGCGCCCGCTCAAGAAGGTCGGTGCGATACTCGCCCGTTGCCGGAGACCAGTACGAGGTGCCGCTCGCGTCCGACCGGTCGGTCACGAGTGCGCCGAAGTCGGCGTTACCGGGGCCGAAGCCGAGCAGCCGCCAGGTGAGATAGTCGTGGGGGAGCACCACGGCGACGGTCGCCGCCGCGTTCTCCGGCTCGTGGTCGCGCAGCCAGCGCAGCTTCGCCGCCGTGAACGAGGCGACGGGCACCGTGCCGGTCGCGTCGGCCCAGGCCTGGGCTCCGAGCTCCTGCACCAGGTCGTCAGCGGATGTCGCGGACCTCGTGTCATTCCACAGCAGGGCCGGCCGCACGACGGTTCCGTCCGCGGCGAGGCACACCATGCCGTGCTGCTGGCCGGCAACTGCGACCGCGACGACGCCGTCGAGCCCGCCCGCGTCGGCGATCGCGTGCTGAAGGGCGTTCCACCAGGCGAGCGGATCGACCTCGGTGCCGTCGGGGTGCCCCGCCCGCCCCTCGCGCACGAGCTCGCCGGTCGCGAGGTCGCGTACCACGACCTTCGTGCTCTGGGTGGATGAGTCGATGCCGGCAATCAGGGCCACGGGAGCTCCTCCGTCGTTGGTGTCGCGGAC
>JACMNE010000105.1 GCA_014378715.1 Microbacteriaceae bacterium
AGCGGGATCGCGCCGGGCGCCCCGCCGACGACGGCGCAGCCGCTGAGGTTGGTCGTGAGCCAGGTCGCGCCGACGGCGGCGGCCGTACCGGCGAGGACGCTGCGCCGGGGCAGCACCCCGCCCGTGCCGATGGGGATTCGCAGTTCCTTCATGGGTCACTCCCTTGTGATGTGCCTAGATCATTACATCGATGTAATGAACGCGCAAGGAATTCTTCGGACCGGTTCCCGGTCAGCGCGTGCGGGTCGCGGTGCTCGCCCGCGCGATGACCGTGTGCGGGATGGTGACGCGGGTGGGGATACCGTGCGGGTTGGCCATGCGGGCGACCAGGAGGGCGAGGGTGCGTTCCGCGAACATCCGCTTGTCGAAGGAGACGGTGGTGAGTGGGGGAGTGGCGAACTGGCCGTCGGCGATGTCATCGAATCCGGCGACCGCGACGTCACCGGGGGTGGTGTGGCCGGCGGACCAGAGGGCGCTGATGGTGCCGATCGCCAGGGAGTCGGTGAAGCAGAAGAAGGCGTCGGGCGGAGGGCCCGCGGCGAGGGAGCGGCCCACCGCCCCGGCGGCGGCGCGGGGGGTCCACTCGGGGCAGGTGAGCTCGACACGGTCGTCACGGGGGATCCCCGCGGCGGCGAGGGCCTCGAGGTAACCGTCGAGGCGCAGGCGGGCCGTCGCCGTGTCGAAGCCGGGTCCGACGCAGCCGACGACCCCGATGCGGCGGTGGCCGAGCGACAGCAGGTGATTGGTCATGTCGCGCGCCGCGGCGACGCTGTCGACCCAGACCTGGTCGACAGCGGTCTGCTGCACCTCGCCGATCATCACAAGCGGCGGCAGTCCGGCGCTCGTCGCGACCCGGCCGTCCTCAATCGTGATCGGGTTGAGGATGACCCCGTCGACGAGGTGGGCCCGGGCGCGTGAGACGAGGGTCCAGGCGCGATCCGGCTCGACCGCGGTCTCTTCGAACTGGATGACCCAGCCCTGCTCGTGGGCGACCTCGACGAAGTGGTGCGACATCTCGGCGGAGTAGGGGGTGCTGAGGTCGGGCATCGCGAGCGCGATCACGCCCGACCGGCCGTTGCGGAGGCCGCGCGCGCTCAGGTTGGGCACGTACTCCAGGTCGGTGATGGCCTGCTCGACACGGGCGCGGGTGTCGGGGCGCACGAAGACGACCCCGTTCATCACGTTGGACACCGTCTTGGGAGACACCCCCGCGTGTGCGGCCACATCCTTGACTGTCGGGCGCATGGTTCAGGCTAACGCGGTTGGTCCGTTGTCCGTGCGCTGCCGAGTTCGCGGCTGAGGAAGACGCTGCTGTCGTCGGCGATGTATCCGGCGTACGGCGGGCAGGGCTCGAACCCGTGGCGGAGGTAGAGGCGTCGTGCCGGGGCGAAGAAGGGCTCCGACCCGGTCTCCAGGCTGATCCTCTGCACCCCGCGCCTCTCGGCATCGTCGAGCAGGTGCACGAGGAGGTCGGCCGCGATGCCACGTCCGCGGGCCGCCGCGACGGTGCGCATCGACTTGAGTTCGGCCCAGTCGGGGGCGAGGTGCCGGAGTGCGGCGCAGCCCAGCAGGGTCGGTGAGGCGGAGGAGTCGCGAATGGTGAAGAAGCGGATGTCCGGCCCCCGGAGCCCCTCAAGGTCGAGAGCGTGCACGCTCTCGGCCGGGGAGGCGGCATACATGTCGGCGAGGTGTTCCTCGAGGAGGATCCGGACGTCATCGCGCGCGGGGTCCTCCAGGGAAATCACGATCATTCGGGCTCCACCGGGTCGGCCGGCCCTGGCAATCCGGGGCGATCCCGACGGGGTTGTGGCTGACGGGGTTGTGGCGGGCGGCGGTCGTGATGGGCGGCGGCCAGGTCACGCGTGTCGGTGAGGAGATCGCGGGCGCGAGCCGACATCCGCTCGGCGGGGGTGAGGGTCCCGACCCAGCCGAGCGACGCGGAGAGCGGGTGGGGCAGCAGTGCGCCGGGGGCGGTCGTGAAGACGATGATGTCGGCGTCGTCCATGGATCAACGGTAGCGCCTCAACGGCAGCCGGGATCAGGCGGCGAGGGCCTTTATGATGCGCTGCATCGAGACCGGCTCCGCGGTACGCAGCTGCTGGGCGAACAGGCTCACCCGCAGTTCCTCGAGCAGCCAGCGCACGCGCACCAGCCGCTCCGGGGTACCGACGGGAAACGGGATCCGGCCACCCGCGGAGGTGTAGCGTTCGGTGGCCTTGGCGACCTCGTTCTGGCTGACCCGATCCTGAGCGACGGCGGTCGGCAGCTTCTCGAGTCGCGCCGCGATGGCCCGCAGGTACCGGGGCAGGTGGGTGAGCTGCGCCACCCCGGTGCGCGAGATGAATCCGGGATAGACCAGTCCGGCCATCTGAGAGCGCACATCGGCCAGTGCCGGCAGCAGGGTCATGCTCGTGGTCGCCGAGATCGCCCGCTCCGCATCCCGCGCGGCGGCCAGCGTGGAGGTGACGATCGTCACGACCGCGTAGAGCTTGTCGATGAGGCCGGCCGAGATGCTCGACTTCGCGTTCTCGAAGTCGGCCTTCTTCCAGAGGAGCCCACCCGGCGCGATCTCGCGCAGCGCATCGTCCATGACGGCGACGAGGCAGTCGTCGAAGAGCGACTGCACGTTCTGGTACGGACTCGCGGCGAGCAGCAGCTTCTCGGTCTGGCTGAGGTGGTCACGCACCCAGGACAGCGGCGACGGGATCGCCAGCAGCAGCAGCCGACGGATGCCGCCCGGCAGAGCCCTGGCTTGGTCCTCCGCCGTGCTCATCACCCGGATCGACACACTCGCCCCATCGTCCACCAGGGTCGGATACCCGCGGATGATGGTGCCGGCGCGCTTCGTGTCCACGTGCGCGGGAAGCGCGTCGAAGTCCCAGGTGGTCAGCCCGGAGCGCTCGAGCGCGTGCGGGGTGCTCGCCATCACGTGCGCCACCGACTCCCGCACCCGCGACTTCAGCTTGTGCTGCAGGGCCGTGAGGTCCTTCGACGTCGCGACCTGGGTGCCCCGGTCGTCGATGACGGCGAAGCTGACCCGCAGGTGCGGCGCGACGCGCTCGAGGTCGAAATCATCCGCTTCGACGGGGGTGTGGGTCTTGCGCTGGATCATCTCGGCGAGGTACGAGGTGAGTGGGGTCTGCTCGAGCTCCTCTACGGGCAAACCGTTCGCGTTCTCGAGCAGCCGCCTCGCCCACTCGGCGGCTGGCACCACGTTGCGCCGGATGGACTTGGGCAGGCTCTTGATCAGCGAGGTGACGAGCTCCTCACGGAAGCCGGGAACCTGCCAGTCGAAGCCGGCCGGCGAGAGGCGGGCGACGAGCGCGATCGGGATCTGCGCCGTCACCCCGTCGTCGTCGGTGCCCGGCTCGAACCGGTAGCTCAGCTTCAGCCGCTGGTCGCCCTGGTCCCACCAGCTCGGGAACTCGTTCTCGTCGACCTCGATCTCTGCCTTGTCCATGAGGTCGTCGACGGTCATCGTGAGCAGCTCGGGCGTCTCGAGCCGCGCCTTCTTCCACCACGTCTCGAAGGAGCGCATCGAGGCGATGTCGGCGGGCAGGCGGCGGTGGTAGAACTCGAAGATCGTCTCGTCGTCGACGAGGATGTCGCGGCGCCGGGTGCGCTCCTCGAGCTCGGCGAGTTCGGTGCGCAGCAGCGTGTTGGCACGGTCGAAGGCGCTCATCCGCTTGTCGAGGCGGTCGATGTCCCAGTCGCCCTCCACCAGGGCATGGCGGATGAACAGCTCCCGAGCATAGGCCGGATCGACCCGCGAGAACTGCACCCGCCTCCGCTCGATGATCGGCACCCCGTAGAGGGTGACACGCTCGTAGGCGACGACGGAGCCCTGCTTCTTCTCCCAGTGCGGCTCGCCGTAGGTGCGCTTGGCGAGGTCACCGGCGAGCGGTTCGGCCCAGGCCGGGTCGATCGACGCGTTCACGCGGGCGAAGAGCCGGCTGGTCTCGACGAGCTCGGCGCTCATCACCGCGTCCGGCTGCTTCTTCGCCAGCGCGGACCCGGGGAAGATGAGGAACCGCACCTGGCGGGCGCCCTGGTAGTCCTTCTTCTGGCGGTCCTTGATGCCCATTTGGCTGAGCAGCCCGGCCAGCAGCGACTTGTGGATGCCGACCGGGTTCACGCTCGGATCGTTGATGGTCAGCTGGAGCGGCTTCGCCATCCGCTGCAGCTGCCGGTACACGTCGCCCCACTCGCGGATCCGCAGGTAGTTGAGGTACTCGGCCTTGCAGAGGCGGCGGAAAGCGCTGCTAGAGAGCTCGGCCTCCTTCTCCTTGACGTAGTTCCACAGGTTGAGGAGGGTGAGGAAGTCGCTCGTCGGGTCGGTGAAACGCGCGTGCTGCTGGTCGGCCTGCGGTCGCTTCTCGAGCGGACGCTCGCGCGGGTCCTGGATACTGAGCGCGGCGACGATCGCCATCACCTCGCGGGTGGTGCCGTGCTGCTTCGACTCGACGACCATGCGCGCGAGCCGCGGGTCGATGGGCAGCTGGGCGAGCTGGCGGCCGACCCGCGTGATGGTGTTCTCGGGGGTGACCGCGCCGAGCTCTTTCAGCAGGTCGAGGCCGTCCTTGATGCCCCTCGAGTCCGGTGGCTGCAGGAAAGGGAACGCGGCGATGTCGCCGAGCCCGAGCGAGATCATCTGCAGGATGACGGCGGCAAGGTTCGTGCGCAGGATCTCCGGCTCGGTGTACTCGGGTCGCGCGGAGAAGTCCTGCTCCGAGTACAGCCTGATCGCGATGCCGTCGCTCGTGCGCCCCGACCGCCCGGACCGCTGGTTCGCTGACGCCTGCGAGATCGCCTCGATCGGCAGCCGCTGCACCTTCGCCCGCACGCTGTACCGCGAGATCCTGGCCATCCCCGCATCGATCACATAGCGGATGCCGGGCACTGTGAGGCTCGTCTCGGCGACGTTCGTCGCCAGCACGATCCGTCGGCGGGTGCCGGCCGTCGCGGAGGGACGGAACACCTTGTGCTGGTCCGCCGCGCTGAGCCGGCCATAGAGCGGAAGCACCTCCGTGTTCGGCAGGTTGCGGCCGCGGAGGGCCTCCTCGGCGTCGCGGATCTCGGTCTCGCCGCTGAGGAACACCAGAACGTCGCCGCTGGACTCCCTCGCGAGCTCGTCGAGAGCCGCGTTGATTCCCTCGATGGGATCGAGGTCGGGCTCGGTGCGGTCGGCGGGGTCGCTGGTGCTGTCCGACTCACCGGGGGCCGCGACATCCGCTACGAGGGGGCGATAGCGGATCTCGACGGGGAAGGTGCGGCCGGAGACCTCGATGATGGGCGCGTCGTCGAAGTGCCTGGAGAAGCTGATCGGGTCGATCGGGGCGCTCGTGATGATGACCTTGAGGTCGGGGCGGCGCGGCAGCAGCTGTTTGAGGTAGCCGAGGAGGAAGTCGACCGTGAGGCTGCGCTCATGGGCCTCGTCGATGATGATCGTGTCGTACTTGAGAAGCTCGCGGTCGCGGTGGATCTCGGCGAGGAGGATGCCGTCGGTCATGAGCTTGACCTTGGTGTCCTTGCCGACCCGGTCGGTGAAGCGCACCTGGTAGCCGACGAGTCCGCCGAGCTCCTGGCCGAGCTCCTCGGCGATGCGCTCGGCGATCGTGCGGGCCGCGATGCGGCGGGGCTGCGTGTGGCCGATGCTCTGCCGGCCGAGCTCGAGCAGGATCTTCGGCAGCTGCGTGGTCTTGCCCGACCCGGTCTCGCCCGCGACGATGACGACCTGGTTCTCGGCGATCGCGCGCGAGATCTCCTCGCGGCGCTGGCTGACGGGCAGCTCTGGCGGGTAGGTGATGATGACGGGAGAGGCGGGCATACGTTGTCCCATGGTACGTCGCGGGTGCGGGGTTCCTCTCGATCGCGGAGCGCACCGGGGACGTGGTTTGGAGGATTCCTGAGGGCGGCTGCATCCTCAGCAGGAGAGCGTCGTAGTATTCGAGCACCCGTCGCCGGGCATCCGAGTCAACGAGGACCGAAAGGGTCGACCCCCATGACCACAGGCTTTGCCACCATGTCCGTCGCCGCCATACTCGCGGAGAGCGCCATCCGCTTTCCCGAGAAGGACGCGATCATCGTCGGACCCACGTCGACGACCTACCGCGACCTGTGGCGGGAGGCCCGGGAGTACGCGGGAGCGCTGAGGGCCCGAGGCATCGGCGAGGGCGACGCGGTCGCGATCCTGATCCCCAATGTGGCCGAGTTCCCCCGTGCCTACTACGGCATCCTCGCCCTCGGCGCGATCGTGGTTCCGATCCACGCGCTGCTCAAGTCAGGGGAGATCGACTACGTGCTGCGCGACAGCGGAGCGAAGCTGCTCGTCTGCGCTGCCCCTCTGCTCGGGGAGGGAGCCAAGGGGGCGGCACTTGCCGGGATCGACGTCGTCTCGGTGATGATCCCCGATGACAAGACAGGGGAGCTGCCCTTCGCCCGGCTCGAGGACGAGGCCCGCACCGCGACGGCCGTCGAGACCTACGTGCCCCGCAACCCCTTCGACACCGCGACGATCCTCTACACCAGTGGCACCACCGGCCAGCCGAAGGGCGCAGAGGGCTGCCACCTCGCCCTCGTCGAGCAGGTGAACGTGTTGCTGCTGAACACCTTCGACCTGCGTCCGGACGACCGGGTGCTCGGCTGCCTGCCCCTGTTCCACACCTTCGGCCAGACCTGCACGATGAACACCTCGTTCCGTGCGGGGGCGACCGTGGTGATGGTGCCCCGGTTCGACGGCGACACCGCGTTGAAGGTCATGGTCGAGCAGGAGTGCACCGTGTTCATGGGAGTGCCGACCATGTACATCGCACTTCTCGACGCCGCCTCACGCAACACGGAGCGCCCGCCGCTGCGCTACGGCTGCTCGGGAGGCGCCGCGATCCCCGTCGCCATCATCGAGAAGTTCCGCGAGGCGTTCGGGGCGCAGATCTTCGAGGGCTACGGCCTGACCGAGACGTCCCCCGTCGCGACGTTCAACCATGTCGGACGCGAACCCCGCCCCGGCACGGTCGGTCAGGCGATCTGGGGGGTCGAGATCGGCATCGCCGACCCCGACCTGCAGGAGTCGGTGTCGATGCTCCCGATCGGTGAACTCGGCGAGGTGCTGATCCGCGGACACCTGCTGATGAAGGGCTACCTCAACCGCCCGGCCGACACCGCGAAAGCGATCGTCGACGGATGGTTCCGCACCGGCGACCTCGGCACCCTCGACGACGACGGCTACCTCACGATCGTCGACCGCACCAAGGACATGATCCTGCGCAACGGCTACAACGTGTACCCGCGCGAGGTCGAGGAGGTGCTGGCCCGCCACCCCGATGTCGCCAACAGTGCCGTCTTCGGCATCTCGCACGAGACGCACGGTCAGGAGATCATGGCCGCCGTGGTGCTCAGGCCCGGGGCGACGGCAACGGGCCAGGACCTCATCGAGTTCACCATGGATCGCGTCGCCTCGTACAAGTACCCGAGGCACATCCAGATCGTCCAGTCGCTCCCGCTCGGGCCGAGTGGCAAGGTGCTGAAGCGCGAACTCGTCGCCCAGTACGGGTAGGCGGGCCTGGCTGTAGCGGCTTGCCGGCCTGGCGCGGCCCGGCTGGATGCGAGACCTGACGGGCCACCCGGGTCAGCCGGTTGGCTCCGTCTCGCCGCCTGGCTCCGTCACAGGCTCCGTGATCCGCTGCGGGTCCGACCTCAGTCCGTCGTGCGCCTGGGCAGCCGCGAACTCGCCCGCGGCGATCCCGTCCGCGAACCGCCGCACGTCAGGACCCGGCTCGTAGTCGATGAAGCGGTCCTTGAGTCGCGAGTTGAGGTTGGCGTAGATCGCGTCCGAGTCGTCGCCAGGGCCAGACGCCGCGATGTCGAGCACAGCCTCGCGCAGCACCCGGTCGGCGTCCTCGAGCATCTTGCCGCGGGCCTGCTCGTTCCAGCGGATGTCGTTGGTGTCCATGGTGCCACGCTACGTCCGCGGGCAGCGGATGTCGCGGGGCTTGCGCACCAGGACCGAATCCGCGATGTCACCCCTGCGCCCGTCTGCTGACCCGCTCGAACTTCCCCCCTATTCTTGACTTGGCAAACTACTTTGCGTTACAAAGTACTATGCGAGAAAGCACCGACAGACCCCGCGGCACCGACCCCGAGCCAGCCGACCCCGCCGCCATGATGGCGATCCTCCGGGACCAGCAGCAGCGCGTCGACCGGGCTCTGCTCGCGCCGGTTCCGTGGCTCCTGTTCGTCTGGGGGGTCGCGTGGCTCGTCGGCTACCTGCTGCTCTGGTCG
This sequence comes from Microbacteriaceae bacterium, assembly GCA_014378715.1. Taxonomy (GTDB): domain Bacteria; phylum Actinomycetota; class Actinomycetes; order Actinomycetales; family Microbacteriaceae; genus Marisediminicola. The sequence continues at coordinate 8,278 of JACMNE010000105.1, forward strand.
GCCTGGCCTGCCGGCAACCCGTGGTTCCAGATCCCGGTGCTCGCCGCGGGGGCCGGCTTCGGGGTGTTGATGGCGGCGTCCATCGCGACATCCGCCGTGATGGGGATGCGGATCAACCGCGGGGTGACGGGGGTGTCCGACTTCGCGGGGACCGTCTACGGCCTCTCCTGGTCGGTCTGCGGATTCGCGTTCTTCGCCCTCGGCTCCGGGCTCGCCGCCAATGGTGCGAGCCCCGAGCTGCTCTCGATCTACTTCCCATCCGCCTTCGGGCTGATGGCCGGCACCCTCTACCTGGCCGGCGCGGCCCTCTGGCGCGACCGCGGCCAGCTCGTCCTGGGCATCGTGATGCTCGCGGTGTCGTCGGTCGCGCCCTTCGCGGGCCAGCCGGGCAACAACCTCGTGATGGCGCTCGCCGGGGGCGGTGCGCTCCTCGCCGGCGCGGCCGCGATGTGGGTGCGTCGGGGGCGCTCCCATGCCTGACGTCGACCCCGTCATTCTCGACCCCGTGATCCACGCGGCGGCCCGCCTGCGCATCACGGCGACCCTCGCCTCGATTCCCGTCGGTGACCGCATCGTGTTCCCCCGGCTCCAGGAGCTCCTCGACATGACAGCGGGCAACCTCTCCACCCACCTGCGCAAGCTCGAGGACGCGAAGTACGTCACCGTCACCAAGTCCCACCAGGGGCGCAGCCCCGTCACCTACCTCGAACTCAGCACCCGCGGACGGCGCGCATTCGAGGACTACACCGATGCCCTCCGCGCCCTCTTGGGAGAACACTCATGACCACACTCGCCTCGCTCGAGCACGTCACCCGGCGCTACGGCGCCGTCACGGCCGTCGACGACGTCACCCTCCACATCGAGTCCGGCACGATCCTCGGCCTCCTCGGCCCGAACGGTGCAGGCAAGACGACTGTCATCTCCCTCCTGCAGGGGCTCCGCACCGCGACGAGCGGAACGGTTCGGCTCTTCGGCGGCGATCCAGCGGATGCTGCGGGCCGCAGCCACCTCGGATCCACCCCGCAGGAGACTGCGCTGCCCGCCACCCTCCGGGTCGGTGAGGTCGTCGACTTCGTCGGCGCGCACTTCGAGCACCGGGTGCCCACCGCTGAGCTCGCCCGCGAGTTCGGGTTCGACGGCCTGCTCCGCAGGCAGACCGGTTCGCTCTCGGGTGGCCAGAAGCGCCGGCTGAGCGTGGCGCTCGCCTTCGTCGGACGCCCGAAGCTCGTCCTCCTCGACGAACCGACCACGGGCCTCGACGTCGAGGCCAGGTGCACACTGTGGGCGGCGCTCACGAGCCAGCACGAGAGGGGCGCCACGATCGTGGTGACCAGCCACTACCTCGAGGAGATCGAGGCGCTCGCCCAGCGGGTCGTGGTGATGGGGGAGGGGCGTGTGCTCGCCGACGACAGCCTCTCCGGGGTGCTCGAGCGGGTCGGCCTGGCCCGGGTGCGCCTCGAGTCGTCCGAGTTGGGCCGCGTCGCCGCGCTGCCGGGTGTGGATCGCGTCGAGTCAGACCGGGCAGGGGTAGATCCGGCTGGAGCGGGGGACGCGACATCCGCCACCTTCTTCGTGCGCGACCCGGACGCCTTCGTCACCGCACTCGTGCGCTCGGGGATCGCGTTCCGCGGACTGGGTGTGCGCGGCGCGACGCTCGAGGAGGCGTTCCTGTCGCTGACGGGGCCGCCACCCGCGCCACCATCGGCCGCAACATCCGTTCGGAAGGGGTTCTGATGTCCACCGCACACCTCACACTCGTGCACGCCAAGTACAGCCTGCTCGAGACAGCACGGGTGCCGATCGCGGTCATCGGTGGGCTCGTCTTCCCCGCGCTGTCCCTGCTGTTCTTTGTCGTTCCGCAGCGGATGGTGGCTGACGACCCGCTCTTCGCTACCCAGGCCGTCATCGCGCTCTCGGTCTTCGCCCTGTTGGCGAACTCACTGTTCGGGTTCGGGATCACGATCTCGCAGGCGCGAGAGACCGCCTGGGACCCCTATCTGCGCACCCTGCCCGCCCCCGCACTGGCGCGGGTGCTCGCCCAGGTCTTCTCGACCGGGGCGCTCGGGGTCGTGTCGATCCTGCCGGTGATCGTCATCGGAGCGCTGCTCACCGAGGCGACCGCACCGCTGTGGCGCATCGGAGTGGGGCTCGTCGCCCTCGCGGTCGCGTCGCTGCCGTTTATGTTCCTCGGAATCGCGATCGGCTATGCGATGCCGTCGAAGGCGGCGATCGCCGTGGTGCAGGTCGTGATGTTCGCCCTCGCATTCGGTGGTGGGCTGTTCCTGCCGCCGATTCTGTTCGCGGACTGGCTCGACACCCTGTCGACGTTCCTGCCATCGCGGCAGGCACGGGAGTTCGTGATCTGGGCAGTGCAGGGGGGGCAGCTCGAGCCGTGGGTGTGGATCGGGATCCTCGCCTGGACTGCCGCCTCGTTGGCGCTGGCGCTCGTGCTGTTCCGGCGGGACGAGGGCCGCAGGTACCGGTAGGTGCACGCCGGGCCGTGTGCGGCACGACCCGCCCCGCCCTAGGGCAGCACCACCGCCTGGATCACCGCGATCGCGGTGGTGTCCTCGATCGTCGGCGGCACAATGTACTCCTCGCCGTTGGCGATCTGCCGCATCGTCTTTCGCAG
>JACMNE010000106.1 GCA_014378715.1 Microbacteriaceae bacterium
CGACGCATGGTCGGTCTCGTCGGTGACGGTCATGTCAGGCCCTTCGCGGTGAGGCATCGGCGGAGTCGGAGTCCAGCTCGTTGACCGAGTCGTCATCCAGGTCGGCGACGCTGTCCTCGACTCTGATGTCGACGATATCGATCGGGCCGGTCGGGTGCACCTGTCCCACCGGGCGCAGGGCTGCTGTGGCAGCGGATGTCGCGATAAGACTGTCTTCGGCGTCCTCGCCAGCCCGACGGCGGTCATCAGTACCGGAGCGCAGCTGCACGGCGTTCTTGGTGCCGAGCGGGGAGTTGGTCAGGAGGCTCACGGCGAGGAGGGTCAGGAGCGCGAGCGGAACGGTGAAGAGGAACACGCTGCCGACCCCCACCCCGTAGGTGCTCTCGACGAGCACCCGGATGGCGCCCGGCAGGGCAGAGACCTGCGGGATGGTGCCGGTACCGAGGGTCTCGACGGCAGTGAGCTGGTCGACAACGGTCAGGCTCGGCAGGCCGTCGCGGATGCGCTGGGCCACGATCGTGCCCAGCGCTGCGCCCAGGGCCGAAACCCCGACGGTTCCGCCGAGGCTGCGGAAGAAGGTCACAACGAGCACGGCGCCGGACACCATGATCGCCTTCCATCGGCCGAACCGGCTGATGAGGTTGCCGAAGAGGGTCGAGGAGACCAGCAGGCCACCCATCATCGGGATGGTCAGCAGGCCGGACCCGGTGGGTGTCGCGCCACGGGCGAGCTGCATGTACTGGGCGAGGAAGACCGAGGTGCCGAACATCGAGACGCCGACCGCGAGGCTGGCGACGACGGAGAGGCTGAAGGTGCGGTTACGGAACATCCCGAGCGGGATGATCGGCTCCGGCACCTTCAGCTCGACGGCCACCGCGGCGACGAGCAGCACGATGGCACCGACGAACATGGTGAACGAGGGGGCGGAGACCCACTCGAACTGGGTTCGGGCGAGGGAGACCCAGATGAGCAGCAGCGAGATGCCGCCGGCGATGAGGGCAGCACCGAAATAGTCGATGCGCACCCGGCGCTTCGGGTGCCTCGGAAGGTGCAGGGTGCGCTGCAGGAGGAGGATCGCGGCAATGGCCACGGGCAGCGCGATGAAGAAGTTCCATCTCCAGCCGACGGAGTCCGTGACGACTCCGCCGAGGAGTGGTCCGCCGACGGTTCCGAGGGCCATCACCGCGCCGAACAGCCCGGCGTACCTGCCGCGGTCGCGGGGGCTGATGATGTCGGCCATGATGATCTGGCTCAGGGCGACGAGCCCGCCCGCGCCGAGGCCCTGGAGCATCCGGAAGGCGATGAGGGTGTCGGTGTTCTGCGCGAACCCGGCGAGGGTCGAACCCAGCACGAAGATCACCAGCGCCAGCTGGATCAGCCGCTTGCGATCGAACAGGTCGGCGAACTTGCCCCAGAGCGGGGTGCTCACGGTCGTGGCGAGCAGGGTCGAGGTGACGACCCAGGTGTATGCCGACTGGTCGCCGCGAAGGTCGGAGATGATCACCGGCAGCGAGGTCGACACTACTGTGCCGGCAAGGATCGAGACGAACATCCCGAGGAGCAGGCCCGAGAGGGCCTCGAGCACCTGCCTCTGGGTCATCGTGCCGTCTGCGGAGACGGTGCGGCGGGCAGATGGGGTGGTGCGGCGTGACATGACACTCCCAGAGAACTAGTTGACCAACAGCCGCTATATATTAATGAATGACAAGGTCAACCACTTTCCAGCGGGTAGTGTCGCTCCCATGGGGACACGGCGCAGGTTGACACGTGGCCAGGCGATCCTGGCCGCTGTGGCGGTGGTCGCCGGTGTCGCCGTTGCCGCAACCGGAATCGTCCTGGGCAATCAGCCGGAGCCCGTCGAACCTCCCCGCATCGTCGCCGCCCCCGAGCCGTCGGTCGCTCCGGTGGAGGACCCGGGCTTCGCCGCGAACACCGAGGTGTACGCCCTCGCCGCCCTCCCCACCGTCAACGTGTTCAGCCTGGCCCGCTCCCTGCCCGTCGACGACAATCCAGGCGGTGACGTGCTCGACCTCTTTGCGACTCCGCATGACCCCGGCGCCCCACTCTTCGCCGATCCGACCGAAGCGCCCGTCGGCACATTCGCCGCGCAGTTCCAGTACGACGGAACGACGGTGCCCGTCATGGAGAAGCAGGCGAACTGGGTTCGGGTGATGGTCTCCGGTCGCGCCGGCCTGCCGTCCGAGGGGATCGTCGGGCAGCTCACCGCCTGGATGCGCACCGCCGACGTCGAGCTCACCTCGAACACCCTGAGTGTGCAGGTCAGCCTCACCGGGTCGCGCATCGCGATCCTCGACGGCGACACGGTCGTCTACGAGACCGGATCCTTCGCCATCGGCGCCCCGGCGACCCCGACCCCCGTCGGTCGCACCTTCATCATGACCAGTCGCCCTGACGCCGGGGCCGGGTACACCCGCGGGCATCCGCTCGTCTACCTCGGGGTGCAGTCGGAGACCCTCGACGGGTTCAACGGCGCCAACAACGCCATCACGGCGTTCCACTATCACGACGCGCGATCGGGGGCGATCTCCAACGGATGCCTGCGGGTCGACGTCGAGGCGATCACCCAGCTCGCCGCCCTTCCGCTCGGCACCCCGGTGTTCATCCTTCCCTAGCCCTTCCCTAGCGGATGTCAGCGCGCCCAGTCATACGGCGTTGTGGTCGACACCCGCAGGAGCCCCGAGCGTTCCAGGATCGGCCGCGAATCCTCGGTCGAGTCGCTGTGCACCAGCGTCTTGCCCCGGGCGATGGCCGACCTCGCCCGCGCGGCGGTGAGCGCGCGGTAGATGCCGCGCCCGCGGTAGGCCTCGAGGGTGGTGCCGCCCCAGATGCCGACGAAGTCGGTGCCGGGCACGGGCTCGAGCCGGCCGGTGCTGACGATGCGACCGTCCGTCTCGGCGACCCACAGCTCCATGCCGTCGTCCCGGGCGAGGCGCGCGAGCAGCGTGTCGGCCATGCGGGCGTCGACCTCCTCGCCGAACGCCTCGTCGGCAACGGCGCTCATCGCGCGGACATCCGCCTCGGAGGTCACCATCCGCAGGGTCACCCCGGCCGGCACGGGGGCGCCGACGAGCAGGCCATTGAGCGGGCCGATCATGATCGACTCCGTCTCGGCGGCTACGAAGCCGTGCGCCAGAAGTGCCTCGTGCAGGCCGGGCGTCAGGTCGTGCCCGCGGGTCTTCCACTCGACCCGGGTGATCTGCGGGTCGGCTCGGAAGTGATCGAGGGCTCCCGCGACGAGGCCGGCGATCGCGGCGGCGTCGGCACCGTCGAGGTCGCGGTAGGTGACGAAGCCGCGGCCGCCGGCGAAGGTCACGAGCCGCAGGGGGCCGCACATGGTGACGCTCACGGCGCTCGGTGTCTCGGCATCCGTTCGCAGCTGGTCGTCGTAGGCACGGAGATAGGCGTCAGCGTCAGTCATCATGCCCATCGTGCCAGTCGCGCCGGGCTGGGGGCAATGCGGCGCTACTCGCCGCCGAGGTTCCCGGCGAGCCTGCTGTGCATCGCGCTGCTGGCGTCGTTCATTCCCACCAGTTCGACGACGGTGCCGTGGCGCTCGTACTTGTTCGTGATCGAGTCCAGGGCGGCGACGGTCGAGGCGTCCCAGATGCGGGCGGCCGACATGTCGATCGTCACGCGAGCCGGATCGTCGGCGTACTCGAACTGGGTCGTGAGGTCATTACTCGAGGCGAAGAACAGCTCACCGGCCACCGCGTAGTGCGCCGAGTCGCCGGTCACGGTGCGGGTGACCGACACGAAGTGGGCCACCCGGCGGGCGAACGCGACCATCGCCACGAGGACGCCGGCGATGACGCCGATCGCGAGGTTGTGGGTGATGACGACGACCGCGACGGTGGCCACCATCACGATCGTCTCGCTCATCGGCATCCGCTTGAGGGTGGAGAAGCGGATGCTGTGCCAGTCGAAGGTGAGCACGGAGACGATGATCATCACGGCGACGAGGGCGGCCATCGGGATGATCGCCACGAGGTCGCCGAGACCGACGACAAGAATCAGGAGGAAGACCCCGGCGAGGAAGGTCGAGATGCGGGTGCGAGCGCCAGAGGCCTTCACGTTGATCATCGTCTGGCCGATCATGGCGCAGCCACCCATGCCGCCGAAGATTCCCGAGAGCATGTTGGCGACTCCCTGACCCCAGGCCTCGCGGGTCTTGTGCGAGTGGGTGTCGGTGGCCTCGTCGACGAGCTTTGCGGTCATGAGTGACTCGAGCAGCCCGACGAGCGCCATCGCCACGGCGTAGGGCGCGATGATCGCGAAGGTGTCCCAGGTGAGGGGCACGTTGGGGATGAAGAGCTCCGGCAGGCTCCTCGGCAGCTCGCCCTGGTCGCCGACGGTCGGCACATTGATGGCGAGGGTGACCGTGACGACCGTGAGCAGCACGATCGCGACGAGGGGGGCGGGCACGGCCCGGGTCAGGCGAGGCATGCCGACCATGATCAGCAGGCCGACGGCGACGAGCGGGTAGACGAGCCACGGCACGCCGATGAGGTGGGGGAGCTGGGCGGCGAAGATGAGAATGGCGAGCGCATTGACGAAGCCGATCATCACGGAGCGCGGGATGAACCGCATCAGCTTCGCGACCCCGAGCACCCCGAGCAGCACCTGGAAGACGCCGCCGAGGATGACGGTGGCGATGAAGTAGTCCATCCCGTATTCGCGAGCGACGGGCGCGATGACGAGGGCGATCGCGCCCTTCGCTGCGGTGATCATTGCGGGGCGTCCGCCGAGGAACGCGATCGAGACGGCCATCACGAAGGACGAGAACAGCCCGACCCGGGGGTCGACGCCAGCGATGATCGAGAATGAGATGGCCTCGGGAATGAGTGCCATCGCCACCACGAGCCCGGCGAGGACTTCACGGGTGAGCAGCTTCGGGCTGCGGAGAGCCGTGAGCACCGACGGGTCGGCGCGGTAGCGGTCGGACGGGGACTTCTGGGTGATGGTCATGGATCCTCCGGGCAGTGGGATCCACGCGGCATCCGCTGTCAACTCTACTCGAACGTAATGGGAGGTTTGGACTGGTGGATTCGATACATGACACACTCGAGACGCACCGGTCCAGTGAGAGAAGGTATGTCCATGGCGCCCCAGTCGACCTCCGCGACGATGCACATCGGCGAGCTGGCCGAGAAGACGGGGCTCTCGCTGCGTACCATCCGTCACTACGACGAGATCGGGCTGCTCAAGGCCTCCGGCCGCACCGAGGGTGGTTTTCGGCTCTACAGCGCGGATGACAGGGACCGGCTCATCCTGATTCGCCGGATGAAGCCGCTCGGGTTCACGCTCGAGGAGATGATGGCACTCCTGAAGGTGATCGACACTCTGGACGGTGGCGGCGATTCGACCGACCCGCACGTGCGCGCCGAACTCGACTCGTTCATCGAGCAGACCATCGAGCGTCGGCGCAAGCTCGAGGAGCAACTCGCGATGGCCGACGAGTTCCTGCAGCTGCTGCGCGACCAGTAGTCGGCGAGACGAAGGGAAAGCCGCGAGAGATCGCGCGGCGCACGTGCGCGGCGAACACGGGTGGTGCCGCCATCGGTGCTGTCGTGCCATTCCCATCGTGCTCGTGGTGTTGCGGGGTGGCTTCGTGGGGGAATACCCTCTGGGCAACTTACTGAAGAAGGTGGGTCCCGATAATGCTGATGGCCCTTCGCCCGCCACTGCCCACCGCTGTGGCCGCGGGAACCGTGGCACTCCTCCTCTGTCTCGCTGGGATTGGGGGTGCGCGTGCGTCAGCCAGCCCCCGGTTGCCCGATGCGCAGACGCCTGCGCTGCCGGCCCCCGCCCGTGCTCAGCTGCCTGAGAAGTGCTACACCGACTTCCCCTACCTGATCCCGTACCAGGCAGAGTTCGACGACGAGCTCGACTACCTGAATCTGGTCACCGTCTGCTGGGATGGAGTGGATCCCGCGTCCAACTCGGAGGCCCACTATGTCGTCTATAACGGGAGCGAGGTCGTGCTCTGGCTTCCTGAGGCCGCGCAGGTCAACGGCGCAGACGGGATAGATGACATCTGGACGTCTGAGCGCTCGCGATCGACGCCTGCGGATTCAGAGGTGTTCCGGCTCGCCGCCGATCTCGACCCGACCGTGGATCCCGTGGTCTTGCCAGGCGAGATCGCCCGGATGTACGGGGACTATGGCTGGTACGTCGATTATCCGATGAGTGTGGCGTGGCTGACGCAGACAAAGATCATGCAGAGTGTCAGGGATCTGAAACCGAAGGCGTACAAGCGGCTGTTCGTCGGCAGATCACTTCAACGCAAGGCATTGGTGGAGTGCGTGGAAGCCGCAGTGGAACTCGGCGATTCGGCGCTCCTCGACGGGCAGTATCTGACGGCGCGAGAGCTGTTCAGCTCAACAGCGGGACTGGCCAGCTCCGGCACCCAGTGCGCCAACGCCTGGGAGAACGTGAACGGCAAGGCGAAGGTAAAGAACAGGTTCCCGTCGCTCACCAAGGGGCTGAAGGCCTGGGGTTCGGTCCCGAAGTATTCCGAGCCGACTGAAGACTTTCTGCGGATCTTGGCGCGGGCCATCTCGGCCGTGAAGTGATCTGTCACCGGAGGGGAGCGGAAGTGGCTCCGACGGGCGTCGATCCCGTGACCTCACGATTTTCAGTCGTGCGCTCTACCAACTGAGCTACAGAGCCAACAAGGCACGGACCACTGGCGAGAGTAAATCCGTGCCTTTGCGACCCTGACCGGACTTGAACCGGCGACCTCCGCCGTGACAGGGCGGCGCGCTAACCAACTGCGCTACAGGGCCATGCTATTTAATTCTGATGTTTGGTGACCCCAACGGGATTCGAACCCGTGTTAACGCCGTGAAAGGGCGCCGTCCTAGGCCACTAAACGATGAGGCCGTGAAGAAAAGAACTTCATAGCAACCGAGATGAAAGCATACGGGGGTTTCGCCGCAATGCCAAACCGGGGTGCCCCGCCGGGCGTTGCCCCCGTGTGTCGGGCACGGGACGGGGGTGGCAGCGGATAGTCTCAACTCGCCCTTGAGACTTCGGTTTCTTGGGGATTCACCGCCACGTTGGTACTGTTACGGATGTTGACAGAGTTACTCACGTGACTTGGGCACCATCGAGATCACTGACGGGGATCAATGAAGTACTTCGCGCGCCTGTCCGGGGGGACACGGCCGACCATCGACGCTCCGCGCTCGATCCGCTCCCGCATCATGGGAACGCTGGCCACCGTCGCCGTCATCGCCGTCGCGGCAACCGGCTCGATCGTGGGCAACGCCTCCGCCCCCGCCTTCGCCGCGGACTACCCGACCTGGTCCGACGTGCAGAGCGCCCGCAGCAGCGAGGCGGCGAAGCAGACCGAGATCGGCCGCATCCGCGACCTGCTCGCCCAGCTCTCCGCCAATGTCGAGGCGACCAAGGCCGAGGAGATCACGCGCGGCACCGAGGCGCAGGTCGCCCAGGCAGCATTCGACGAGGCCGACTACCGCGCCAACCAGCTCCAGACCCGGGCGGATGAGGAGCAGGCGACTGCCGACGAGTCCAAGATCCAGGCCGGCCAGCTCGCTGCCCGCCTCGCCCGCTCCGGTGGCGACGTCTCCGCATCCCTCTTTTTCGACGGCAACGGCGCGGCCGACCTGCTCTCGCAGCTCGGTATGGCGAGCAAGATCACCGACCAGTCCGCCGGTGTGTATGAGAAGGCCATCCGCGACCAGAACACCGCCCAGGCATCCGCCAACCAGGCCGATGTCGCCAAGGCGGCACTGCAGGCGCTCTCCGACGCCGCTGCCGCGGCCCTCGACCTCGCCGTTGCAGCCTCCGCCGCCGCGGCCGCGGCGCTGGTCGAGCAGCAGAACAACGAGGCGGTGCTGAACGCCCAGCTCGCCGTGCTCGTCGAGAACCGCGTGGCCACCGAGAACGACTTCAACGCCGGGGTCATCGCCCGCGCGGCCGAGGCGGCACGCATCGCGGAGGTGGAGCGCCAGGCGCAGCTCGCCTGGGCCGCGGCCAACCCGCCGCAGTCCTCCGGCTCGTCCGGCTCCGGCGGCACCGGCGGCGAGATCGCCTCCTCCGGGTGGGCCCGACCGGCCAGTGGAAGCCTCACGAGCGCCTACGGCTACCGCATCCATCCGATCTACCACACCCGCATCTTCCACGCCGGCACCGACTTCGGGGCCAGCTGCGGAACCCCGATCTTCGCGGCCGCGGCCGGTGTCGTGGCCCGCGCCGGCTGGAACGGCGGCTACGGCAACTACATCGCGATCAACCATGCCGGGGGGGTGCAGACGGCCTACGCCCACATCGTCAACGGCGGACTGCTCGTCGGCCAGGGGCAGTCGGTCTCTGAGGGACAGCTCATCGCCCGTGTCGGGACCACCGGCGGATCGACCGGCTGCCACCTCCACTTCGAGGTGCGCGTCAATGGCTCGACCACCGACCCCGTTCCGTTCATGCGGGCGCGCGGCGTGAACATGTAGCAGTGAACAGAAAAGGGCCGCACCGGTGAAACCGGGGCGGCCCTTTTTCGTGTCAGGGCAGTGTCAGTGCGCGCCCTCTGCTGCGAGCTTCTCGATGCCCGCGACGATGATCGCCTCGGCCTCCGCCGCGTCACCCCAGCCCTCGGTCTTGACCCACTTGCCGGGCTCGAGGTCCTTGTAGTGCTCGAAGAAGTGCTCGATCTCTTTGCGGGTGTACTCCGGGATGTCGGTGATGTCCTGCATGTGCGACCAGCGCGGGTCGGTTGCCGGAACGGCGATGACCTTGGCGTCCGAGCCGCCGTCGTCGGTCATGTTGAACACCGCGACCGGGCGCACCTTCACGCCGACGCCGGGGAACAGCGGGTAGTCGAGCAGCACGAGCACGTCGACCGGGTCGCCGTCGAGCCCCAGGGTGTTCTCGAAGAAGCCGTAGTCGGTCGGGTAGACGAAGCCCGTGAAGAGCACACGGTCGAGATAGACCCGGCCGGTGATGTGGTCCACCTCGTACTTGTTGCGAGACCCCTTCGGAATCTCGATGACGGCGTCGTAACTTGCCATGGTGGTCCTTTCGTCGAACCCGGGTTGAGACGTGGGACGGAACGCGTGGCGCCCGTTGCTGCAATAACGTTATCGGATGACCCGACGCCCCCGACTGACGCCCGCGATCGCCGACGTGCGTCGCGCGGTACGCGGGGCGATCTCCGGCATCCCGGCCGACTCCCTCGTGCTCGTCGCGCTGAGCGGCGGGCCGGATTCCCTCGCCCTCGCCGCGGCGGTCGCCTTCGAGGCGCCGCGCTCGGGGCTGCGTGCCGGCGCGGTGATCATCGACCACGACCTGCAGCCCGGGTCAGCGGATGTCGCGCAGCACGCGTCATCCGCTGCCCTGCAGCTCGGGCTGCACCCGGTCATCGTCCACAGGGTTGTGGTGGGAGCGGACGGTGGACCGGAGGCCGCGGCACGGGACGCCAGGTACGCGGCGCTCTCCGCTGTGCGCGCCGAGCTCGGAGCCACCCACGTGCTCCTCGGACACACCCTCGACGACCAGGCCGAGACGGTGCTGCTCGGGCTGGCCAGGGGCAGCGGCCCGGCGAGCCTGTCAGGCATGGGGGTCGCGGCCGGCCCGTACCTGCGGCCTCTGCTCGGCATCCGCCGCGCCACCACGGTTCAGGCCTGCTTCGACGCCGGGCTCGAGCCCTGGAACGACCCGCAGAACGACGACCCGGCGTTCACCAGGGTGCGGGTGCGCTCCGTGGTGCTGCCGATGCTCGAGCGCGAGCTCGGCCCCGGGATCGCCGAGGCCCTCGCCCGCACCGGCGACCTGCTGCGCGAGGACGCCGACGCCCTCGACCACTTCGCCGAGGAGATGATCGAGGAGCTCGCCGAGCACGCGGAGGCGGGCATCTCGCTGCCCGTCGCCGCACTCGTCGCCAATCCCGCCGCCCTGCGCCAGCGCCTCATCCGCGCCGTGGTCCTGGGCGAGTTCCACCTCTCCCTGAGTCGTGCTCACACCCTGGAGGTGGCGCGGCTCGTGACCGACTGGCACGGGCAGGGACCGCTCGACCTGCCCGGCGTTAGGGTTGAACGGCGGGGCCGACTCATCGTGTTCAGCGCCGCACCCGCCGCACCCCATGAACCGGAGTAATACATGCAACTGAGCGACATCGCCGATGACCTGACCGACATCCTCTACACCGAGGAGCAGATCCAGGACAAGATCGCCGAACTCGCCGCCCGTATCGACGCCGACTACGCGGGGGAGAGGCTCCTCCTCGTCGGGGTGCTCAAGGGAGCGGTCATGGTCATGGCCGATCTCGCACGCGCGATCACGCTGCCGGTCGAGATGGACTGGATGGCGGTCTCCTCCTACGGCTCCGGCACGCAGTCCTCCGGAGTCGTGCGCATCCTCAAGGACCTCGACAGCGACCTGACCGGTCGCAAGGTGCTGATCGTCGAGGACATCATCGACTCCGGCCTCACCCTCTCCTGGCTGCGAGCCAACCTCGAGAGCCGGGGCGCGGCATCCGTCGAGATCTGCGCCCTCCTGCGCAAGCCGGCCGCGGCGAAGGTTCAGGTCGACGTGCGCTACGCGGGGTTCGAGATCGAGAACGAGTTCGTGATCGGCTACGGCCTCGACTACGCGGAGCGCTACCGCAATCTGCGTGGCATCGGTGTGCTCGCCCCGCACGTCTACCGCGACTGATCCTCCCGGGCTACACGCATTACGCCGCCAGCAAACATACGGTGGCCGCCCAGTCCGGTCAGGGTAGCCTGACAGTCACATTCTTACTGAGAAAGGCGCCGGGCTCGCCACCCGTACACTCATGGATTTCAAGAAATTTCTCCGTGGACCGCTCGTCTACATCCTCCTCGCCGTCGTCGTTGTGTCCGTGGGGTTCAGTCTCCTGAGTGGCACCGGCTTCAAGGAGATCACCACCCAGCAGGGTCTCGAGCACCTCTCCGCCAACGAGGTCTCCTCCGCCAAGGTCATCGACGGGGAACAGCGGGTCGACCTGGTGCTGCGCAACTCGGGCGCAGACGGCACCAACGTGCAGTTCCATTACGCGACCCCGCGTGGCGCAGAAGTCATCGACGCCATCAACGCCTCGAACGTGACGACCTTCAACGACGAGGTCACGACCACGAACTGGCTGACCTCCCTGCTCGGCCTGATGATCCCCTTCATCATCATCGGGCTCATTTTCTGGTTCCTCCTGTCGCGGATGCAGGGCGGCGGGTCGAAGGTCATGCAGTTCGGCAAGTCCAAGGCCAAGCTCGTCTCGAAGGAGACCCCGCAGGTCACCTTCGACGACGTCGCCGGGTCCGATGAGGCGATCGAGGAGCTCCGCGAGATCAAGGACTTCCTCAAGGAGCCCGCGAAGTTCCAGGCCGTCGGCGCCCGCATCCCGAAGGGTGTTCTGCTCTACGGCCCTCCAGGGACCGGCAAGACCCTGCTCGCGCGCGCCGTCGCCGGCGAGGCCAACGTGCCCTTCTACTCGATCTCTGGATCGGACTTCGTCGAGATGTTCGTCGGCGTCGGCGCAAGTCGCGTTCGCGACCTCTTCGCCCAGGCCAAGGAGAACTCCCCGGCCATCATCTTCGTCGACGAGATCGACGCCGTCGGCCGCCACCGCGGTTCCGGCACCGGAGGTGGGCACGACG
>JACMNE010000022.1 GCA_014378715.1 Microbacteriaceae bacterium
AGCTTCCGCACCGTCTCCGGGAGACTGGTCTTCGCGAACTCGACCAGCTTCGCCTCGGCGGCGTCCATGTCCTGCCGCAGTGCCCGAGATGTCGCCTGCCCCAGGTTGGTGATGATGTGGGATGCGGCGGCGACACCGACCTCGGCATCATCGACCGCCGCAGCCAGGACCGGGTACTCCGGCTCGCCCCGCCCACCCAGCAGGGACCTCTGGACCGCGGTCGCGGCCCCGACCTTGCACAGCCGCTGCGCCTCCCCGAAGGGGATCGCCCCGAGCTCCGCGACCAGGGAGGCGGCGTTGGGGTGGCCGGCGTTCTTCGCGACCCCCTCCACCCCCAGGCTCCGGCGGGACCGGTGCGCGATCTCCCCCGCCACCCGCGTCAACAGCGCCTGCACGGGAGCATTCACCCCGAACAGACTCCGGGTCGCCTCCAACAGGGCCGTGTCGGACATCCGCTCGACATCGAGGGCCACCGCAGACGGACGGAACCCGTCCCGCAACTCGAACCCGGGCGAACTCGCCGTGACCGGCCCGCACCCCTCCACAGCACCGTTCCACGTCTCCACAGCACCGTTCCACGTCTCCACCACCACCGCGAGACGCTCGAACGTCAGCGCCAGACTCATCGGCACAATCTCGGCCGGCATATCGTCGCCAGCCGCGCCAGCCGCCGCGCCGCCGGACACGCCAGCGCCCGGGTCGCGGGGGTCGATGCGTTCTGACATACCCGCATTCTCCAACTGACCACCGACATTGGGCCGCCCGCCCGCGTCGGGCACAGCGTGCGACATGCGGGGACCCACGAGCTCTGTCACACCGACACCCTGGCCACCAGTGGGTGCATCGGCGCCGGGGAGGCGCCGGGGAGGCGGCACCGCAACATTCGCTGCCGGAAGGCAACCGAGCACGCGCGACTAACGACCGCGCGACCAACGACCGCGCCGATACGATCGGACGATGGCTGCTGCCCCCCAGACCACACCCACCGATCAACACGTCACCGCCTTCCTCGACGCTGTCGAACCGGCGAGACGGCGCGCGGAGGGGCACCTGCTACGCGCCCTGATGGAGCGCGTCACCGGACAGCCCGCGGTGATGTGGGGCCCGACGATGGTCGGCTTCGGCTCGACGCCGTACACGAACACGCTCGGCACCCACAGCTGGTTCGACGTCGGCTTCTCGCCGCGCAAACCAGCCCTCACCATCTACGGCGTCCACAACGGCTACGAGCCCGACAACCCGCTGCTCGCCGACCTCGGTCCACACACCACCGGCAAGGCCTGCCTCTACGTGAAGAGGCTCGACGACATCGACCTCGAAGTGCTCGAGCGGATGATCCGCGAGGCCTGGGCCGCGTTGCACCACTGAGGGCTGCCGCCGACATCCGCTATCAAGGGGTGCCCCTACGGATCCATGTCGTCATGCACCACGACCCGGCTCAGCTCGATCGACCCATCGCGCAGCACCCAGTAGTGCAGCCGCCGGGCGGAGGGGACGTTCTGCTCGACGGCGGCGCGAAAGCAGCGCGCACCGTCGGGGCGCACGATGTCTGCCGCGGCACCATCGCCCTGCCGCAGCGGGTGGATGCCGCGCACCCCGGGCATCGCGATCAGAACGTCCACCACGGCGCGGAACACCCTCGGCTGGGCGGTCTCACCGAGGTCCCCGACCGACGAGGCGAATCGCGCCCCGACCGCATAGGCAGCCGGGAGGGGCCATTGCCCGCGCGCGGCCGGCGGGAATCGTTCGATCCACGCCAGATAGATCTCGTGCCGCACCCAGTCCTGATCGGCATCGAACCTCGCCCGCCGCGCACCGTAGGTGTGGGCGCGCTCCCCCTGTCGCGACTTTCGGAACGCCGCACGCAGCGCCTGTTGCTCCGACCGCGCCTGGGACAGCTCCCGCCTGAGTCGGCCGTTCTCTGCCGTCAGTTGGTCGAGTTCCAGGCGCGCGGATGTCGCGCCCTGCTGTGCGTGCAGCTCCCGCTGCTCCCGCTGCTCCCGCTGCTCCCGCTGCTCCCGCTGCTCCCGCTGCTCCCGCTGCTCCCGCTGCTCCCGAGCGGATGTCTCGAGCTGCCGCACCCGCGCGCTCGCCCGCGCAAGGGCGACGCGCAGGGCGGCGACCTCGAGCGACACCACCGCGGGTGCCTCCCGGGACACCGGGGCTGCGGGCGCTGCCCTGGCCGCGCTGGCAAACAGCGCCGGTGCGCCGACTCCCGATTGACCCACGGCCGCGCGTCGCATCCCTGGGCCCGGTGTGGGCGAGGGCGGGCGCGGAGCGGCCGGGGCGGGCACCGCCGCGACACGCACCGCCGCGACACGGCCTGCCGACACCGCGACGACCGGCGCGACCTCAGGCTCCGGCGGGACCACGGCCACGATATGTCGGTCCTCCTCCAGCCAGGGCGCTCCCCCGGTCACCAGTGACATCGCGGTGGCCAACGGCTCGTCGTCGTCGACATCGCTGAGCCGCAGCCGCGTCCGCCCTTGGGCATCACGCAGCATCCGCACCCGCACCACATCGCCGACGGCGAGCAGCAGGTCGACAAGATCTAGCTCGTTGCTCGACACATCCGCCCGGCTCACGACGATCGGCAGGTCGGGATGGACCACGAGGGTCGCGGACTGCCGAGACACCGCCGTCACCAGCGCGAGCGTGACCGTGTCGTTGGGGAACCGCAGCAGCAGACCGGCACTGTCGGGGTGGGTGCTTTCGACGGCCAGTCGCTTCGTCTCGTGGTCGTAGAGACCCTCGACCACCTGCCCCTCGCCGAGCACCCAGCCGAACGGCACCGAGGGGAACAGCAGCTCCTGCGACACCGTGGCCCAGTCGCCCGACTCGAGCTGGAGGAACGCCCGATTGTCGGCGATCACCCGTTTCACCGTTCCGCGCACCCGCACTGCAGATGCAGGCGGGATCGCGAACAGGCCCACGGCGTTGGCCATACCGAGCCCATCGGACACCAGTCGCGTGGTCGCTCCCGGCGCAGCGCCAGCGCTAGTCGCAAAGTGCAGGGGCGAGCGTTTCGGGGCGAAGTCCCAGGAGACATCGACGGGATAGACCCGGGCAGCACCCCCGTACACGTCGCAGCGGGGAGGCATCAGCACTGCGAACTCGATCGACAGGGACCCGGTCGGGAGCAGGTAGATCGGGCACACGTCGCCGATCTGCGCATCGAGGTCGGCGATATCGATGAACGGATGCTCGCGCCCGACCGGGATCGACACGACACACCAGGGGACTCTCCGCAGCGGATCCAGCAGCCCCCGCGCGAGGTGACGCACCGCCTCGGCCGTGGTCACCCGCTCGATCGACATGCCCCGAGGTTATTGACGCAAAGTCATTTATGCCACGGCTTGCGGAACGCGACCCTCGATCGGCGTGCGCCCAGCGCGGATCGCGACGGCAGTTCTAGGTGTCGCAGCCGACGCCGTCCTTGTCGCGGTCGAACTTGTCCTGGAATCCCGGGTCCCCCGGGCGGATCGGAGCGGCACCGGCGGCCCGCACCGCGGCGCAGTTCTGGTAGTACGGCGCGGCGGGAGCTGGTGCCGGCGCAGGTGCCGGAGCGGGAGCGGGCACAGGCGCAGGCGCCGGTGCCGGAGCCGGAGCGGGTGCAGGCGCGGGAGCAGGAGCAGGCGCCGGCGCGGATGCGGGAGCCGGTGCGAACGTCGACGTGAGCGCCGGTTCCGTGGTGCAGCTGCCCAGCACGCGGGCCATCGCGTCACGCTCGGCCTGGGTCACCCACAGGCCGTAGGTCGCCTTGACCGACACCTGTCGCGCGACGTAACCGCAGCGGAACGCCTTGTTCGCCGGCAGCCAGGTGGCTGTGTCGCCGTCGCCCTTCTGCGCGTTCGAGCGTCCGTCGACCGCGAGCAGGTTGAGCGGATCGTTTGCGAAAGAGATTCGCTGGGCCTGGCTGAGCTGCTGCGCCCCGGTCTGCCACGCGTTCGAGAGCGCCACGACATGGTCGATCTGCACGAGCGCGGAGGTGTCCGCACCCCGCACGAAGGAGATCACGGCCGCCGTGAAGGGTGAGGTGAGGTTCCCCGTCATGACTCGGCACGACCCGGACTTCTGGATCGCGGTCAGGTCCCGCGCCAGGATGTCGTTGCGCGTGTCACAGCCGTTGCGATCGACGTCGATCCAGGCGCTGCCGAACTGGCCGCTGCGGTCGTACCCGGTCTTCGGGGCCTTTCCCTTGACCGGGATGGTCGCCAACAGCGCGAGCGCGGTGGTGTCGGTGGTGGTCGTGTCGGCGACGACGACCGAGGCGTCCTCGTCGGGTGCGGTCGCCGTCGCGGGGTCGGCCGGGGCCTCGTCGGAGAACTCCGCGGACGGTGACAGGGATGGAGTTGGGGTCGGCGTGGGTGTCGGCGGCGCGCTCGCGATCGGGACCGCAGCGCTCAGCGGTTGCGGAGTAACAGGAACCCCGATGCCGGCACCCGCGACGATCAGAGCGAGGCCACCGGCGAGAGCCATAGCCCCGGTGGACCGTGTGGGAACGGACGCCCACGATCTCCGCCCGGTGATCACGACATACAGCCCGGTGACTAGGCCCGCCAGCCCCGCGAAAATCAGAAAGCCCCCGAATCCGCTGGACAACAAGGAGATCAGCAGGACGACCGCGACGACGCCCCCCACGATCCAGGTGCTCAGGGTCGGCCGAAACCACCGTCGCTGAGAAGCATTCGGCGAGCTGGCGTCGTTCTGCGCGGTCATGGCGTCCTTCCGGGGCGTCGCTTGAGCATAATTCAGCGCCAGGCAGAGCCTCGACCCCCTCTCCGGGGAGTAGCTACTCGAGCCGCTCCGAGAACTCGGCCAGCTCCCGCGAGAGTGCCCGCGCCCGCGCGGCGAGGTCCGAGCCCGGAACGGCAGCTGCCAGCGCCACGACGGGTGCGACAGCCACGTCCCCCTTCACCACGTCCAGGTCGAACACGACCTTGTCCGCCCGGTGCCACGTGCGGAACACCTCGACCGGCGTGCCGGCCGAATCGAAGCTGGTCCCCTCGAGCAGCAGCAGCGGGGACCCCTCCGGCACCTGAAGGCTCTCGGCCAGGGCAGCGGATGCCGCGACCGCCCGCACCTGCCGACGACCCGTCACGATCGCGATCCCCTGCTTGCGCCGCAGCAGCGCGTGCAGCGACGCGTCGGTCAGCTCGTCCGCGGTCAGCGCCAGCGACGCGGGCAACCAGGTGTGGATCAGCGCGATCGGGGCGCCGTCGGCCGACCGCAGTCGCCGCAGGGCGACGACGTCGCGCACGCCGAGGGTGGCCTCGGCGAGGGTGTCGCGCTCGGGGGCGAGGGACAGCACCTCGGTGGCGACCCGGTCGATCTGGCTCGAGAGTCCGGACATCCGCTGCACCAAACGGTGGTGTTCGCCGAGCGGGGCGACGACACTGCCCCGGCCGCGACCGCGCAGCACGAGCCCGTCGCCGGTGAGGGCGAGCAGCGCCTGGCGTACGACCGAGCGGGAGACCCCGAAGTGCTCGGTGAGCTCCGCCTCGGTGGGCAGCAGCGAGCCGGCCGGGAGCGAGCCGTCGGTGATGCGCGAGCGCAGCATCGCGCCGAGCTGCGCGTGCAGCGGAATGGGACGTGCCGGGTCGACCGCGTCGGAGGGGAGTTCGTCAAGCCACATGGGGGCCCGTCAGACGCCGGCGTCCATCTTCTGTGCGGTGCGCCACACGTGGTCCCACCCCGGGGCGAGCTGGGCGGCCCGCTCCAGCGAGAGCACCAGGCTGGCCTCGCGCGCGATCCCCTGGCCGGCGATGTCGAACGCGGTGCCGTGGTCGACCGAGACGCGCACGACCGGCAGGCCGACGGTGATGTTCACGCCGTCGTCACCGTAGACGGCCTTGAAGGGGGCGTGGCCCTGGTCGTGGTAACAGACGACGACCAGCTTGTACTTGCCGCGCACCGCCGCGGGGACCAGCGCGTCGCCCGGAAGCGGCCCGACCACGTTGAGGCCGCGCTCGCGGGCGATCGCGACGGCTGGCGCGAGGATGTCGGCGTCCTCGTCGCCGAAGAGGCGGTTCTCGCCGGCGTGCGGGTTGAGCCCGGCGAGTCCGATGAGCTCGTCGGGGGTGCCCATCGACTTCGCGAAGGCGCCGACGAGCTCGAGCACATTGAGGGTGCGGTCGACCGTGATGTCCTCGATCGCCTGGCGCATCGACACGTGGGTGGTGAGGTGGAAGAAGTACAGGTCACCGGCCGAGAGCACGAGCGAGAAGTTCTCGACCCCGAACTCGTGCGCGAGCAGTTCGGTGTGGCCGGGCCAGTTGTGTCCGCCGGCGTGCATCGCGGCCTTGTTCAGCGGCGCGGTGACGATGCCGTCGACCTGGCCGTCGCGGGCGAGGCGACAGGCCTCGACGACGAACCGGTAGGCGGCGTCCCCGGCGACGGGGCTGAGGGCGCCGAGCGCGACATCCGCCAGGGAAGGTCCGGTCTGGATCAGCTCGATGGTGCCAGGGCGGTTGAGCGCGTCGAAGACCGAGGTGATGACGATCACCTTGTCGGGGTCGCCGCCCACGTTCTCGACGCCGCGGCGCATGGCCGCCTCGTCGCCGATGACGACCGGGATGCACTTCTCGCGCAGCTCCGGGTGGCCGAGCAGGGCCCTGGCGGTGATCTCGGGGCCGATTCCGGCGACGTCACCGAGGGTGAGGGCGAGGCGGGGACGGTTCATGAGGTGACTCCTTGGGTGGACGGGGCGAGCAGTTCGGGAAGAAGATCTGAGAGAGCGGATGTCGAGCCGAAGCCGCCCGCCTTCGTGACGACGGTGAGGCCGTGCAGGCGTCCGCCGTCGATGGTGCCGATCGGGGTGCCCTCGCCGATCGCGGCGGTGACGGCGACGGACTCGGCGCCGAAGCGGGCGAGCACCGCGCGGGCGCCCTCGCCGC
>JACMNE010000023.1 GCA_014378715.1 Microbacteriaceae bacterium
ATCAAGGACCTGCTGCCCATCGTCGACAAGGTGATCCAGAGTGGCAAGCAGCTGCCCATCATCGCCGAAGACGTTGACGGCGAAGCTCTCGCGACCCTGGTCGTCAATAAGATCCGTGGCATCTTCAAGTCGGTCGCCGTCAAGGCCCCCGGCTTCGGAGACCGTCGCAAGGCGCAGCTCGCCGACATCGCCATCCTCACGGGCGGACAGGTCATCTCCGAGGAGGTCGGCCTCAAGCTCGAGAACGCGACCCTCGACCTGCTGGGCCGTGCGCGCAAGGTCATCATCACCAAGGATGAGACCACCATCATCGAAGGATCGGGCGAAGAAGAGGCCATCGCTGGCCGCGTCAAGCAGATCCGTGCCGAGATCGAGAACACCGACAGCGACTACGACAGGGAGAAGCTCCAGGAGCGCCTCGCGAAGCTCGCCGGCGGAGTTGCGGTCATCAAGGCCGGAGCCGCGACCGAGGTCGAGCTCAAGGAGCGCAAGCACCGCATCGAGGACGCCGTCCGCAACGCGAAGGCTGCCGTCGAAGAGGGCATCGTCGCCGGTGGTGGCGTCGCCCTCATCCAGGCCGGCAAGATCGCCTTCGAGAGCGAGGCCGTCACGAGCCTCACCGGTGATGAGGCGACGGGCGCGAACATCGTGCGCGTGGCCATTGACGCCCCGCTCAAGCAGATCGCCCTCAACTCGGGCCTCGAGCCCGGTGTTGTCGTCGACAAGGTGCGCAACCTGCCCATCGGACACGGCCTCAACGCCGCGACCGGTGAGTACGTCGACATGCTCGCCGCCGGAATCAACGACCCGGTGAAGGTCACCCGCTCCGCGCTGCTCAACGCCGCGTCGATCGCCGGACTGTTCCTCACCACCGAGGCCGTCGTCGCCGACAAGCCCGAGCGCAACCCGGCCCCGGCCGGCGACCCCTCGGGTGGCATGGACTTCTAAGTCCCGCCAGGAGCACAGCAGCACCAGCACCAGCACCACGGCACGAAAAGCACCACGGACATCTGAACGGGCGGCTTCCCACGGGAAGCCGCCCGTTCGGCGTTAAGCCGTGCGGAGCGTCATCGCAGGAACAGACGGGTGTTCGCCGACTCGATCTCCGCGTACTGCTGGGCGGCCTGCCCGAGCGCGACGTTGATGGCCGCGAGGGACTCCTCGACGCGCTGCTGCGTCGACTTCCACTCGCCGGCGATCGACTGGAACGCCGTCGCGGCCTGCCCGGACCACGACCCCTGCAGGCCGACGAGCTGCGCGTAGAGCGATGCCGCCTCCGCCTGGATCCGGCCCATCGATGCCCGAACCGTGTTCGTGGTGCCGAGAACGGCCTCGCTGTCGACCTGGTAGGTGGTCATGATTCCTCCGCGGGATGAGTGCGCCGGAACTCTTCCGACCTCGCCGAGGCTACGGAGAACGGATGTCGCGCGGCCGCCTCAGGCCGAAGCGGGGGTAACCGGTGCGGCGTTCTCCGGGGGGAGGAGAGGAAGCGCGACCCGGAAGGTGGCCCCGCCACCCGGGGTCTCGAGCACGTCGACGGATCCACGGTGGGCGATCACGATGCCCGCGACGATGGCGAGGCCGAGGCCGCTGCCGCCGGTCTCCCTGGTGCGCGAGGTGTCCGCACGCCAGAAGCGCTGGAAGATCTGCTTGCGGATCTGCGGGGGGATGCCGTCGCCGTGGTCGATGATGTCGAGAAACGCGACCCGGTGCTGCATGTCGACGGTGATGCCGATCTCGAGCGGGCTGTCGGAGTTCGTGAAGCGCATCGCGTTGCCGAGGAGGTTGGTGACGACCTGGCGGATCTTGTTCTCCTCGGCCAGCACGATCGCCGGGGTGTCGAGTACGCGCTTCTGCGCAGGCAGGGCTTCGACCACGGGGATCTCGCCCGTCGTCGTCGCGGGGGTGCGCATTCGTCGGGAGCGCAGCCGGGCGAGCTGGGCGCCAGCGAACGCCATCGCGCCGGTCGCCGTGGAGGTCTTCTCCGAGGCGGGCTCGAGCGAGACACCCGCTTGCTCGTCCTCCTCGACATGGTCCTGTTCGGTGATGACCACGTTGATCTCGCGGTCGGGGGAGGAGGCCATCGCGTCGAGTGCGGCGTCGTAGGCGATCGGCACGAGGTCGACCGGGGTCAGTTGCAGCGGCTTCGCCTCGTCGAGGCGCGCAAGCTCGAGGAGGTCCTCGACGAGTCCGCCCATGCGGATCGCCTCCTTCTCGATGCGCTCCATCGCCTGCGCGACCTCCTCCGGGGTCGTGAGGGCGCCCATGCGGTAGAGCTCGGCATAGCCGCGCACGGAGACCAGGGGGGTGCGCAGCTCGTGGCTGGCGTCGCCGACGAAGCGCCTCATCTGGTCGATGGTCTTCGCCCGGTCGCCGAAGGCGCGATCGATCCGCGAGAGCATGATGTTGAGGGAGCGATTGAGCCGGCCCACCTCGGTGTTGGGGGTGGCCCCGGGCAATCGCTCCGAGAAGTTGCCGTCGGCGATGGCCGCTGCGGTGGCCTCGACCTGCCGCAGCGGGGCGAGCGTCGAGGTGACCAGTAGCCGGGTGAGGGCGGCGCCGAGCACCACCACCGAGAGCCCGAACCCGAGGAAGATGCCGGCGTAATTGCCGATCGTGCGGTTGGTCTCGTTCATACTGAGGCCCACGACCAGGCCGACCGGGGCGCCGGTGTTGCGGTTGGTGCCGGGAACGGCGACCATCCGCCACTGGGTGGAGCGGTCCATGTCCCACAGGGTGAAGGCGCGCGGGGTGGACTCGCTCATGTCCGCTGCGGTCATGTCGCCGATGCGGGGCGGGTCGTCCAACTGGTTCTGGCAGACCAGGGTGCCCTCGGAGTCGACGACGGCGATGAAGTAGTCGTTGGGTCCAGAGGTCGCGCACGTCGAGTCCTGCACGACGAGCGACATGGCCGTCTCGGCGATCTTGCTGTCGACCTCGGCCTGCAGGTAGTTGCGCAGCACCGTCACCGTGCCCACCCCCACAACGAGGAGGCCAAGGGTCACGAGCAGTACGGTGACGCTCGTGATTTTTGTCCGCAGTGAAATCGAGTTCCACCGCTCGTCGAGGGGTGCGCGCATGAGAACTTTAGGCTAAGCCCTGTTGCTGGTGAGGTTCTGCACGGGGGTCAACGCACAGGTGGGCGCGCGGGGTGGGCGCTCAGGCTGGACACGTCAGATGCGGGCGGCCTTGAGCATGTAGCCGAATCCGCGTTTGGTCTGGATGACGGGCTCGGCCGAGAACTGGTCGAGCTTGCGGCGGAGGTACGAGATGTAGCTCTCCACGATGCCTGCGTCGCCGTTGAAGTCGTATTCCCAGACGTGGTCGAGGATCTGCGCCTTCGAGAGGACCCGGTTCGGGTTGAGCATGAGGTAGCGCAGGAGCTTGAACTCGGTGGGGCTCAGCTCGATCTGCTCTGAGCCGACGGTCACCTCGTGCGTATCCTGGTCCATTGTGAGTTCGCCGGCACGGATGACGGCGTCCTCCTCATCGGCCATCGTGCGGCGCAGGATCGCTTTGATCCGCGCGACGATCTCGTCGAGGCTGAACGGCTTGGTCACGTAGTCGTCGCCGCCGACGGTGAGGCCGGTGATCTTGTCCTCCGTGTCGTCCTTCGCGGTGAGGAACAGGATCGGCGAGGTGTAGCCGGAGGAGCGGAGGCGCTTGGTCACGCCAAAGCCGTTCATATCCGGAAGCATCACGTCGAGGATGATCAGGTCGGGCTCTTCTTCGAGAACAGCTGAGATCGCCTGGGCGCCATTCCCCACTGCGCGCACGGCAAAGCCGGCGAAGCGGAGACTGGTGGTCAGGAGGTCGCGGATGTTGGGTTCATCGTCGACAATTAGGATTCTGGGGCCATCGCTCATGTTCCTATTATCTGCACATCGGCTGTGGATTGTCTGGGAGCCGTCAGTATGTATGCCGGTCGGGTGATGTCCGGGATCGGGTGCGAGAATCGACCATGCTTCCGACCCCTGCGCCCCTGCTCCAGCGGATGATCGGGGGCCGGCAGTTCGACTTCGACCGCCAGGTTGCGGTGATGGCCATCATCAACCGCACCCCCGACTCCTTCTACGACAAGGGCGCCACCTTCGCCCTTGACGCCGCGGTCGCGGCGGCCAGGCAGGCGCTCGCAGACGGTGCGGACTGGATCGACATCGGCGGTGCCAAGTTCGCGCCCGGCGCGCCGATCCCCGTCGCCGAGGAGATCGACCGCGTCGTCCCGGTGATCGAGGGTCTGGCCGGCTCCGGCGCGATCATCTCGGTTGACACCTTCGAACCGCACGTCGCCTTGGCCAGCATCGCGGCCGGCGCCCACGTCGTCAACGACACCACGGGAGCTCGCAATCCCGCCCTGGTCGACGTCGTCGCCGACAGCCAGGCTACCCTCGTCATCGCGCACAGCCTCGCCCGTCCGCGCACCCCCCACCCGGCCCCGTCCTACACCGACGTCGTGGACGAAGTCGTCGCCTTCCTCGTCGATCGCGTCGCCTTCGCGACCGGCCGCGGGGTGCCCCTCGAGCGGATCGTCGTCGACCCCGGCCACGACCTGAACAAGAACACCCTGCACTCGCTCGAGATCACCCGCCGCCTCGGGGAGGTCGCCGCCCTCGGCCTGCCCGTGCTCGCCGCCGTCTCGAACAAGGACTTCATCGGCGAGTCCATCGACCGGGAGCGCACCGAGCGCGTGGACGGGTCCATCGCCGCCATGGTCTACTGCATCACCCAGGGCGCCCGCATCGTGCGGATGCACAACGTGCGCGCCGCCGTCGATGCCGCACGCATGACCGAGGCGATCCTCGGCTTCCGCCAGCCCGTGCGCATGGTCCACAACATGCCCGTGAAGGAGGTCTGAGCGAATGCGGCCTGACGAGAAGAATCCGCCTGACGTGATGACGTCGAAGGACGTGCCGCTACTGCATCGGGCGGATGTCATCGCCGCCTACGCCCCGGCCGATCGCGCCGCACCGCACCTGAGGCTGGGCTTCATCGCGAGCATCGACGGCGCGGCCACCCGTGAGGGAGTGAGCGGCGGGCTCGGCAACGCCGATGACAGACTCGTCTTCGAGACCCTGCGGATGCTGTGCGACGTCATTCTCGTGGGCGCGGGCACGGTGCGCGCGGAGGGCTACGGTGGGGTGCGGGTCGACGAGGAGTCGGTCGCCTGGCGGGTGGAGAACGGGCTGTCACCGCAGCCACGCCTGGCGCTGGTCACCTCCCGACTGGATTTCGACCCGCGACATCCGTTCTTCGAGGGAGCCGCCGAGCGACCCGAGGCTCTGCGGCCGATCGTGGTGACGACTTCGGCCAGCGACCCCGCGATGCGTGCGGCCTTCGCCGACGTCGCCGACGTGGTCGTCTGCGGGGAGACGGGCGTGGATCCCGCCCTGATGGTCGCGTCGCTGCACGCGGCGGGCCTGACCCAGCTGCACTGCGAGGGCGGTCCGAGCCTCTTCGGCTCGCTCATCGCGGCTGATCTCGTCGACGAGCTGTGCCTCACCGTGAGCCCGGTGCTCGACGGGGGCGACTCGGGACGGATCTCGGCCGGTTCCGCGGCGACCCCTCGCCCGATGCGCCTGCTTCACGCGACGCCTGCCGGCTCGATGCTGTTCCTGCGCTACGAGCGGGACCGCGGCGCGCCGCAGTAGCTGGCCTCCGCAATGGGCCGCGCTGGTGGGCCGGCGCCTACGCCGCGTCGATCGAGTGCGAGTCGAGGATCGTGTAGCTGTAGCCCTGCTCGGCGAGGAAGCGCTGGCGGTTCTGGGCGAAGTCCTGGTCGACGGTGTCGCGGGCGACGAGGGTGTAAAAGTTCGCCGGCAGTCCGCTCTCCTTCGGACGCAGCAGTCGCCCGAGGCGCTGGGCCTCCTCTTGGCGGGAGCCGAAGGACCCGGAGACCTGGATCGCGACGGTCGCCTCCGGCAGATCGACGGAGAAGTTCGCCACCTTCGAGACCACGAGAATTTTCGTGATTCCCTCGCGGAACTCCTGGTACAGGCGCTCCCTCTCGTCGACCGGGGTCGCCCCGGTCAGCTGAGGGGCGCCGAGGGCGTCGGAGATCTCCTGGATCTGGTCGAGGTACTGCCCGATCACGAGGATGCTCTCGCCCTCGTGCCGGTCGACGAGGGCCTTCACGACGGCGAGTTTCGCGGGAGCGGTGGCGGCGAGCCGGTAGCGGACGTCGTCGGCGGATGCCGCGTACTCGAGGCGCTCCTGCTGGGGGAGGTCGATGCGCACCTCGTAGCAGGAGGCGGGGGAGATGAAGCCCTGGGCCTCGATCTCCTTCCAGGGGGCGTCGAAGCGCTTGGGTCCGATGAGACTGAAGACGTCGCCCTCCCGGCCGTCCTCGCGCACAAGGGTCGCGGTGAGACCGAGTCGGCGGCGGGCCTGCAGGTCGGCGGTGAGCTTGAAGACCGGGGCCGGCAGCAGGTGCACCTCGTCGTAGATCACGAGGCCCCAGTCGAGGGCGTCGAGGAGGGCGAGATGGGCGTACTCGCCTTTCCGGCGGGCGGTGAGGATCTGGTAGGTCGCGATGGTGACCGGGCGGATCTCCTTCGCCTTGCCGGAGTACTCGCCGATTTCGTCCTCGGTGAGTGTTGTGCGCCGAAGCAGCTCCGAGCGCCACTGGCGGGCGGAGACGATGTTGGTGACGAGGATGAGGGTTGTCGTCTTGGAGGTGGCCATTGCGCCGGCACCGACGAGAGTTTTGCCCGCGCCGCAGGGCAGCACCACGACTCCCGAGCCGTGGGCGAAGAAGCTGTCGACGGCCTCGTTCTGGTAGGCGCGCAGATCGAAGCCGCCGCTGTGGTCGAGGGCGATCTCGTGCGGGGTGCCCGGGGTGTAGCCGGCGAGGTCCTCGGCCGGCCAGCCGATCTTGAGCAGCTCCTGCTTCAGTTCGCCGCGCGCCCACGGCTGCATCACGAAGCCGGTGTCACCGCGACGCTCGAGGAGCAGGTTCGCGACCTTCTTACCGCGGGAGATCTCGGCGAGCACGGCCCGGTCGGTGGCCGTGAGGGTGAGGGTACCGTCGGTGTCCCGCTCGATCACCAAGCGTCCGTAGCGTTCGACGGTCTCGGTGATGTCGATCGCGACGCTCTGCGGGATCGGGAACTTGGAGTACTTCTCGAGGGTGGCAAGCATGTCCTCGGCGCGGTGTCCGGCCGCGCGCGCGTTCCACAGGCCGAGGCGGGTGATGCGGTAGGTGTGCATGTGCTCGGGGGCGCGTTCGAGCTCGGCGAAGACGGCGAGGTCGTGCCGTGCGTCGTCGGCCTGCGGGTGCGCGACCTCGAGGAGAACGGTGCGGTCGCTCTGCACGATGAGGGGCCCGAGGGCGGGCGGGAGGGGCTCGGGATTCACCCCGGAAGTCTAACTTCGTGCCGCTGGGAGCCCTGCCGCTGGGAGCCGGTCAGCCCCTGGCCATCAGTCCAGGGGTGGCCCGACCCTCGTGATGCTCGCGACCGGCAGGGTGCGTTCGACGTCGGCGCGGCGGTCGCGGGCGCGCAGGCGTCCTCCCGCGACGCTCGTCGGCTCGGGCTGGTAATCCACAACGGCCCCACCGGGCATGGTGACGCTCACGGTGAGCGAGGTCTTGGTGCGGATGGCGGTGTCGAGCTGCCGGGCCAGCCACGCCTCGGAGACCTCCTCAGGGGCGGCGTCGTCGGTGAGCCGAAGCCGCGCGACCAGGTCGGCGACGAGGTCGGGCGCTCCGGCGACGGCGGGGCGGGCGTGCCGGCGGCGCACCAGCCCGACGATCTCGCCTGATGCGGTCTCCGCCGCGACGGGGTAGCGCGCGTCGCTCAGGCTCCAGAAGACCTGGTCGAGGGCGAAGCGGCTCACGAGCCGCCGGTCGTCGACGCGCATGAAGCCGAGCGCGGAGAGGTTCTGGTCGACGAGC
The DNA here is from genome assembly GCA_014378715.1 of Microbacteriaceae bacterium. GTDB lineage: Bacteria > Actinomycetota > Actinomycetes > Actinomycetales > Microbacteriaceae > Marisediminicola. The sequence goes on from JACMNE010000023.1 coordinate 7,892, forward strand.
ACGGTGCCGAGGAGTCCGACGTCGTCGCTGCGGACGTAGCTGCGGCCGGGGTGCTCTCCGCCGCCCGCGTCGCTGTCCTGGGCGGTCGCCTCGCCGGCCCGCAGAAGCCCGTAGCGCCTCGCCGCCTCGCTGATGAGGTAATCCAGCGGCTGCGGGATGCCGGTGAGGGTGATCGACCCGAGGAACTCCCGCACGCTCTGGGCGGTCTCGCCCGCGGCCATGGCCCGGTTGAGGCTCGACGCCGAGACACGGTAGCTCGACGCGAGCGCTCGGCCCTCGGCATCCGCTATCGATCGCAGGCGCACGTCGATGCGGGGGGTGAGGGGGCCGGGGGCGACGATCGAGAGGTCGTGCTGCAGGTAGACCTGCTCGATCTCGCGGGGCAGCAGGGCGGCCATGGCGGTGCGGGCGGCGGCCGGGCCGTCGGCGAGGAGCACCAGTCCCGGAGAGCTCGGCGCGTGGTTCGCCGTGATCCCGAGCAACTCGGCGGCCACGGTGTAGGCGGCGATGCGTCCGTCCATCCACTCGCCCCCGGCGGGGTAGACCCAGTCGACGAAGCGTCGCAGGCCCGTTCCCCAGAGCGATTGGCTGCGTTCGCGGAGGAGGAAGCGGATGTCGGACGGCACCCGTTCGAACCAGCCGGTCGCGAGGACCTGCCAGCGGGACCCGGACGACTCGAGGAGCCAGTCAGCACCGGCGTCGGTGATGAGCCAGGCGCCGTTCTCGCGTGCGACGAGACCGGAGTCGATGCCGATCGAGAGGAACGTGGGGACCGTGGCCAGGTCGATCGCCATGGCATGGGCGAGGCGCTTCGAGTCGGGCAGGGCGATGCCGCCCTTGGCGAGTTCCCGGGCAGGTTCGCGTTCGAGCTCGGCGAGCAGTTCGGCGATGCCGGCGGTGGCGGCGAAGGCGCGTTCCGAGGCGATCCGGTCGACGAAGCGGGTATCGGCAGTGGTCGGTGCGTCGATAGCCGAGAGGGGCATCGGGCTCGCGAGATCGACGAGTCCGGGGAGTCCGAAGGCCGGCCAGGAGCGCAGCTGCTCGGCGACGGCGTCGTAGAGCGCCACGCCTGCGCCGGATCCTTCCCCCGAGCGGAACGCGAGCAGGCCGGCGACCGCCGTGTCGACACGGTTCTCGACCTCGGCCGCGTTGGGTGCGTCGGGGTACGACGAGAGGGTGGTCGCAACATCCGCTGCCCGAAGCAGCGACCCGGTGGGGCCGGCGGGGGCAGCGGCGATCGCGGCCATGACGGTGAGGGTGGCACGGTCGAGGCGGGTCAGACGTTGCTGGATCGACTGCCGGTCGAGGAGGGCCTCGGCGAGGTCGAAGAAGTCCTTGATGCCGATCGGGCGGATGTCGCGGTCGCGCACGGCCTTCGCGAGCTGCTCGTCGTCGAGGTCGCGCAGCCGGGCGGCGAGAACAAAGATGTCGCTCATTCTCGGGTCCCCGCGGCGTCGACCGGCAATACCGCTGGGGCTACTTGGACTGCGATGAGCGGGGCTTGCCCGGGGTGCGTCCACCGGATGTCGGGCGGGCCGCGGCGTCGCGGGCGCGGCGGCGAGCGCTCACGATAACGAGCGCGATGAGCAGGGCGACGGCCACGGGAAGGGCGAAGAGGGGCATCACCACAACGACCGGCCAGAGCCCCGCACCGAAGTCGGCACTCGACATTCCGGCGAACGTCGCGGCGATCAGACCGAAAAACGAGACGATCGAGATGGCCACCATGGCGATCATCATGTACGCCAGGATGCGCTCGGGTCGATTTACGGGTTCGGGGAGTTGTTTTGCCACAATGACAAGAATAGAGGCACTCCCGTGCCCGTAGGCTTAGAGGTTCCAGCTACCAGAAAGAGGTGCAGCCATGCCAACGGGCAAGGTCAAGTTCTATGACGACGACAAGGGCTTCGGCTTCATCACGTCTGATGAAGGCCACGAAGTCTTCCTGCACGCCTCCGCGCTTCCGGCCGGCACCACCGTCAAGGCTGGAACAAAACTCGAATTCGGTATCGCCGACGGCAAGAAGGGCGCCCAGGCGCTCTCCGTGCGTGTGCTGGAGGCTCCGCCGAGCATGGTGCGGATGAGTCGCAAGCCGGCCGATGACATGGCGATCATCGTCGAGGACCTCGTGAAGCTCCTCGACGGGATCGGCTCGAACCTCAAGCGTGGTCGCTACCCGGATTCGAACCACAGTCACAAGATCGCGGCGATGCTGCGCAAGGTTGCGGACGAGATGGATGCCTGAGCACGAAGCCACGGGCGAGGACTTCGACCTCGCCCGCCAGGGTCTGCTGGAGATCACCACGACCGAGACCATCGGGGTTCCCGCGGGGTACGTCGACGAGGGCGATGGCGCGCTGACGCTCTACTTCGAGGCCGACATGACCGGGTATCCCGGCTGGCGGTGGACGGCGAGCATCGCCCACATCGAGGGCGCGGCTCCCACCGTGCTCGAGGTCGAACTCACCCCGGGTGAGACCTCACTGCTCGCGCCGGAGTGGGTGCCGTGGGTCGACCGTCTCGCCGACCACAATGCGGCGCTCGCCGCGGCGAAGGCCGCGCAGGAGTCGGGCGACGACAGCGATGACGATGACGAGTCAGACGATGATGACGATGACGATGACGATGACGGCGACGACGACGACGATGACGATGACGACGATGCCGACCGCGACGACGACGATGATAACGACGAGTCGGACGACGACGACGATAGGGATGTGAGCCCGGTCTTCCACGCCGGCGACCTCGACGGAGTCGACATCGACGACCTCGATAGCCAGGCTGACGAGTCGGCTGAGGAGCCGGACGAGTCGGATGAGGAGCCGGCCGAGCCCGCCCCCTCGCGGGCGCGCAAGTCGCGATCTCGTCGGTAGCCCGCCGCCGTCAGGTCAGCGTCAGCTCAACGGCGGCGGTTGGTGTAGATCAGGCCGAGCAGGCCGAGTCCGATGCCGATCGCGCAGGTCAGCAGCCACCACTGGATACCGGCATCGATCATCATCTCCCGGTACCACAGCAGCCCGATGAGCAGCGCCACGAGCCAGACGGCGGTGCCGATCAGCACCGGGAGGCGGTCGTCCGTCGCGACGGGCGCGGGGTCGGGTCGACGTTCGGAGTCCTTGAGCCAGAGCCGCATCATCCGCGTGTCTACAGGTTGTCCACGACGAACTCGATGCAGCCGATGAGTGCCCGCACGTCGTCGGGGTCGATGGCGACGAAGGTGGCGACGCGCAGCTGGTTGCGGCCGAGCTTGCGGTAGGGCTCGGTGTCGACGATGCCGTTCGAGCGGAGCACCTTCGCGACGGCTGCGGCGTCGACACTCTCGTCGAAGTCGATCGTGACGACGACCTGCGAGCGGTGGCTCGGGTCGAGCACGAACGGGGTCGCGTAATCGGAGGAGGAGGCCCAGTCGTACAGTGCGCTCGAGGACTCACGGGTGCGTGCGTCGGCCCAGGCGAGCCCTCCGTTTCCGTTGATCCAGTCGATCTGGTTCTCGAGGAGCAGCAGGGTGGTCAGGGCGGGCGTGTTGAGGGTCTGCCTCAGGCGCGAATTGTCGACCGCGTTCTTCAGGCTGAGGAACTCGGGGATGTAGCGGTCGCTCGCGGCCACTCGGTCGACCCGTTCGAGAGCGGCGGGGGAGAAGAGGGCGAACCAGAGGCCGCCGTCCGAGGCGAAGTTCTTCTGCGGGGCGAAGTAGTAGACGTCGGCCTCCGATGCCTCGAAGTCGATGCCGCCGGCTGCGCTCGTGGCGTCGATCACGGTCAGGGCTCCGTCGTCCCCGTGCACGCGGGTGACCGGGGCCATAACGCCGGTCGAGGTCTCGTTATGCGGCCAGGCGTACACGTCGATCCCCGGGGTTACCCGCGCGCGGCGCAGCGAGCCGGCCCGGGCGTTGACCACGTCGGGGGCCTCGAGGTGGGGTGCGCCCGCCGCGGCCGCGAACTTCGAGCCGAACTCGCCGAAGGTGAGGTTCTGGCTGCGGGTCTCGATGAGGGAGTAGGCGGCGGCGTCCCAGAAGGCGGTCGACCCGCCGTTGCCGAGCACGACCTCGTAGCCGTCGGGGAGGCGGAAGAGGTCGGAGAACCCCTGCTGCACGCGACCGACGAGGTCCTTGACCGGGGCCTGGCGGTGGGAGGTGCCCAGGATGCTCGCACCGGCACCGGGACCGCCACTGGGCAGCGCGGACAGCGCCGCGATCTGCTCGGGGCGGACCTTGGACGGGCCGCAGCCGAAGCGTCCGTCGACGGGCAGGAGGTCGGTGGGAATTGTGAGTGACGCCATCAGCCGATTCTATCGACGCGGCCGGGCGGCCCCGGAATGAGTCACATCGCCGCCACGTTAGGCTTACCTATAGATGTGCGCGCTAGCGAGGGAAAGGGATCGATGACGGACCTCATTGACACCACCGAGATGTACCTGCGCACGATCTTCGAACTCGAGGAAGAGAAAATCGTCCCACTGCGGGCACGTATCAGTGAGAGGCTCGGACACTCCGGTCCCACGGTGTCGCAGACGGTCGGCCGCATGGAACGTGACGGGCTGGTGGTGGTCGAGGGTGATCGCCATCTTGAGCTCACGGTCGATGGTCGGGCAAAGGCCATGCACGTGATGCGCAAGCACCGGCTGGCGGAGCGACTGCTGGCCGACATCATCGGTCTCGACTGGGCGCTGGTCCACGAGGAGGCCTGTCGGTGGGAGCACGTGATGAGCGAATCGGTGGAGCGGCGCATCATCGAGATGCTCGATCACCCCACGCACTCTCCCTACGGCAATCCGATCCCGGGTCTCGAGGAGTTCGGAGAGAGCCCCTCCGTGCAGTTCTACGACGGCGTGGTCAACATCGTCAACCTCGTGCACGGGGCGGTTGGTCCGGTGAAGGGTGTCGTCCGCCGGCTCGGCGAGCCTGTGCAGTACGAGAGCGAACTGCTTGAGCAGCTGCGCTCTGCCGGGGTCATGCCCGGGGCGAAGGCCAGCTTCTCCAAGGCCGGATCATACGTGCTGGTGGAGGTCGAGGGCTTCGGCGACGGTCTCGAACTGCCCAACGAGGTCGCCATTCACGTCTACGTGGGAATCTAGTCACACGCTTGTAACTTGGCGCGGCCTCCGCGGCGCGTATTTGCGGCTCGTGTGGGTTATTCTGATGATCTTGGAGCACCACCCGTTCTTCGGAGAGCCGCGTGTCACGCAGTCGCAGATACCAAACCATGGATATCCGCGCGCTGTTTTTCATACGGCACAGCAGTCAGCGCAGCATCCGCTCGCGCGAAAGTAACTAGGCACCGGCCACTCGACGGTGCCTTTTTGTTTGCCTGCCCGATCGAACCGAGGGTGCTCCCGGTTGCTTCGAATCCCCGCAAGCCGTGCGGGGACTTGTCGATTGGATGAGAATGCGCACACTGGTACTCAATGCAGGGTTCGAACCCCTCGCGGTGGTGTCGTTCAAGCGAGCTCTGGTGCTCGTGATGAACGGCAAGGCGACCATTATTGAAGCGGATGCCGCCCATCCGGTCTGGGGGCTGACCGAGGCGTGGGAGCGCCCGTCGGTCATCCTCTTGCGTCGCTACGTGAGGATCCCGTCAAATCGCCGGGTGCCGGTGAGTCGCCGAGGTGTACTCAGACGCGACGGCCAGCACTGCGCCTACTGCGGCAACACGGCGACCACGATCGACCATGTGCTGCCGCGGTCGCGCGGGGGAGCGGACTCCTGGGAGAACCTCGTGGCCTGCTGCCTCAAGTGCAACAACAAGAAGAGCGACCGCACACCGGCCGAGATGGGCTGGACCCTGCGCGTGCGTCCCAAGCCGCCGCACGGCACGAGCTGGATCGTGCGCGGGGTGGAGCGGGCGCAACCCCAGTGGGAGGAATACCTGGCGCCCGCGGCGTGATTTTTCTCGGCGGACGTGACCGGTAAACTCGTTGGGCTGGCCTAGCTTGCGCTGGCCTCTGTAGCTCAATGGAAGAGCAAGTCCGTCCTAAGGATTAGGTTGGGGGTTCGAGTCCCTCCAGGGGCAC
>JACMNE010000024.1 GCA_014378715.1 Microbacteriaceae bacterium
CATCGACCCGCCCGAGCTCTACCGGAGCCCCGCCTTCGCCCGGGGTATGGTCCTTCCGGCCGGCCCGACGCTCTACGTGGGCGGGCAGAACGGCACCGACAGCTCCGGGGCGCTGCTCGAGGGCCTCGCGGTGGCGTCGCTCGCGCGGTGATCCGCTAGGCGAGGCCCTTGAGGATCAGGTTCCAGTACACCCACGGCAGGATGTGCCGGTCGAACACCCAGGTGAGCCGTCGCTCCCGCGCGAGGCCGCCCCAGAACGGGATCGTGGGCTTCGGGTGGCGCCGGGCGTCGAACTCGGCGAAGACCACCGTCGACCTCGACACCGTGAACGGGCACACCGCATAACCGCTGTACCGCGCCGTCGGCCCCTTGCCGCGCAGGGCGGCACGGAGGTTCTTCGCGAGCACCTGGGTCTGCTCGCGCAGCGCGCCCCCCGACTTTGAGTTGCGGGTCGCGGCCGCGTCACCCAGCGACCAGACGGTGGAGTAGCGGATGTGGCGGAGGGTGGCCGGATCCACCTCGACGAACCCACCCGATTCGGCCGGGCCGGCGAGCGCGGTCGCCTTGAGCCAGTCCGGCGCGGACTGCGGCGGCACCGCATGCAGCAGGTCGTAGCCGATGCGCTCGGTCGCCCCGTGGTGCCCGATCAGCACCGAGTGGTCGAGGACGTCGACCTCGAGCAGCTCGGACGAGCAGCGCAGCTCGATGCCATACTCGGCGATCTTCCGCTCGAGCTCCTCGTCGATCAGCGGGATCCCGAAGACGGTCGGGTCGGGGACCACCATCACGACACGGATGTCCGTGAGCCGCCCGGTGGCCCGCCAGTAGTCGCAGGCGAGGTACATCGGCTTCTGGGCAGCCCCCGCGCACGTGGCCGGACCGGCGGGCTGGGTGAACACAACCGTGCCGTGCGTGAGGTCGCGCAGCAGACGAGAGGCCTTCGTCGCCAGCTCGTACTCGTAGTTGGACGCCCCGCGGGGCGAGGCCATCGCCTCGGCCAGTCCCGGCACGCCGTCCCAGTCCTTCTGGATGCCGGGGCAGACGATGAGGTGGTCGTAGGTGAGCCGGTGACGGGACGCGAGGGTCACCATTCTGTACTCCGGGTGGATGTCGACGACCCGGTCCCGGATCCACTCCACCCCGCGCGGCATCACCGATGCCTGCGTGCGCACCGCAGCCCCGGCCGGCGCGGTCCCGCCGGCCACGTGCGAGAACATCGGTTGGTAGAAGTGGTCCTGCCGGGGTTCCACCACGACGATATCGTGCACTCCGGCGCGGCGCAGGCGCCCGGAGACCGACAGCCCCGCATTGCCCCCGCCGATGACGACCACCCGGTGGTGGGTCGCCTGATCGATTCCCGGTTGCTCTGTTCCCAGTTCCATCCGACGACCCTAGGTGCCGCCGCGGATCCGCGGCACGGGTTGCATTCGCAGGTGGATTCAGGCGCGGCCGAACCACGCCGTTCGCGACCCGCGCACGTGCAGGTCGTCGCGCCGGAGGAGACTCTCGGGCGAGTCGTCGTCGAGCAGGGCGTCGAGCACCGCGAGGTCGTCGGCCTCGAGTGCCCCGGCAGCGGTCTGTTCGGCGAGCGCCGGCCGCATTCGCGCGAGGTAGGCGCGGGCGTAGCGCCCGGTGGCCTCGCCGTGCGGCAGGTCGATCTCGAAGGTGCGCTGCCCGACCCCGCTGAACCCCGCCGCGTCGAGGTGCGACGCCCAGTCGGGGTGCCCCCACCTTGACTGCACCAGGTCGAGGGCGGCCCGCAGCCGCACCTCGAGCCCGGGCCGGCCCAGCACGAAGTCGTCGGGCAGAAACCTCGGGGTGTCGTCGATCTCGATGACGACCAGCACCCCGCCGGGCACGAGCGCGGCCCGTGCGCTCGACAGCACGAATGCGGAGTCCACCACCTCGTGCAGCGAGGACGACGCCCAGACCAGGTCCACCGGCTCGAGCGCCGGCCACGGACGGTCGAGGTCACCGCGCACCGTGTTCACCCGGTCTGCCATGCCGGCCACCTCCGCCCGGCCACGCACCCGCGCCAGCATGGACTCGTCGACGTCGAACGCGTACACCTGCGCGAGGGGGAAGCGCGCGGCCAGCGCGACGGTGCCGGTGCCGGTCCCCGCCCCGAGGTCGAGCACCCGCCCCGCCCCGGCTGGAAGAAGACCGGCGACCCAGCCCGTGACACCCCGCAGGTAGTCGGCCAGCACCTCTGCGTCGAGGTCGAGCACCTCCGAGATGCTGGCGGCCTGCTCGGGCGTCTCATGGTGGTGGTGCCCATGCCCCGGCTGACCGTGACCGTGACCGTCCGGCTCGCCGGGCTGGTCGGGGGCGGTCTGGTCGATGTGGATTGCCATCGTCCCAGCGTAAACACCGCACCCCCTCGATATCCGCTGAACAAGCGTTTATGGTACTGAACATGCGTTCACTGACAGCGGATGATGCGACGACGGTGTCCCGGATCCGCGACGCAGCGGTGCTGCTGTTCGGTCGCAGCGGCTACGACGCCACAAGCGTGCGCGCCATCGCCGCCGAGGCGAAGGTCAGCGCCGGGCTGGTCATCCATCACTTCGGCACCAAGGAGGCGCTGCGGCTGGCCTGCGACGAGCACATCGTGGCCGAGGTCATGTCGCCGGGAGGCGCGGACGCCTCTGGGACCACCGGTGCCCCCGAGACCACCCTGGCCGACGGCGTGCAGCGCTGGATCGACAATCTCGACGTGCACCGTCCTGCCCTCGACTACCTCGCCCGGATGCTCACCGACCGGCCGTCGCTCGCCGACGGCCTCTTCGACGCGCTCGTCGACCGCACCGAGGCCATGATCGCGGAGGGCGCGGCCGCCGGGGTCATGCACCGCGGCAGCGACCCGCGCATGACGGCGGTCATCGTCGCCGCCCAGGGCCTGATGCCTCTCCTGCTCGAGCGGCACATCGGCCGGGCGATCGGCGAAGCCGGGCTCAGCGTCGCAGCCATCCGGCGGATGACCCTGCCGAGTGTCGAGCTCTACACCCACGGCCTCTACGCCACGACCGCGCTGCTCGATGCCACCCGCGCCGGGCTCGCCTCCGGGGAAGGCACCCACTCATGACCGGAAGCATCGGGGGAGACCCCGCGATCGAGACATCCGCTCTGACCAAGAGATACGGACGCGTGACGGCCCTCGACGGCATCGACCTCGCCGTCGCGACCGGCAGTGTGTTCGGGGTGATCGGCCCGAACGGCGCAGGCAAGACCACCACGATGCGGCTGCTGCTCGACATCATCCGCCCCAGCTCCGGCAGCGTGCGGGTGCTCGGCGAGGCACCACGCGAGGGCGGCCCGGCACTGCGCCGCCGCATCGGGTTCCTGCCCGGCGACCTGCGCCCCGAGGGGCGCGTATCCGGGCGCGAGCTGATGCGCCACTACGCCAGCATCAGCGGGCTCGTCGCCGACGGGCGCGCCGAGCAGATCGCCGACCGCCTCGGACTCGATCTGACCCGCCAGGTGCGCACCCTGTCCAGGGGCAACCGACAGAAGCTCGGCATCGTGCAAGCCTTTATGCACGACCCGGCGCTGCTGGTGCTCGACGAGCCGACGAGCGGCCTCGACCCGCTGGTGCAGCAGGAATTCCTCGCCATGGTCGGCGAGGCGAGCGCCAACGGGCAGACCGTATTCCTCAGCTCGCATGTGCTGAGCGAGATCCAGCAGGCCGCCGACGCGGTCGCCATCCTGCGCGACGGCCGACTGGTGACCGTGAGCGATGTCGAGTCGCTGCGGCTCACGGCCGTGCGGCGGGTGCGACTGACGGCAGCGGATATCGCGGAGGATGCCGTCCGCGCGGCCCTGGCCCCGCTCCCCCAGCTGACCGCACTGGTACTGGCCGCGATCGGCTCCGGGGTGCGTGTGGACGCCACCGTCACCGGCGACATCGACCCGTTCGTCAAGGCCATCGCCCGCTTCCACGTGGGCGAGCTCACGGTCGAGGAACCCGACCTCGAGGAGTCGGTGCTCCGGCTGTACGGAGCCAGGGAAGGATCGGAGTGAGGCCCACCACCGCGCTGCCCCTGTTCACGCGCGCGCTCGCCTCATCGTGGCGGTCGCTGATCGGCTGGAGCCTCGGCGTGATCGCCGCCCTCTCTCTCTACCTTCCGTTGTTCGCCTCGATCGGCGGCAACGGCCAGATGAAAGACCTTCTCGCGAGCCTGCCGCCCGAGCTGATCACGTCGCTCGGCTACGACCAGATCTCGACCGGGTCCGGCTACACCCAGGCCACCTACTTCGGCCTGCTCGGCTTTGCCCTGCTGATGATCGCCGCCACCGCGTGGGGCACAGCTGCGATCGCCGGCGACGAGGAGACCGGCTCGCTCGAGTTGACCCTCGCCCACGGGGTCGGGCGGGTGCAGGTGGTGCTCGAGCGCACCCTCGCAGTGCTGGTGCGGCTCGCCTGGCTCGGCGCCCTGAGCTGCCTGATGGTGTTCCTGCTCAACGACAGCGCCGGCCTGGGCATCGACCCCGCGAACATCCCCGGCATGGGCGCCGCGTTCGTCGGGCTCGGGCTGCTCACGGCGACGTCGTCGATCGCGGTGGGCGCCCTCACCGGCCGCCGGGCCTTCGCCACGGCGGCGGGCGCCGGGGTGGCCGTCGTCGGCTACGCCCTCAACGCCCTGGCGAACCAGTCGGCCGACCTCGACGCGATGCACAACTTCTCCCCCTACCACTGGGCGTACGGGGCATCGCCGCTGGCCAACGGGGCGGACTGGGGCGGTCTCGGACTGCTCTACGGCTTGGCGGCCGTGCTCATCGCGGTCGCTGCCGTTGGGCTCTCCCGCCGGGACCTCGTCAACTGAATACTGAGCAAATCTCGGCGTGCAGGCTCGACCGGTCGCGCCGGGGTGTTAACTTCGCTCAACCGAGATGGTGCCAGCAGCCCAGAGCCCAGGAGTCCCAGCGTGAGCGATTCGTCGAGCACTGCGGCCGCGGGGCGGGCCGCCCTCGGCATCACGTCGGAGCCGTTCGAGGTGACCTCCGAGCACCTCGCGGCGAACCTGTCCTTCGGCGGGGACCAAGCTGCCCGGCCAGATGGTCGGCGCGCTCGAGCGCGTCGGTCTCGACGTGTCCGTGCGGACCTCGCCCCGCGCGAACGCCGCCTGGCGCTGGCGCGGGAGGACCAACTGGTGCTCGTGGGCCATCAGTCTGCGTCGAACGGCCGGATCCTGTGCACCGCCGATCCGCGCGCGGTACCGCCCCAGGTGCTCTGGCAGTGGGTGCGTTAGCCGCCGTCTCCTTCGTCGCCGCCGAGGTTGAGCCAGGTCGGGATGGGCGGGCAGCGCGACTCGAACAGAGGAACATCGGCTGCGGCATACGTCTCGCGCACGGCGACGAACGGGTCCCACTGGGCAGACGCGCGAACGCGGAACGCGTTGATTCCCGGCGGATCAGACACGGTCTGACCGGCGAGCTCCAGGCACGGGGTGACGATGCCGGTCCAGTAGGCATAGAGCGCGTCGAGGTGCTGCGGGCCGAGCAGGTCGAGCACCGAGCTGAGCGGCACGTTCGAGATGCTGCACTCGTAGTTGACGACGGCGTACGACGCGGGGGCGAGGCCCGAGCTGCCCAGGTAGGTGAACCCTCCCCCGGTCTGCTCCACGGCGAAACCCTTCTCGCCGAGGCACCCCGCGACGACCCGCGACCAGTCCTGGTCGAGCACCGTGCGCGAGTCCTCGACGGGCGGTCGCGGGGTGTCGCGCAGGTTTTGCGTCGTGTAGTCCCAGCGGGTGTCGAAGATCGTGCTCCGTATCTGGGCCCGCTGCGTCTCCGAGAGCACCGAGGGGGCAGCGGATGCGGGTGCCGCCAATCCCCCGCCGAGAACCACCACAGCGCCGCCCACGATCAGGACGAACGCGGCGATCGCCCCGACGAGGGTGCGAACGGATGTGACGGACATGACCCCATCATGCGCCCCGGCAGAGGCGGTCACTGCCCGCGGGCGAGGTCGAGCCACGCCGGCACCGTGGGGCAGCGTTGCTCGAGGCGAGCGACATCCGCTTCTTCACGACCCTGCACGAGCCCGGCAATGGGATAGGCGCCCATACCGATGACCGACTGGGCGGTGATCTCAGGGCTGCCCTCGGGGGCGACCCTGGGGGCGGGCTCGCCAGCGAGGGTGAGACAGGGGGCGACGGTGCCGGCCCAGAAGGCCTGCAGCGCGATGAAGGCCGGCGCGTCGAGCTGGGAGATCACGGTGCCGAAGTCGGGGAAGCGCGCCGTGCAGACGTAGGTCGCCAGGGAGTAGTCCTGCACCGATCCGCCGGAGTCGGCACTGAAGCTCATGCCGTCGGTGGACACCTCGACGTTGTACCCGGCGTCGTGCAGGCAGTCTCCGAGCACCCGCGTCCACTGGTACGGCGAGACGGTGCGCTCGACGCGCACCACCGGTCGTTCCAGCTCGGGATAGTAGATACTGACCGACCGCCACTGCTGGTCGAGCATCACGGTGCGGATCTGCGCGATCTGCGCGTCCGAGACCGGTGGCTCGGGCACAGTGGCGCAGCCCGCGGTGAAGAGGACCGCGATCAGGGCCGCCACCGCCGCACTCCCTCTCCGGACCATGACCCCATCATGCCCGTATTACCGTGGGGGTATGTCGTCGAAACCCGCAGCACTCATCACCGGCGCGACCTCCGGCATCGGCGCCGAGTTCGCCCGCCAGCTCGCCGCACAGGGCCACGACCTGGTCCTGGTCGCCCGCACGGCCTCCCGCCTCGAGGAGGTCGCGGTGCGGCTACGCACCGTATACGGCGTCTGCGTGGAGTGCATCGCGGCGGACCTGGGCTCGGCCGAGGCGCTCGCCGGCGTCGAGCGGACGGTCGCGACCTCCGCTCCGGGAATCCTGGTGAACAACGCGGGGTTCGGGCTGCGGAAGCCCTTCGACGAGAACCCAGTCGCCCTCGAACAGCAGCATCTTGATGTGCTCGTCACCGCCCCGATGCGCCTCAGCCACGCCGCGCTCGGCCCGATGCTGGCGCGCGGCTCCGGGGTCATCATCACTGTGTCGAGTGTGGCCGGGTTCACCCCGCGCGGCAGCTACGGGGCCGCGAAGGCGTGGGCGCTCAGCTTCAGCCGGTGGGCGAACATTCAGTACCGCCCGCGCGGGGTCACCGTGATGGCGCTCGCTCCGGGCTTCGTCCGCACCGAGTTCCATGAGCGGATGAAGGTGGGTACGGGCAACATCCCCCGGTTCCTCTGGCTCACTCCGGAGCGCGTCGTGCGCGTCGCCCTGCGGGATGCGGCACGCGGCCGGGCGGTGTCCATTCCGACGAAGCGGTACCAGCTCATCGTCGCGGTCTCGCGGGTGCTGCCCGCACGCGTGGTTGCGGCGGGAGCGCTGCGCGGACGCTAGGTCCGCGCAGCGCTCCCGCCGCGGATGGTGCTGCTTTCGGTCAGGCGGGGCCGTCGGCGAGGGTCGCGGTTCCGGTGTGGCCGGCTCCGGCGGCGTCGGTCCAGGTGATGACCACTTGGTCGCCGGCGCTGTGGGCGGCGACGATGGCGGTCAGCGCAGCGGCATCCGCCACGGGGGTTCCGTCGATGGCGGTGATGGTGTCACCCGCGACGAGCCCGACCGTGGCGGCGGGGAGGCCGGCGAACACGCCACCGACCGGGACCCCGCCGGTGGTCGTGGTGCCGCCCGACGCCCGGGCGATCTGCACACCGAGAAACGCGGGGTAGCCGATCTGCACGGTCGAGGTCTTCGTGCCGGTCTCGATCTGCTTGACGACGGCGAGCGCCGCGTCGATGTCGATCGCGTAGCCGACGACGGTGGCCGAGCCGGAGGAGGCGGCCGTGACGATGCCGATGACTTCGCCCTGGCCGTCGAAGAGGGGGCCGCCGGAGTCGCCGGAGACGACCGTGGAGGCCAGGCGGATGAGGCCGGTGAGCGACTCGGTCGCCCCGGTGTACTCGTTGCCCACCTTGATCGACTCATTCGTGGCGCTCACGGTGCCGACCGCGGTGACGAGGTCACCGGTGCCCTCGGCGTTGCCGACCGAGTAGATCGAGTCGCCGACTGCGGTGGTGCCGTTGGTGTCGAACTTCACGGTCTGGAGCCCGGTCACATCGCGGCCGGAGGAATCGACGAGCTGGAGCACGGCGACATCGTTGGTGGAGTCGGTGCCGACCAGGACGGCCGTGTAGGTCGTGCCTGTCGACTCGACCGTGACGGCGATGCTGGTGGAGTTGTCGATGACGTGGTTGTTGGTGAGCACTAGCCCGCCGGAGGTCATGATCATCCCGGTGCCCGCGGCCTTCGACTGGTCGTTGTAGTCGACGGTGGTGAGGATCGTGACGACGCCGACCTTCTGGTCGTCGGTCGCCGGGGTGACGGCCGCGTTGGTGCCGATACTGCCTGATCCGGTCGACCCGCCCGTTCCGGGGGCGACCTGGCCGAAGCCGTTGCCGAAGCCGCCGGAGCTTCCCGTGCCGCCCGTGCCGCCGAAGCCGTTGCCCGTGCCGTTCGGCAGGGTGAGCGTCTGGCCGGAGGAGGAGGTGGAGCTCGAGGCGAGGGAGTACACCCCGCGCATCATGGCGATGGTGCCGACCCCGGTCCCGACGGCTCCGAGCACCGCGGCGGCGCCGATGGCCACACCGATGAGCACCTTGCGCCTGCGCGGTGCCTGACGGATTCCGAGGGGCGAAATGCGGGGTTCTTCGTTGAGGGACATCTGATTCTCCTTGCGCTCCAGCTGCGACGACCCCCGACCAGTGCGGGCGTCTCCCCATACTCAAGACCCGGTCCCTATGCCGCGCCTATGCGTCGGCAGGGAGCCTCCCGCGAAGAGATTGTGGACCGTCTCACGCGCCGACTGGCGCCCCTGCCCTCGCCGCGACGAGCGCTGCGTGGGTCGGTCCGGCCGGGATGTGGGCCGGGCGGTCCTGTGCGAACTCGCGGCGAAGCACGGGGACCACCTCGGAGCCGAGGATCTCCAGCTGGTCGAGCACGGTCGCCAGCGGAAGGCCGGCGTGGTCCATGAGGAACAGCTGCCGCTGGTAGTCGCCGAAGTGCTCGCGCATGCCGGCGTAGCGGTCGATGACCTGCTGGGGGCTGCCCACCGTGAGGGGCGTCTGCTCGGTGAACTCCTCGAGCGAGGGGCCGTTGCCGTAGACCGGCGCGCGGTCGAAATAGGGGCGGAACTCGTTCACGGCGTCTTGCGACTTCGCCCTCATGAACACCTGCCCGCCGAGGCCGACGATCGCCTGGTCCGCGCTGCCGTGGCCGTAGTGCTCGTAGCGCTCGCGATAGAAGCCCACCAGGCGCGAGAAGTGCTCCTTGGGCCAGAAGATGTTGTTGGCGAAGAAACCGTCGCCGTAGTAGGCGGCCTGCTCGGCGATCTCCGGGCTACGGATCGACCCGTGCCAGACGAACGGCGGCACGTCGTCGAGCGGGCGCGGCGTCGAGGTGAACCCCTCGAGCGGCGTGCGGTACTTGCCAGCCCAGTCCACCCGCTCCTCACGCCAGAGGCGGTGCAGCAGCGCGTAGTTCTCCACGGCGAGCGCAATCCCCTCGCGAATGTCCTTGCCGAACCACGGGTACACGGGGGCCGTGTTGCCGCGGCCCATCATGAGGTCGATGCGGCCGTCCGAGACGTGCTGCAGCATCGAGTAGTCCTCGGCGAGCTTCACCGGGTCGTTCGTGGTGATCAGGGTGGTCGCGGTCGACAGCAGCAGCGTCTCGGTCTTGGCGGCGATGTAGCCGAGCATCGTGGTCGGCGACGACGGGATGAACGGCGGGTTGTGATGCTCACCGAGCGCGAAGACGTCGAGCCCGACCTCCTCGGCCTTCTGCGCGATGGCGAGCACGCCCTTGATCCGCTCGTGCTCGGTCGGGGTCGTGCGCGTGGTGGGGTCGGGGGTCACGTCGCCGACGGTGAAGATTCCGAACTGCATGATTCCTCGATTGCGCTCGTTTTCATGCATTCGCATGAAATTGGGAGAACGGTTGCCCCGCCCAATCTATTCCCCCGGGCAGAGAGTCGAGTGCCCCGCGAGCGCGACATCGTGCGACCGACTGCACCCGAGCGCGCAGACTCGAGCCCGCACGTTGCTGGCGTAGGAGCACCGCCCCGGCCGCACCGGCCAGCCCGCGTCGAATGAGAGACTGGAGCCTCTCCATGTCCGGCGACGAAAGGCCCGCTCGTGATCACCGCTGCCGCCGACGGGTCCGCCCTCGGCAACCCCGGTCCGGCCGGCTGGGCCTGGTACGTCGACGACGACAACTGGGACGCCGGCGGCTGGAAGCACGCCACCAACAACCAGGGCGAGCTCAAGGCCGTGCTCGAGCTCTTCCGCGCGACCGCCCATATCGACGACGACCTGCTCGTGCTCTGCGACAGCCAGTACGTCATCAACTGTGTCACGAAGTGGATGCGCGGCTGGAAGGCTAAGGGCTGGCGCAAGGCAGACGGCAAGGCCGTGATGAACGTCGACCTGCTCACGGAGATCGACGCCGCGATCCTCGGCCGCAGGTACCGCTTCGAGTGGGTCAAGGGGCATGCCAATCATCCGCTCAATGAAGCGGCGGATGTGCGGGCCAGAGCGGTTTCGGAGGCCTTCCAGCGCGGTGGCTCCATCCCCATCGGCCCCGGCTACGTGCGCGGCGGGGCGGCGGCCGCCGAGCGCGCCACCCCGGTGGTGGCGCCCCCGCGGGTGTCGGGCGTGCGTGAGCCCGCACCGACCCCTGCTGCGCCTGTCCGGCCCGCCCACCCCGAGCTCTTCTCGTTCGACGACGACGAGGACGACAACAACAACGACAACAACAACGCAGCCAAGGTCCGCATGGTGCTCGAGCTCAGCCCGGCCGAGCACGCCCGCCTGCTTGCCCGCGCCGGGTCGGCCGGGCTGGGTGCCGAGGCGCTGCTGCGGTCCCTGATCTGAGCCGGGCCGGCGCGCCGGACAGCCATCTGGCGGGCGGATCGCCCGTCTCTGCGACGGCCCGGCGGTCGCCTTCCGGACAGCGACCGCGCAGGCTCGGACCGGGCCGCAACGTTGCCGCCCCGAACCGACCAATCGAGGTCGACATGACACTCACCGAATCGACGACGACAGACGCCGCGGCGGACATTCCGCGCCCACCCTACGATGTGGAGCTCGCGGCCGTGCTGGGGGCGATCGGCGAGCTGCTGCCCCCGTCGTTGTTCCGCGACGAGGACGTCGCCTAGGCGACCGCGATCTGCGCGACCACGATCTGGGCGGCCGGTCGCAGCGCCGAACTCCACGTGTGGCCGGGCGCCTTCCACGGCTTCGACCTCCTGTCGCCCCTGGCGGCCCTGTCGGTTCTCGCGCGCGGGAGACCCGCACGAGGTGGGTCTCCCGGCTGCTCGGCCTCCGAGTGCGTCAGGCCAGGGTACGACCCAGGAACTCGAGCGACTTCGCCCAGGCGTCGGCCGCGGCATCCGCTTGATAGGTGATCGGGTTGGTGTCGTTGAAGAAGGCGTGGCCGGAGCCCTCGTAGGTGACCGGGGTGAAGTCGACCCCGGCGGTCGCCATCGACGCTGTGAGCGCCGGCAGCTTCTCGGCGAGAGCGGCGTCGGTCGCGCCGTAGAAGGCGAGGATCTTGCCCTGGGTCTCGGCGACGGCGTCGTCTCCGGGACCCTGGCCGTAGAAGGGCACCGCCGCGCGGATGCGGGGGTCGCCCGCCGCCAGCATGAAGCTGTAGCTGCCGCCGAAGCAGAACCCCATCACGGCGATGCGCCCGGCGACCTCGGGCACGTCGGCCAGGTAGTCGACGCACTTCTTCAGGCTCTCGAGCGCCGACAGGCCGAATGCGGGCGACTGCAGCGGGGCGAGCGCGTCGCGCAGCCGCGGCTGACCTTCGGTGCGCACTGTCGGGTCCGGGCTGAACATGATCTCCTGCAGCTCGAGCCCCACGTGCGCCACGATCCCGACCCGGCTGAGCAGGTCGGGGGCGACGACCAGGTAGCCCTCCGCCGCGAGCCGGTCGGCGATATCGGTGATGTGGTCGACGAGCCCCCAGATCTCGTGGATCAGGACGACCGCCCCCGTGAGCGGCACCGTCGGCTGGGCGAGGTAGGCGACGAACGTCGACCCGTCCCCGTTGGCAAGTGTGATCGTCTGCATGGCGGCAGTCTTCCATCACCGCCCGGACGTTGCCCGAGGGTGCCGCTATCCGGCACCGCCCTCGGCGAGGTAGGCGAGCCGCGCGAGGGTCTCCCGGTTCCTGAAGCGGATGCCGGCCTGCCGCAGGAACTTCGGAACGATGGCACCCGGGCCGCGCACGGCATCCTCCGCGATCCGCACCACACAGCCCGCCCCGCGCGGCTTCACGTCGAGCTGTACGAAGGCCTCGCCCATCGGCCAGCCGCGAGCCCGGAACCGGGCATGCCGCGGCGCATCCCACTCGGTGACCGAGGTCGTGTCGTCGATCAGGGCGGGCCAGACGCCGACCGAGTGGTGGATGCGAGCCCCGACGGCGGGCCAGTCGTCGTCCACGTCGCGCATCCGCGACGCGCCGACCACCCAGGTGGGGTAGAGCCAGCCGTCCTCGAGCACCCGGAACACCGCCTCTGGCGGGCAGGCCATCAGACGGGAGATCGCGTCCATGTCACTCCGACCCCTCGTTCGCCCCGTCGATCCCCAGGTGCGGCGGCGCGAGGCCGAATTCGGCAGCGAGGGCGCTGCGGGCCGCGTAATAGCCGGAGAGACCGTGCACCCCGGGGCCCGGTGTGGTCGAGGAGGAGCACAGGTAGATGCCCTTCGCCGGGGTGCGCCAGGGGTCGGAGGCGAGCACCGGGCGGGCGATGAGCTGCAGCAGGTTCGGCTCCCCCGCCGCGATGTCTCCGCCGATGTAGTTCGGGTTGTACCGCTCGACCTCGACCGCGCTCTGGCTCGAGTGCGCGAGGATCGTGTCACGGAAGCCCGGCGCGAACCGCTCGATCTGCGCGGTGATCGCCTCCGTGCGGTCGAGCGTCGACCCGGCCGGCACGTGGGTGTACGTCCACAGGGTGTGCTTCCCGGCCGGGGCCCGCGAGGGGTCGAACACAGTGGGCTCCGCGGCGAGCACGTACGGACTCAGCGGATGCCGGCCGGCCGCGACATCCGCTTCGGAGGCGGCCATCTCGTCACGTGTGCCCCCGACATGCATGGTCGCGGCGGTGCGCACGTGCTCGTTCGCCCAGGGAACGGGGTCGGAGAGGGCGAAGTCGACCTTGGCCACGGCGCTGCCGTAGCGGAAGCGGCCGAGCGCGCGGCGGTAGCGGTCGGGGAGGGCGGAGCCGGCGATCGCGGCGAGCGACCTCGCGCTCACGTCGAGGATCACGGCGCGGTGCGGCGGCAGCTCGGCGAGGGAGGTGATCTCGGTGTTCGTGACGATCTCTCCCCCGTGGGCGCGCAGGTCGTCGGCCATCGCCTCAATGATGGACTGGCTTCCGCCGACCGGCACCGCCCAGCCGCGGGCGTGGGCGTGGGTTGCGAGGACCAGGCCGGCCGCGGCCGTCGCGAGGGTCGGCATCCGCTGGATCGAGTGCGCGCTGACCCCGGAGATCATGGCGCGCGCGGGCTCCCCCGCGAAGCGTGCGTTCCAGGCCGGACCGCCCTGCTCGAGGATGCGCAGGCCGAGGCGCATCACGGTGAGCGGATACCGCGGCACGCGCAGGATCGGCGACCCGGCGAACTCGGCCACCTCGTCGGCGTGCGCGGCGAGGGGGCCGAAGAACGCCTTCCAGGCCGGGCCGTCCGCGCCGAGAGACTCCGCCGTGCGGTCGATGTCCCGCCAGGCCACGCCGGCCCGGCCGCCGTCGAGCGGATGCGCGTAGGAGATCTCGGGGACGATGATGCCGATGCGCCTCTCCAACTGGAACCGGCGGAAGAAGCCGGAGACGAGGGCCATCGGATGCACGGCCGAGCACACATCGTGCCTGAAACCGGGGAGGGTGAGCTCGACCGTTCGGGCGCCTCCCCCGATGGTGGGGTTGCGCTCGTAGACGCGCACCGAGAGCCCGGCGCGCGCGAGGGTGACGGCGGCGGCCATCCCATTGGGGCCGGAGCCGACCACGATCGCATCGATGTCGTCCATGCGCCCATCCTCGCACCGGCCGGATGGGCGAACACACCCCTGCGTCCCGCGCATCCCCCTTGCAATGTCGGAGGTGCGTGGCAGCATCGAGGCATGCGACAGTCAATCGTCCCCCCGTACCTGCTCCGTCAGCTCGCCTCCTCCGCCGACCCGGCCATGGCCAGGGCCGCCGCCGCCGCTCAATCCTCCCTCGCCCGCGACGACTCCTTCCGCAGCGTGCGCTGGGGTCCGGGCGTCGATCACACGGCTGCACCCACCGCGCGCGCCCGCGCGATCGAGCCGCCAGTGCGCACCATCTTCGACGCAGAGAACACCGAGACCCTGCCCGGCACCACCGTGCGCTCGGAGGGCGACGCCGACACCGGCGACATTTCCGTGACCGAGGCCCACGACGGCTTCGGCTTCACGCACGCGCTGTTCGCCGAGGCGTTCGGCCGCGCGTCGATCGACGACGACAACCTGCCCCTGCTCGGCACCGTGCACTACGGCGAGGACTACGACAACGCCTTCTGGGACGGCCAACGGATGGTGTTCGGCGACGGCGACGGAACGGTCTTCACCCGCTTCACCGCCTCGCTCAGCGTGATCGGCCACGAGCTCGCCCACGGCGTCACCCAGTACACCGCGAACCTCGCCTACGAGGGGCAGTCGGGGGCGCTCAACGAGTCGGTCTCCGACGTCTTCGGGGCCCTGGTCGAGCAGCACTCCCGCGGCCAGTCCGCCGCCGACGCCAGCTGGCTCATCGGCGAAGGGCTCTTCACCGATCGGGTGCAGGGCGACGCCCTCCGCTCGATGAAGGCCCCGGGCACCGCCTACGACGACGATATGCTCGGCAAGGACCCGCAGCCCGACTCGATGGACGGCTACGTCGACACCACCGACGACAACGGCGGCGTGCACCTCAACTCCGGTATCCCCAACCGAGCCTTCTACCTCACTGCCGTGGCCATCGGCGGCAACGCCTGGGAGGCGGCGGGCCAGATCTGGTACGACACCCTGACCGGCGGCGACATCGCCCCCACCTGCGACTTCGCCACCTTCGCCACCCTGACAGCGGATGCCGCGTCCCTCCGGTATGGTGACGGCTCGGCCGAGCACACCGCGGTCGTCGAGGCGTGGCAGACGGTCGGCGTGACGGAGTCGGCGACGATGGCCGGGTAGCGCGGCTGGACGCCTACCTCCGGCCCGGCAGCCAGCCGCTCTCCCGCGCGCGGCGCCACTCGGCGCGCGTGCGCGGATCGCGTGGCACGTCGGCGAGCCAGAACGTCTGGTCGGGGTCCCATCCCGCCAGCACGGTCGACAGATTGCCGTCGATGGGAAGGGCGCGCCCAGCGGCGGACAGGTAGCCGGCGACCGTGAGGTGCACCGCGTCGTACCGGTGCGCCACCAGCTCCCAGTCGGGGATCGCCCACCGGCCCGCGCGGCCGGTCGTCCGGTACCAGTCGTGCCGACGGGACGCGGTGACCTCCAGCGGGTACCGACCGCACAGTTCGGCCCAGTCCTCGGCGCCGGTGATCTCGTGGACCCGGGCACCGTCGGGAACGCGGACCTCCGCCACGGTGGCCTGGTCCCAGCCCATGCTGTCCTCGACCAGCGTCAGCCCCACTGGGCTGCTGTCCAGCGCGCGGGTCGTTCGCGTCAGCGCGGTCGGCGGTTTCGACCACCAGCTGCCGCTGAAAGGCGCGGCAGGGTCGGCGGGACGGGTGCGGGCGGCATCCGCTTCTTCGGCGAGTTGCGCCGTGCGCCACGTAGACAGCGTCTGCGCCGCGGTCGTCGGTTCCGTGTGGGGGATCCCGGCGAAGTCGACCTCCCACTGGGCGGTGCGGTCGAAGGGGGTATCCCACCAGGCGGCGCTGGGCGAGGCAGCGAGGCGGGCCGCCGCCCGGGCTAGCGACCCTCTGAGCTCCGGCAGGCCGGCCAGGACGTCCTCGCCGTCGGGCTCCTGCCAGTAGCGGGCGGTGTCGACCGCCACCGCGAGCAGGAGGGCACTTCGGGCCGCCCCGAGCGGGACGGCCTCGAGCGGGACGGCCTCGAGCAGCCGGGCGACGTCCGCCGCGGTGGGGCTCTCAGTGGGCTCCTCGTCCGCTCCGGTGGTCGACACCAACACCCGTGTGCTGCCGCGGCGGGGGTCGAGGTCGGCGGCGGCGATCACGATCGCGTGCCCCAGCTCCCAGTCGTCTGGCCCGGTGCCGAGCTGCTCCCGCGCGAACTCGAGGCACACGCGCCGACCGCGCGGTCCGGCGAGCAGTGTGTCGGGGTCGATGGCCATGCCCCACCCTAGCCGCGCCCAGAGCTGCGCCCAGAACGTCGCGCTGCCCAGTGCAGGGGTAGCCGCATGGCGGTCCCCGCCGCACGGGGCGATAATGGCGGCATGGGCCAGCCAGGGGAATCCAGCAATGAGAATCCAGCGATGAGAATCCAGGTCGTGCGTAGCGGCGGCATCGCGGGGCTCAAGCGGGAGTGGAACGTGGACGTCGACGCGCAGGAGGACTGCGACGACTGGCACCGGCTGATCGACGAGCTTCCGTGGAACCCGCCGGTCGCGTCCGCCCCCCAGCCCGACCGCTACGTCTATCGCATCACGATGTCCCGCCGGCTCATCACCCTGCGCGAGGGGGACCTCACCGGCCCCTGGCGCCAACTCGTCGACCGGGTGCGCAGGGTAGCCGACTGAACCGCCCTGTTAACAAGTAAAGACCGGAGGCCCCCGCCTCCGGTCTCACTTCTGCGGTTAGAAACACGCATTTACCCGGCCATCCCCCCGGATGACCACAATTCATCCCCCCGGATGTCTTGTGAGTTCATTCTGCCGAACGAATCCGGTCTTGAACATCCCCCATTTCGGGGGAGGCTGGGCGGGTTCCTCGCCACCGAACCGGGTGCCGAAAAACACTCGCACCGCCGATACAGATACCCCAAACTGCCTCAGACGGTGCAAATCGCCCGTACATCATAGGCGGACAGGCGATCCCGCCCGCCCAGCCCCTCGAGTTCGAGCACAATCCGGATTCCCGACACGATGTACCCCGATCGTTCAAGGAGAGTCGCGGCGGCCTCGAGGGTGCCCCCGGTGGCCAGCAGATCATCGACGAGGAGCACCCGCGATCCTCTCGGCAACTGGCCGGGATGCATCTCCAGGCACGCGGAGCCGTACTCGAGGTCGTAGGTCTCGCCGATCACCACACCGGGGAGTTTGCCCGCCTTGCGCACGGCGAGCACGCCACATCCGCTGCGGTAGGCACCTGCGGAGGCGAGCAGGAATCCGCGCGCCTCGACCCCGGCGATCGCCAGGTAGTCGGCAGCGTCCGTTCCGTCGCCCGGGGCGGTGAGCTCCTCGATGACCGCGCGGAAGGCCGCCCCGTTCGCGAAGACGGGGGTCAGGTCGCGGAACAGGATCCCCGGTCGCGGGTGGTCGGGATAGCTGTCGAGGAGCTCGCGGACGAACGTGTCTGCCAGGGACGGGGCCGCCTCAGGCATGGGCGGTGGCGAGCGTCGCGGTGAGGAACTCGGCCACGTCGTCGAGCTCGTGGCGCGACACCGAGTGCCCGATATCCGGGTACTCGCGCATGGTGAGCACACTGTGGGCGGGCAGCCAGGCGGCGGTGCGGGCGACCGCGGTCGCGGGGATCACCGGGTCACCCGGGTCGCGGCCCCAGAGCACTGGCTTCGCGAGCGCGGGGAGGGCGTCGTCCAGCGCGCCGTCCGCGCCGCCCTCGACGACGAACCCGGCGAGGTTGACGAAGCTGGCGAACCGCTCCGGCGCGTGCCGCAGCAGCTGGGTGGCCAGAGCGCCGCCCTGCGAGAACCCGACGACGCTGACCGCCGCACCCGGCGCGACCCGGTCAAGCCACGCGAGCACGGCGCGCGTTGACGCGATCGCGGAGGCGGGGTCCGGCATTCCGGGGGCCCCGGAGGCGAACCAGGTGAAGCCGTCGCCCTCCGATCGCGGGGCGCGGAGCGAGGCGTAGACGGGGCCGATCGGCAGGGCGGGCACAAGGCCGATGAGGTCGCGCTCGTTGGAGCCGCGCCCGTGCAAGAGGATCACCAGGGGGCGGCTCGCGATCTCGGCGGCGGGGTCTGACCAGACGACGACGGAGTCGTCGATCTCGACGACGGATCGGACGGGGCTCATGGGGTCTCCTCGGTGGTGTGGTGGGAAGCGGGCGGTTCTGCGGGGATCGGGCCGAGGATCGAGGTGGCGACGGTGGAGTGCACCGAGTCGGCCGAGCTCGGGTGGAACCCGCCGGCCAGCACGTCGCGGTAGAGGCGTCCGAGCTCGGAGGAGGCCGCGTACGTGCCGCCTCCCGTGACGGCGATCGCCTGGTCGACGATGAACCGCGCGGTCGTCGTCGCGGCGAGCTTGAGCCCGGTCAGCTGCCGGAACCACTGGTCGCCGAGGTCGGCCGACGGGTCGGTGGCTGCGCTGTCCACGGCGGCGGCGGGCGCATCGAGGCGCGGCCAGAGCGCGTCCCGCGCCATCGCGGCGTCCGCGATCTTCCAGCGGACCACGGGGTCCTCGGAGCGCGGACGACCCGTGGCCGAGGATACCCGCGAGGTGGCCGCGGCGGCGGCCAGCTCGAGCGCCCTGTCGCCGATGCCCGCGTAGACGGCGGCGACGAGGATCTCGAAGTTCGCGAAGATGCCGAAGACGAGCGGGTCGGCATTCGGTCCGGGATCGAGGCGCCGCAACATCCGCTTGTCGACGGCGATTGCCTCGGAGAGGCGGGTGCTGTGGCTCTGGGTGGCGCGCATGCCCACGGTGTCCCAGTCGGGGAGCACCTCGATGCCGGGTTGGTCGCGAACGATCACGCCGTGGACGAGTTTGGGGGCGTCGGGAGACGTGGTGTCGAGGCCGAAGGTGCCCAGGCGCGTCCAGACCGGCGACAGGCTCGTGAAGACCTTCGTGCCGGTGAAGGCGTAGCCGCCCGCGCGCGGCTCGGCGACCGTTGTGCTGGCGAAGAGCACCTGGTCGTTGCCGGCCTCGCTGATCGCGAAGGCGTAGATCTCACCCGCTGCGGCCTCGCGCAGGACGAAGTCGAGGGAGTCGTCGCCGCGGTCCTGGAGGGTCTTGGCAACACCGGTCCAGATGAGGTGCATGCCAATCGCGAGGGCCGTCGCGGGCGCCGCCCGCGCGAGGCGCGCCTGCTCGCGGACTAGCTCGGCGAGGGTCAGCCCTCCTCCGCCGAGGGAGGCCGGCACGAGCGCTCGAGTGTATCCGGCCGCGACGAGCTCGTCGAAGTCATCGGTGAAGAACGCGTTGTCGCGGTCGTAGCCCGCCGCGCGCCCATGGATTCGGTCGAGCAGCGGCTGCGTGAGGATCGGCATGGGTCCATCCTCTCAAACCGGCGCTCAGAGGGGCAGGACACCGTCCGGAACCGTGCCGTCCGCGGTCACGAGCGCGAGCCGCTGGGTGGGGCGGGTCATCGCCACGTAGAGGGCGCCGGCGCCGCGCTCGGTCTCGACGAGGATCTCGGCCGGCTCGACGATGACGACGGAGTCGAACTCGAGGCCCTTGGCGTCCTGCGGGGTGAGCACGGCGATCGGGCGGGAGAGTCCGTTCGCGCCGGCGCCGACGATCCCGGGCAGGGCGGCGTCGAGCTCGGCGAAGGCCGCGTCGACCCTCGCGACCGGGGCGATCACCGCGAGCGTGCCGTGGCTGGAGATGCCGCGGTCGTATGTGACGGCCTCGAGCAGGGCTGCGGTGAGCCGGATGGGCCACTCGCTCTGCCGCACGGCCGTCGACGGGGTCACGGACAGGCCCTGCACGATCGCCATCCGCTCGGCCACCGCGCTGATCTGGCTCGGGGTGCGGTAGTTAACGGTGAGCTCCTCGAGCCGCCAGCGGTCGCCCTCGACGGAGTTGCCGACGAGGGTGCGCAGCGCCTGTCGCCAGGTCGACGACGCGGAGGCGGAGGCCGCCTGCGCGATGTCGCCGACGACGGTGAAGGAGCGCAGCGGGCAGCGGCGCAGCAGCAGACGCCACTGCATCGGCGAGAGCTCCTGCGCCTCATCGACGACGATGTGACCGTACGTCCACCGGCGGTCGGCCGCGGCGCGTTCGGCCGTCGTTCCTTTCGCGGCGGTCTCGGCGAAGTTGTCGGCGAGGTCCTCGGCGTGCACCTGTCCGGCGACGTCCATGTTCTCAATCGCACGCTCGGCATTCTCGATGTCGCGCTTGCGCTGCTGCTTCGCCTCGCGCTTCTCGGCCGCGTTGACAACGTCATACTCACCGAGCAGCTCGGCGGCCTCGTCGAGCAGGGGCACGTCGGAGATCGTAAACGGCGCCGTCCGGTCGCGCAGCAGCAGCGCGCGCTTCTCGTCCGACCAACCGGGGGTGAGCTCGGCGAGCCACTGCGGGCGCGCGAAGAGATCCTGTACCAGCTTCTCGGGCGTGAGCGGCAGCCACGCGGTGTTCAGCGCGACCCGCACGTCGTGGGCCGAACGCAGGTCCTCCCGCAGCATCGGGTGGTCGGACTCGTCGACGGAGTTGCCCTGCGAGCGCAGCTGGTCCGCCCATAGCCGAGTCAGCTGGCCCAGGGCACTCTTCACGAACGCGACCCGCGCCTCGTTGTAGGGCTTGCGGGACTGGTTCGCGCGGCGGATCGCGTTCGCGATGAGCTGCGGCTCCAGGGTGAGCGAATCGCCGTTGACGTCGAGCACCTGGGGTGCGGCTGGGAGTCGTTGCCGGGACTTCACCGCGCGGCCGATGAGGTCGGCCATCGGGTGCGAGCCCTTGAGCGCTGCGACCGCCGGGGTGTCCTCGCCCGCGGCGTCGACCCCGGGGTAGAGCTGGCCGACGCTGGAGAGCACCACCCCGCTCTCGCCGAGCGATGGCAGCACGGCCTCGATGTACTGCAGGAACGACCGCGACGGCCCCACGATCAGCACACCCGAGTTGCGCAGGCGATCGCGGTGCGAATACAGCAGATAGGCGGCACGGTGCAGGGCGACGGCGGTCTTGCCCGTGCCAGGACCGCCCTGCACCACCAGCACCCCCTTCAGATCCGAGCGGATGATGCGGTCCTGCTCGGCCTGGATCGTGGCGACGATGTCGGACATCCGTCCGGTCCGTTCCGCGGTCAGTGCGGACAGCAGCGCCCCCTCGCCCTGCAGCTCCGACCCGCCCTCGCGCAACAGCTCGGCGTCGAAGATCTCGTCCTCGATGCGGGAGATGCTGCGCCCGTGCGAGATGAGGTGGCGGCGGGCGCGGGCCCCGAGCGGGTTCGCGGCGGTCGCCTGGTAGAAGGCACTGGCCTGCGGCACCCGCCAGTCGAGAAGGAGCGGCTGCAGGTCGGCGTCGCGCAGGCCGATCCGGCCGATGTAGCGCAGGGCACGCTCGTCCCCACTGTCCTTCGAGGTGGCTGAGTCCAGTTCGAGGCGGCCGAAGGCGAGGCGCTCGTTGACCTCGCGCAGCTGCACGATGCGGTCCTCGTAGATGCGGGCGAACGCATCGCGCTCCGAGCGGCTCTGGTGGTTGCCCCCCACGTCCTGGCGGCGCACGAGCGCGAGCTGCTGCGTTGCGGCGTCCTGCAACTCGTCGAGGCGCGCATACAGCCCCGCCACGTAGTCCTGCTCGTGTTGAAGTTCCGTTCTCGCCACGTTTCTCACCCCTCGAATCCAGCAGTCAAGTTTACGTGCGGGGTGGATGTGGAATAGACCATGGCCGGCATGGGGTAGGGGTCAGGGCGGGCGGGTCGGGCGGGTCGGGTGGGGTAGGTCAGGGCAGCGGCGGAAGCACCGAGAGCTTCTCGCGGTCGACCGCGATGAGTCCGAGAAGGGCCGCCTCATCGCGCTGGGCTCCGATGCGCGCGCGCCCGGTGACCGTCCTCTGGCGGGCGAAGGCGAGCCGGGCGGCGTTCGTGGTGAAGCGGGTGAACTCGCGGGCGAGTCCGTGCCTGCGGGCCCAGGCGGCCCCGGCCCGCCGGCCGGCGTCCGTCGAGAGGATCGCGACCTCCGCGGGGGTGAACCACCCGACATCCGCATATTCGGTCAGCCTCTCGGCCGTGATCCGCCGCTCTTGCCCGCGCAGGTACAGCACCACCCCGATCGCGATCGCGAACAGCGGCACCTGCACGACCACGTAGTAGCCGTAGAAGTTGGTGACCAGGAAGGAGGCGCCGTTCCACAGCGCGTGCAGCAGGATCGCCGGGATGAGCCCGAGTAGGAGGTAGCCGATCGCGCCGAACGCGCCGGCGCGTTTCGCGGCGAGACCGATGACCAGCCCGGTGCAGGCCGTGAACATCACGTGGGCGAACGGCGAGAGGATGCCGCGGAGGAAGAAGATCTCGCTGACCCCACCCAGTCCGTCCGAGGCCAGAGCCAGCCCGAAGTACTGGATGTTCTCGGTGAACGCGAACCCGATGCCGACCATGGCGCCGTAGACGAGACCGTCGACCGGCCCGTCGAAGTTGCGCCTGGCCGCCCAGAAGAGGATCAGGATGCCGAGTCCCTTGGCCGCCTCCTCCACGATGGGAGCCTGCACGACCGCGCTGAGGAAGACGGTGCCGAAGGAGTCGGGGACGCCGGAGAGCTGCTGCGCGATCATGGCCGCG
Organism: Microbacteriaceae bacterium; assembly: GCA_014378715.1. Classification (GTDB taxonomy): domain Bacteria; phylum Actinomycetota; class Actinomycetes; order Actinomycetales; family Microbacteriaceae; genus Marisediminicola. Next base: position 22,612 of record JACMNE010000024.1, read on the forward strand.
TAGGAGAAGAGCAGCGCGATCGCGATCGAGGCCGCGCCGCCCCAGAGCAGCGCGAACGCGAGGGCCGCCCGCGGCTCCGGCTCCCAGCGGTCGATCCAGGCGATCGTGAGCACCACGAGAATAAGCGGCACAAGCGCCATCACGAAGGCGACGATCGCCGGTACCACCCCCACCGCGAAGAACAGGTAGGCGATGACGGCGAGCGCCACTACCCCGAGCAGCACCAGGCCCACGATCGCGAGCACCATCGCCGTGTCGACCCGGCGGGCCGGCACCGGCACGAACTGCCCGGTCTCGAGCACGGGATCGGGGTTGGCGGCGGGCTGGCCGTACTGGGGCTGGCCGTACTGCGGCTGGCCGTACTGGGGCTGGCCGTACTGGGGCTGGCCGTACTGCGGAGCGCTCATCAGAGGACCTTTCCCGGGTTGAGGATGCCGAGCGGGTCGAAGACCGCCTTGATCTGCCGTTGCAGCTCCAGCTGCTCCGCGCCGAGCTCGGCGCCGATCCAGCGTCGTTTGAGGATCCCGACGCCGTGTTCGCCGGTCAGGGTGCCGCCGAGGGCGAGCGCTGCCTCGAACAGCTCGCCAGCCGCGCTCCAGACCTCCTCCGGCACGGTGGGGCCGTCGAAGATGAAGTTCGGGTGCAGGTTGCCGTCTCCCGCGTGAGCCACGGTCGGGATCTGCAGCCCCGACTTCCGCTCGATTTCGCCGATCGCCGCGAACATGGCCGGCAGGGCGCTTCGTGGCACCGCGACATCCTCGATGAGGACAGTGCCCGTCGCGACCAGGGCCGGGTGGAAGGAGCGGCGGACCGCCAACATCCGCTCGCCTTCGATCGGGTCGGTCGTGAGCTCGGCGCGTCCGTTCAGAGAGCGGATGATGGCGAGCGCCGCAGTGGCCTCGTCCCCGCTCGCCGCGCCGTCGGTCTGCACGAGTAGGTAGGCGCCGCCAGCCAGGTCGACGCCGAGGTAGGCGCCGATCAGGTCGAGCGAGCGGGCGTCGAGCAGCTCCATGGCCGCGGGTCTCAGCCGTGCCGCCGTGATCGCCGCGGAGGCCGCAGCGGCCTCGGTGATCGTGTCGAAGTACGCGCCGATCGTGGCGACGGTCCCGGTCGGGATGCCGCGCAGCTTCACGGTCGCCTCGACGATCACCCCGAGGGTGCCCTCGGAGCCGATCATCAGGGCCGTGAGGTCGAGGCCCGTGACACCCTTCACACTGCGGTGCCCGAGCGACAGCAGCGAGCCGTCGGCGCGCACCACCTCGAGGGCGAGCACCGCCTCGCGGGTCACCCCGTACTTCGCGCAGAGCAGGCCGCCCGCGTTCGTGGCGATGTTGCCGCCGACGGTCGAGATGGCCTTGCTCGCCGGGTCAGGGGCGAACCAGAGCCCGTGCTCCTCGAGGGCGCGGTTGAGGTGGGCATTGATGATGCCCGGCTGCACGACGGCGAGCTCGTCGGCGGCGGACACCTCGAGAATGCCGTTCATGGCCAGCGTCGAGAGCATGATCTCGCCAGCTCCGGCGATCGCGCCGCCCGCGAGGCCCGTGCCGGCGCCGCGCGTCACGACGGGCACCCGGTGGGCTGTCGCGATGCGCATCGTGGCCTGCACGTCCGCGGTCGAGCGGGCGGTCACGATCGCGAGCGGTGGGGCGTCCGAGACGTGCCCGGACTGGTCGGCGCGCGCAGCGTCGAGCTGCGGCGCGGCGGTCGAGACGGCGTCGCCGAGGGCGTCACGGAGGGCGTCGATCACGGCGGTATCCATGGGCCCCAGGATATGCGGTCGGCGATGTCCGATTCCCGCTAGCGGGAGGCGGCCGGGCGTGCGAAGGTCGTGGGATGAGCCTGCTGTCCCGTCCCGCCCAGCCCGCCCCGCCCGCAGCCGTCGGCCCCGCTGATCCGCTGTTCGCCGTGCGCTACCGCGCCATGTCCTCCCGCGACGCCCGCTTCGACGGGCAGTTCATCACGGGCGTGCGGTCGACCGGCATCTACTGCCGACCGAGCTGCCCGGCCACCACCCCGCAGGCGAAGAATGTGACCTTCTACCGCACTGCCGCGGCCGCCCACGAGGCCGGGCTGCGCGCCTGCAAGCGCTGCCTGCCCGACGCCGTGCCCGGCTCCCCCGAGTGGAACCTGCGCGACGACATCGCCTCGCGCGCGATGCGGCTGATCTCCGACGGCGTCGTCGACCGCTCCGGCGTCACCGGACTGGCCGACCACCTCGGCTACACCGCCAGGCACCTCACCCGGGTACTCGTCGACGAACTCGGCGCCGGTCCCCTCGCCCTCGCCCGCGCGCACCGCGCCCAGACGGCCCGCACTCTGCTCACGGCGACGGCGCTTCCGCTAGCGGATGTCGCGTTCGCCGCCGGATTCTCCAGCATCCGCCAGTTCAACGAGACGATCGCCGGTGTGTACGAACGCACCCCGTCGCAGCTGCGGGCCACGGGATCGGCCGCCGCCGCGACCGGCACCACGGGCGAGACGCAGCTCACCCTCCGGCTGCCCACCCGTTCCCCCTTCGACGGTGCGGGGCTGTTCAAGTTCCTCGCCGACCACGCGATCGCCGGCATCGAGACATCGACTGCCACCACCTACTCGCGCGGGCTGCGGCTGCCGGCCGGCACGGCGAGCATCGACCTGCGCCTGGATGGCCTGGGCGGCCTCGCGGTCGAGTGCACCGCGAAGCTCGAGCACGTCTCCGACGTGGCGACCCTCGTCGAGCGGGTGCGTCGCCTCCTCGACCTCGACGCCGACTCGGTCGCGATCGACGCCGCGCTGGGCGCAGACCCGGCGCTCGCGACATCCGTTGCCCTGCGACCCGGCGTGCGCCTGCCGGGCAGCATCGACGCCGTCGAGACGCTGTTCCGCACGCTGATCGGGCAGCAGGTGTCGGTCGCCGCGGCGCGCACCGTGCTCGGGCGCATCTGCCGCGAGCTGTGCGGCGACAGCGGCCTGTTCCCCACGGCGGCCGACCTCGCCGAGCGCGGGGCGACCGTGCTGCGCGGGCCCGCCCCGCGGGTCTCCGCGATCATCGGCGCGGCGACCGCGATCGCCGCCGGCGACCTCGTGCTCGATGTGGGGATGTCCGAGCCCGACCTGCGGGCCGCCCTCGTCGCCCTGCCCGGCATCGGACCGTGGACGGCCGGCTATGTCGCGATGCGGGTGCTCGGCAGCCCCGACGTGCTTCTCGCGAGCGACCTCGTGATGATGCAGGGCGCCGCCCGCCTCGGCCTGCCGAACACCTCGGGTGCTCTGGCCGCGTACGGTGCGCGCTGGGCGCCCTGGCGCAGCTACGCCGGCCTGCACCTCTGGCGCTCCGCCGATCGCTAGCATCGAGCCATGGATTCCTCGAAAGCGGATGTCGCGCTCGGCGACGGGCGGGACGAGACCGCTGCGGAACGGCTGGACCGCAACTGGGACGAGATCCTGCAGGAGCTGCGGGTCACCCAGACCGGATCGCAGATCATCACCGGATTCCTGCTCACGCTGGCCTTCCAGTCGCGCTTCACCGACCTCGACCCGTTCCAGGTCGGCGCCTACCTGGTGCTCGTGGTCCTCGCGGCCGCGACGACGGCCCTCGGACTCGCCCCGGTGAGCCTGCACCGCACCCTGTTCCGGCAGAAGGCGAAGGAGCCGCTCGTGCGAATCGCGAACCGGGTACTGAAGACCGTGCTCGTGGGGGTCGCCTGCGTGCTGGCCGGCACCGTGCTGCTGATCTTCGACGTCGTTGTCGGGCGCGCGGCGGGCATCGTGGCCGGCAGCCTCGCGCTACTGGCGATGGTCGGCATCGCCCTGGCCCTGCCGCTGCTCGCGAGGCGGTCGATGCGCGCGAACCCGACGGACGCTGCACCGGGATCACCACGAGGATGACCGATCCGGCCCCGTGTCGATGTGCAGGGGGCCGGATCGGTCCGACGCAGCGCGCAGCGTCTCGGAAGGGAAAACCGGTGTCCCTGCACCACCGGCGACGGCGCCGCCCTGCACCACACGTCGTTCGTCTGCCGACCCGAGAATCACTGTTGACACTGCACTACCGGTATCGACCGGCGTCGTAGAAGTCATTTTAGCGACGCCTGTCCCCCGAACGCGGGGTACATTTTCGGGGCAAAATCGTGACAGCATCCGGTGCCCCGGTAGTGCTATGTTCGGCCGCCCCTACTTCTTCGCGGTCTTCTTCGAAACCTCCGCTTTCTTCTCCCGGCTCCTCTCCACACTGCGCTTCAGCGCCTCCATCAGGTCGAGCACCTCGCCGCCCTCGCTCTCCTCCTCCTTCGCCCCGAACGTCGCCTCCGTGTCGAGGGCATCCCCCTGAGCGAGCTTCGCGTCGATGAGTGTGCGCAGCTGGTCCTGGTAGTCGTCACTGAACCTCTCAGGCTCGAAGTCCGACTCGAAGCTCGACACCAACTCCGTCGACATCTCCAGCTCCTTCGCGGTGATCTTCACCGGTTCGTCGAGAGCCGGGAAGTTGGCCTCGCGCACCTCGTCGTCCCAGAGCAGCGACTGCAGCATCAGCACGTCACCGTGCACACGCAGCGCGCCCAGCCGCGTCTTCTGCCGCAGCGCGAAGTGCACGATCGCGGTGCGGTTGGTCTCCTCGAGCGTGCGCCGCAGGAGGGCGTAGGCCTTGATCGACGTCGACGCGGGCTCGAGGAAGTAGCTGCGGTCGAACATGATCGGGTCGATCTGGTCGGTCGGCACGAACTCGACAACGTCGATCTCGCGGCTGCGCTCCTCCGGCAGCGAGCGCAGGTCCTCCGAGGTGATCACCACGGTGCGCTCGCCGTCGTCGTAGGCCTTGTCGATGTGCTCGAAGTCCACGATTTTGCCACACACCTCACACCGGCGTTGATAGCGGATGCGGCCACCATCCTTATCGTGCACCTGGTGCAGCGAGACGTCGTGATCCTGGGTGGCGCTGTACACCTTCACCGGCACGTTGACGAGCCCGAACGTGATGGCCCCACTCCAAATGGCTCGCATGAGTGCCATTGTCGTCCGAGGCGGCGGTCAGCGAAAGGGCTGTGTCGGTCAAGGGGCTGGTCCCCGCGACATCCGCCCCCCAGAATATTCATGTGGCCGACACCCCCGCGACCGTGACCGTGGACGGTCGGCGCATCCGCCTGACGCACCTCGACAAGGTGCTCTACCCCGAGACGGGCACGACCAAGGCGCAGGTGCTCGACTACTATGCGCGGGTCGCCGACGTGCTCGTCGCGCACGCGGCGAACCGGCCGGCGACGCGCAAGCGCTGGGTGCACGGGGTGGGCACGGCCGGGGAACCAGGGATGGCGTTCTTTCAGAAGAACCTCGACGAGTCCACTCCCGACTGGGTGGCGCGGCGCACCGTGAAGCACCGCGATCACTCCAACGACTACCCGCTGCTCAACGACCGGGCCACGCTGACCTGGCTCGCGCAGACCTCCGCACTCGAGCTGCATGTTCCGCAGTGGCAGTTCGGGCGCACCGGAACCCAGAAGAATCCCGACCGCGTGGTACTCGACCTCGACCCCGGGGACGGCGTGGGGCTGGCCGAGTGCGCCCAGGTGGCCCGCTGGGCGCGGGAGATCCTCACCGGCATGGGGCTCGAGCCGCTGCCGGTGACCTCCGGCAGCAAGGGCATCCACCTGTACGCGGCGCTCGACGGCAGCCTCGACTCCGAGCAGGTGAGCGCCGTGGCGCACGAGCTCGCGCGCGCCCTCGAGGCCGATCACCGCGACCTGGTGCTCAGCGACATGAAGCGCGCACTGCGCGCCGGGAAGGTGCTCGTCGACTGGAGCCAGAACAGCGCGAACAAGACCACGGTCACGCCCTACTCGCTGCGGGGGCGCGCCCGCCCGATGGTCGCCGCCCCCCGCACCTGGGACGAGCTCGACGCGCCCGACCTCGCCCACCTCGACTACGAGCAGGTGCTCGACCGGCTCGCGGCCGACCCCGACCCGCTCGCCGCGCTCCTGGCCGGGCACCTCGCCTCACTCGAGCCGACACCGGGCCGCCTCGCGTCCTTCGAGTCCACCCCTGAGGCGGAGGACCGCCTCGCGACCTACCGCAACAGGCGCGACGGCTCGAAGACGCCAGAGCCCGTTCCCGTGGGGGTCGCCCCCGCCGCAACCGGCACCAGCTTCGTCATCCAGGAGCACCACGCGCGGGCACTGCACTGGGACTTCCGGCTGGAGCACGACGGGGTGCTGGTCAGCTGGGCGCTGCCGAAGGGGGTGCCCACCGACCGCCGCAAGAACCACCTCGCCGTGCAGACCGAGGATCATCCGCTCGAGTACGGCACCTTCGCCGGCACGATCCCCCAGGGCGAGTACGGCGCAGGCGAGGTCACCATCTGGGACTCCGGCGAGTTCGAGCTCGAGAAGTGGCGCGACGGCAAGGAGGTCATCGTCGTTCTGCACAGCGCGGAGCGGGGTGTGCGCCGCTTCGCGCTCATCCACACCCGCGACACCAGCTGGCTCATCCACCTGATGGAGGATGCCGGGGTCGATGCGGCTCCGGAGCGGCCCTCCCCCGCCGGACCCGTGCGGCCCATGCTCGCGACCGCCGGTACCGCCGCCTCGATCGACGACGCCAGCGAGTGGGCGTTCGAGATGAAGTGGGACGGCATCCGCGCCATCGCCACGATCACCGACGACACCGTGACCCTCACCAGCCGCAACGGCACGCCGCTGAGCGCCAGCTACCCCGACCTCGCCGGCATCCCCGAAGCAGTCGACGGGGCAGTCGACGGGGCAGTGGTGCTCGACGGCGAGATCATCGTGCCAGGAAGGAACGGCGCCCCCGACTTCGGCCGCCTGCAGCAGCGAATGGGCATCACCGATGCCAGGCAGGCGGGTGCCGCGGCCCGCACCCATCCGGCCACCTACGTCGTCTTCGACGTGCTGCAGTGGAACGGGGAGGCGGTCACCGGCCGGGCGTGGGCTCAGCGGCGGGAGCTCCTCGACGCCGCCGTGCACGAGACCGGCGCCACCCGCCTCTCCCCCGTCTTCGACGGCGACCTCGACGCCGCGATCGCCACCAGCGTCCAGCTGGGGCTGGAGGGGGTCATGGCCAAGCGGCTGGACTCCGTCTACCGGCCGGGGCGCCGCTCGCCGTCCTGGGTCAAGATCACCCATCACCGCACACAGGAGGTGGTGATCGGCGGCTGGCGGCCCGGAAGGGGCAACCGCGAAGGCCGCATCGGCTCCCTGCTCGTCGGGGTGATGGATGGCGGTGCGCTGCGTTATTCGGGGCGGGTGGGCACGGGGTTCCGCGATGCGGACCTCGACCTGATCGCCCGCAGGCTACATCCGCTTGCCAGAGCGACGACGCCGTTCGACGACGTGCCAGAGGCGGACGCCGGGGACGCCCACTGGGTCACTCCGAAGCTCGTCGGGGAGGTCGAGTTCGCCGAGTGGACCTCTGCCGGACGCCTCAGGCACCCGACCTGGCGCGGATTGCGGCCAGACAAGCAGCCGGACGACGCCGTTCAAGTACCGTAGTTCCCACCCACACCCCACACACAAAGGACCCCGGAATGCGCCTGAGACTGCTCTTCATCATCGGAATCCTCGCCGGCTACATCCTCGGAGCCCGCGCCGGACGCGCGCGCTACGAGCAGATCAAGACGAAGGCCGCCGAGGCGTGGGAGGACCCGCGGGTGCAGAAGGTCGTCGCGGACACGCAGGAGTTCGTGAACGACAACGCCCCGATCGTGGCAGAGAAGGTCGCTGAGGGAGCCAAGGTCGCCGGCGAGAAGGTCGCCGAGGGGGCCAAGGTCGCGGGCGATCTCGTCGCCGAGGGCGCGAAGGTCGCCGCGGAGGGCGTGCGCGTCGCCGGAGACAAGGTCGTCGAGTCCGCCAGGCTCGCGGGCACCTCCGTCGCCGAGGGCGCCAAGGTCGCCACGGCCAGCGCGAAGGAGGCCGCGGCGAAGGTCGCGGAGACCGCCCGCGAGGCCGCGGACCGTGTCGCCGCCACCGCCCGCGAGACCGCCGCTAAGGTCACGGAGACCGCGAAGTCGGTCGGCGGTACTCATGCAGAAGCGGATCGGGCGGACGGCACCACAACGCAGGCGGATGCGGACGCGCACTCGAACGCCGACGCGCGCTCGGACGCCGACACCACCGAGCCCGCGCCGAAGGCCGACTGAGCCGGTCTCCTGCGCGGGCGGCATCCTGAGCCGGTCTGCAGCGAACGGGCTCGCGCGGCAGGTGGGGCGGCAGGTGGGGCGGCCGGTCTGCGCCAGCCGCGCCCCGCTCAGTCCTCGTCGTCGTGGTCGAAGCGGTCCTGCGTGATCACACTGATGACCCCCGTCATCGGCCGGATGCCGCTGAGCCGCTCCGGCGACAGCACCCTGGCGACCTCCTCGCGGTCCATCAGGCCGGCCGCGACCACCAGGTCGGCGATCGACGCGTTGGTCGTGAGCGCCGTGTGCGCCAGAGAAGCGGATGCCGCGTATCCGATGTACGGCGTGAGGGCCGTGACCACGCCAATCGACGACTCGACCTGCATGCTCAGCCGGGAGAGGTTCGGGGTGATGCCGTCGATGCAGTTGATCCGCAGGGTGCGGCATGCGTTCGTCATCCAGGCCAAAGACTGCAAGATGCTGTGCGCGATCACCGGCTCGAATGCGTTGAGCTGCAGCTGCCCGCCCTCGGCCGCCGCCGTGACGGTGGCGTCCGCCCCGATCACGCTGAACGCGACCTGGTTGACGACCTCGGGGATCACCGGGTTCACCTTGCCAGGCATGATCGACGACCCGGCCTGACGCGGCGGGAGGTTGATCTCGCCGAAGCCGGCCTGCGGGCCCGACGAGAGCAGACGCAGGTCGTTGCAGATCTTGGAGAGCTTGACGGCGGCGCGCTTGAGAGTGCCGCTGAGGGTCATGAAGATGCCGGCGTCGGAGGTGGCCTCGATGAGGTCCTCCGCTGTCTCCATCGGGATGCCCGTGATGGTGATGAGCTCGGCGCAGACCGCAGCAGCGTACCGTGGGTCCGCCGTGATGCCGGTGCCGATCGCCGTGGCGCCCATGTTGATCTCGTTCAGCCACGGGATCACCTCGCTCAGCCGGTCGTAGTCCTCGGCGAGCGTATGGGCGAAGCCGCCGAACTCCTGCCCGAGGGTCATCGGCACGGCGTCCTGCATCTGGGTGCGGCCCACCTTGAGGATCCCCGCGAATTCGGTGCCCTTCGCCGCGAACGACCGGGTCAGCAGGGCATGCTCGGCGAGGAGGCGCTGGGTGGAGAACACCATGGCGAGCTTGATCGCTGTCGGGTAGACGTCGTTGGTGCTCTGGCTGCGGTTGACGTCGTCGATCGGGTGCAGGTACTCGTACTCGCCGAACCCATGGCCGAGGATCTCGAGACCGCGGTTGGCGATGACCTCGTTCGTGTTCATGTTCGTTGACGTGCCGGCCCCGCCCTGGATGACCCCCACCAGGAACTGGTCGTGCAGCTTGCCGGCCACGATCTCCTCGCAGACCCGCTCGATGAGGTCGGCCTTGACCGGATCGAGCACCCCGATGAGCTTGTTGGCGCGGGCGGCGGCCTGCTTCACACGGGCGAGGGCCCGGATGAGGTCGGGGTAGACCGAGATCGGACGCCGGGTGATCGGAAAGTTCTCCAGCGCGCGCGCGGTGTGGATGCCCCAGTAGACATCCGCTGGCACCTCCATCGTGCCGAGCGAGTCCCTCTCGGTGCGGGTCGGGACATCCCGCGGGATCCGCAGTACTCCGGTGTCGTCGGTGTCGACTTCCGTGGTGTTCTCGAAGCCGGCCGTGGCCGGCACGGAGAGGTGGGGAAGGGTGGGCGCACTATCATTCACGTCGAATAGCTCCATTGCAGTCGCGTCGCTTGTGGCTGTGGACAATGCGACTCTACTCGCGCCCTGCGACACACCCCGTGAACGGTCGGGCGACCCTGTGCCGCCCGGTAGAGCACGCCCATGTCAAGGCCCTTTTTGGTGGGCGTTCCGAGGCGTAATCTCGCCTGCGTCTTCGGTCCCCCTCCATCTCATCATCGTCGGGGATCGAAATGGGGGACGGGAGCCGTCATGATCCACGGCTCCCGTCCCAACCCCCGTCTGCGGTCAGATGCCTAGAAACCGGCGGCGGTCCAGGCCTTGCGTCGCGACGCCCTCGGGTCGGCCTCGATGCGGTCGGCCCCGCGGATCGCCCCACCGAACACGAGGCACTCCCGCGTCTGCGGCGTCCAGGCCGGCCAGGCGGGGTCGACAGTGCCATCGACGGCGAAGCGGTACCAGTGGTCCTGCATCCGCTTGCTCACCCCGAGCAGTGCGGCCCCGCCTCCGAGCAGGCCGAGGAGCCGGCCCACCGTGGTGCGGGTGCGGCCGAATACCGTGAGCAGGTCGAGGCCATGCGTCGCATCGAGGCCCAGTACCCGCAGCAGGCGCGGGGCGGCGTCGAGCCGATAAAGGTGGGTGGGGGCGACGCGCGAGTGTCCGTCCGCCGCGTGCAGGGTGGGGATCCAGAACGCGAAGTCGCCGCCGAAGTCCAGGGCACCCCTGCGCGATGGGTAGCCGTATTCGGCGAGGACGCGGGCCGCGACATCCGCTGGACGGGACTGGAGCAGCCCCCGCATCCGTCGCGGGGTGGTCGCGAGGATCGTGCGGCGGCCGGTGAAGATCGAGCCCTCCCGGTCATTGGTGCCGATGAGCAGCGGCACTGGGTGGGTGAGGCCGTCGCGGAAGGCGTCGAGCGGCAGGCGCGGCAGGTACTCGCCGTCGACGACCGGGCAGAAGGCCTGGGTGCCGGGGTCGGTGTCGGGCACCCGGGCGAAGAGCAGGCGGGCGGCACGCACGAGGTCGTCGGCCGGCGCGGCGAGCAGGGCCTGGGCTGCGGTGGCGGGCGCGGTGTCGGGGGTGATCCCGAGGATCCGCATGAACTCGGCCGCCCAGCGTGCCGTCGTCTCGGCCGGGTAGACCGCTGCAGCAGGCGGGGACTGCGCGATCGCCCTGGCGAACAGCCCGGCAGCGGCCGGCGTCGCGAGAAGCGTGGTCACCGCATTGCCGCCGGAACTCTCGCCGTAGACCGTCACATTCGCCGGGTCGCCGCCGAACGCCGCGATGTTGTCGCGCACCCACTCGAGCGCCGCGACCTGGTCCCGCAGCCCGAGGTTGCTGTCGAAGCCATAATCGCTCAGGTCCACATACCCGAAGGCGTTGAGCCGGTAGGTGAAGGTCACATGCACGACCCCGCGTCGAACGAAGTTCTCGCCCCGCCCCGGCACCCCGGACGGCGCGCCGACGCTGTACGCCCCACCGTGGATGAACACCATCACGGGCAAAGAAGTCAGGTTCCTGGCCGGCGCGGCCACATTCACGGTCAGGCAGTCCTCACTGCGCTCGACCGCCGGCGCCGCCCCGGCGAACGGACCCGCCCGGTCCTGGGGAGCGATCGGCCCGAATTCCTCCATCACGCGGATGCCGCGCCACGCCTTCACCGGCCGGGGGCCCCGGAACCGCAGCGCTCCCACGGGAGGTGCCGCGAACGGGATCCCGCGCCACAGGCGCACTCCGCCCGAGCGGATGCCGCGCACCTCGCCGGAGGTCAGGCGCACGCGCAGCGGGTCGCCAGTCACGCTGTCCCTCCCCGGCGCGGGGCGCAAGCCCCTTGCCCGGCGGGCGTCACCCGGCGACCCTTGACGACATGACTAGCACCCACGATTCATCCGCTTCTCTCGACGACGGCACCGTACCAGCCGACGCTGACTTCGTGACCTCGACCGACGCGACTGCCGACGGCAACGGGGCCGACGGCAACGGGGCCAACGGCACCCAGGAGGACCCGTCGTCGACCCAGACGCCGGAGCCCGGCATCGACCCCGAGACGACCGACGAGGACGACCGCGCCCTGCGGCACAGCTGAGTGTCACAGCTGAGTGGCACTGCTGATCGGCCCAGGTGACGGGACGCGTCGGCCACAGCCGCCACGCGGGTACCCGGCCTAGGGTGGCGGGATGAGCGCAGCAGCGAAACAGGGGACCTACGTCGAGCCGGGTCGCGAATTCACCCGCGACACCACCTACATCGAGGACAGGATCACCGCCGACGGGGCGGACGGCTGGCCCCTCGAGGCCGGCCGCTACCGCCTCGTCGCCGCCCGTGCCTGTCCCTGGGCGAACCGCACCGTCATCGCCCGGCGCCTGCTCGGCCTCGAGGGCGCGATCAGCCTCAGCCTCCCGGGTCCGACTCACGACGAGCGCAGCTGGACCTTCGACCTCGACCCGGGCGGGGTCGACCCGGTGCTCGGCATCGAGCGCCTGCAGCAGGCCTTCTTCGCCCGGTTCCCCGACTACCCGCGCGGCATCACGGTTCCCGCGATCGTCGACGTCGCCAGCGGCAAGGTCGTCACCAACAACTACCCGCAGATCACCCTCGACTTCGCGACCGAGTGGACCGCACTGCACCGCGACGGCGCCCCCGACCTCTACCCCGAGGCGCTGCGGGCCGAGATCGACGAGGTCAATGACCTCGTGTTCCGCGACGTGAACAACGGCGTCTACCGCGCGGGATTCGCCGGGTCGCAAGAGGCGTACGAGCGCGCCTACGACCGGCTGTTCTCCCGCCTCGACTGGCTCGAGAAGCGCCTCACCACCCAGCGCTTCCTCGTCGGCGACACGATCACCGAGGCCGACATCCGCCTGTTCACCACCCTCGCCAGATTCGACCCGGTCTATCACGGCCACTTCCGCTGCAACCGGAACAAGCTCAGCGAGATGCCGGTGCTCTGGGCCTACGCCCGCGACCTCTTCCAGACGCCGGGATTCGGCGACACGATCGACTTCGTGCAGATCAAGCAGCACTACTACCTCGTGCACACCGACATCAACCCGACCGGCATCGTGCCGAAGGGCCCCGACCTCGCGGGCTGGCTGACCCCGCATGGCCGCGAGGCGCTCGGCGGGCGTCCGTTCGGAGACGGAACCCCGCCCGGCCCGCCGCCCGTCGGCGAGCGGGTGCCCGCCGCCCACGGCGCCTGACCGGCCGCGCGACCCGCCCACCCGAGCTCTCCAGCCCTCCCGACTTCACCGCCCGACCCACCCCATTCACCCGCCGACCTCGAACCGAACGGACATCCGCATGGGTGCACCACTGCTCCGCTTCGCGCTGTGGAGTGAACAGCACGCGCCGACGCTCGCCGGCGTCGCCGCCGCGGGGGCGGTCAGCGGGGTGACCTCGGGGGCGGATGCCGCAGGCACCCTCTACACCCCCACCCGGCCGTCAGGGGGACGCACCTCCCCTGCCTCCCCGCCCGCGTTCCTCGTGGTGCTCGCCACTGAGCACCCGCGCGCCGCCCGCTGGCTCGCCGGATCGCTCGCCACCCGGCTCGGCGCCCTCGTCTGGGTGCCCCACACCGAGGCACCCGACCTCGCCTCAGCGATCTCCGCCGTCTGCGCCGAGAACGCGCTCGACCCCGGCCGTACAGTCATCGTCGGGGAAGGTGGCGGCTGCCACGCGGCATCCGCACTCTGCGGGAAGGTGCCATCGGCCCGCATCGCCCTGCTCTACCCGCCGGCGCTGCCCGGGATCGACCCCCACAGCTTCCCGACGACACTGCTCCAGGCCTCGGCGACGAGTCCCACCCGCGCCGGAGTCGTCATGCTCGAGTCCTCCCTCCGCCGGGCGGGGGTCGCCGTGCGCGAAACCGACTACCAGGA
>JACMNE010000107.1 GCA_014378715.1 Microbacteriaceae bacterium
GCCTCGGGGGTGGGCTCAGCGGTCGGCTCCGCGACCACGCCACCGCCAGCGGTGCCGGTGAGGCCGATCGGCAGGTCGGCCTCGAGCGCGTCGAACAGCGCCGTGGCGCCTGAGGCGATCGGCAGAACACCCGATTGCCCGCCGACACTTCCCGCCGCACTCGGGTAGCGCACGAACACGACCTCCTCGAGCGGGATGTCCTTGAGGGCACTGGCGATCGACACCATGGTGTCGACGTTGCGGAGGCTGTTCGAGAACTCGAGGTTCTTGGTGGCCGCCGTCGCGATGCCGTAGAGCTTGACCGGGTTCGAGAGGGTGTCCGAACTCTTGAGCGTTCGTACGAGCGAGGAGAGGAACTGCTGCTGGTTGCCGATCCTGGTGGTGTCGCTGCCGTCGCCGACCCCGTAGCGGGAGCGCAGGAACTGCAGCGCGTCGGCGCCGGAAAGCAGGTGCTCACCCGCAGAGAGCTGGAAGGAGATCTGGCGGTCGTTGATCGCGGTGGCGACGCAGACGGGCACTCCCCCGACGGCGTTCGACATGGCGATCACGCCGTCGAACTCGATCGTCGCGGCGAAGGGGATGTTGAGCCCGGTGAGGGCCTCGACCGTGGCGACCGGGCAGGCGAGCCCACCGCGGCTGAGCGCGGTGTTGAGCTTCTGGTTCGTCGCGGCCCGGAACGTCTGGCCGTCCGGCGCGGTGCAGGCGGGGATGTCCACGAACATGTCACGCGGTAGGCTCACGACCGTGGCGCGCTCGTGGTCCGCGGAGATGTGCAGCAGCATCGTGACATCGTTGAGTACCTCGCCGCGCTGGCCGTATGCGGCGTTCCCGCCTCCGCTGTCGCTGCCGACGAGAAGCAGGTTCACGGCACCCTCGATGGCCCCGATCTGCGGCGCCGCTGAGTCCTCCCCCTGCAGGGCGACCCCCGGTGCGATAGCGGATGTGACGTTGTACACGGCGACGGCCGCAACGCTCACCGAGCTCACGAGCACCACCGCGACCCCCGCCGCGATAAACTTCACAACGGTCGCCACGGCCCGGCCGGGGCGCAGGCGCCCGTGACGGGCGAGGGGCGCGGACTCGGTGTCAGGGCGCGAAAGAGAAGTTGGCATCTGTCCGATGGTAACCGACGAGTTCTTCAGCCGGGCTGGATGCCGGCATGGGACACTGGAACGCCATGACTGACGAGCATCCAGAACTGACCGGATACGAGCCGGGCGACGGCCGCCCCCTGCGCAGTCCGCATCTGCTGCGAGCCATGCGCATCATCGTCATCGTCGGCATCGTTGCCCTCATTCTGCCCGGCATCATCACCACGATCTCGGTGGGCGCGACGACGGCGAACACCGCGTGCGCGAACTGGGTGGCGTTTGAGCGACCCGATGCCACCGGATCATCCGCTCGCTTCGAGTTCTTCGGACCCGGCGGGGTCGGCTGGCAGTGCTACTCGGTCGGGGCCTTCGGCGGCGACGAGCTCGTCGCCTCGCTGGGCATCATCCCGAGCGGCGCCCGGTTGCCCGTTCCGGCGCCGACCAGCAACTCGTAGCGCGGCTCACCGTCTCGAGCAGTTCCGTGCGACTGGTCAGTCCCATTGTGGCGGGTGCGAGCCCAGCTCGCAGGGACCACGGGTGAACTCGAACGGGGTGCCCGCGATGTCGACGGGCGATCGCAGCATCATCGCGGGGCCCCAGGGGGTGGCGAGCAGCTCGGTCGCGGGCGAACGCTCGACGAGCGGGCCATCGATGCGCTGCGGGCCGCCGTTCACGAGGGTCATCGCAACCCGGGCGAGCGAGGTGCGCACCTGGCGGCCGGGGCCGTCCTCGCGCTGCATCGATAGTGCGCGCATCGCGGCCGCCGCCAGCAGGTAGCCGGTCGCGTGGTCGAGTGCCTGCACGGGCAGCGGGGTCGGTTCGGCGGACTGCGCCCAGGCCATGCCGGCCTCGGGGATGCCGCTGCTCATCTGCACGAGGCTGTCGAAGCCGCGGCGGCCGGCCCAGGGTCCGGTGAATCCATAGGCGTCGAGGGACACGTCGATGAGTCCGGGCCGCAGGCGCTGGCGGGTCTCCGCGTCGAAGCCGAGCGCGTCGAGAGCCCCGGCCCGATAGCCGTGGACGACGACATCCGCTCTCCTGATGAGCTCACTCAATCGGTCCCTGCCCGCAGGGGTTTTCGCGTCGAGGCGGGCGGAGCGCTTGCCGAGGGTCATGTTCGGCACGATCGCCTCCTCCTCCCAGCCGGGAGGGTCGACGCGCAGCACATCGGCGCCGAGGGCGGCGAGGAACCGGGTGGCGACGGGGCCGGCGATGACGCGGGTGAGGTCGAGCACCCGCAGGCCGCCGAGGGGGCTGGAGGGGCTGATGGTCCAGGAGAGGCCGCGGGCGCCCGCCTCACCGGTGGCCCAGTCGAGCAAGGGCTCCTGCGCGACGGCAGCGCCCTGGGGGTGGGCGAGCCACTGCTCTGGGGAGCGCATTACGGCGGCGCATCCGCCGGCATCGACGATCGCCGTCTCCAGCTCGACCGCCGACCGGTGGCCGACGGCGCGGCGCACCGCGAAGAAGTCGCCGGTGCCTCCGAGCACCGCGAGGGCGGCGGCGCGGTGGTGCGGGGCGTTGGTGTGCAGGCGGATCCAGCCGTCGCTGGCGCGGTAGTTGCGAGCGAGGGGGTCCCACACCGATGGCAGGGTCCAGCCGATCGGGTCGACGGCGGAGCCGAACCAGGTGCTGGCCAGGGCGCGGTCGACGGCAACGGCGGGCGCCGACCCGGTGACGGATCCGACGAGTTCCGAGGCGGCGAGCCCCGCGACGCCGATGGCTGCGACCGCCAGGTCGGTGACGCGATAGACCGACGGGAGGTCGCCCTCCCCGGTGTCGGAGAGCGCGGCCAGGTGGTCGGGGGCGCCACCGAGCGCCGCGTGCAGTTCGTCAGTGAACGGGAGTGCTGAGGTCATCGGCCGGGCTACGCTGCGCCATCGAACATCGACGTGACGGACCCGTCATTGAACACGGCGCTGATGGCGCGGGCGATGAGCGGCGCGATCGGCAGCACGGTGAGGGTCGGGAAGCGCTTCTCGTGCGGGATCGGCAGGGTGTCGGTGACGACGACCGAGTCGATGAACTCGCTCTGCAGGATCTCGATGGCCGGTTCGGAGAAGACGGCGTGGGTCGCGGCGACGATGACCCGGGTGGCGCCCTGCACCTTGAGCGCCTCGGCGGCCTTCGCGATCGTGCGGCCGGTGTCGATCATGTCGTCGACGATCAGGCAGGTTCGGCCCTTGACCTCGCCGACGATCTCGCGCACTTCGACCTGATTGTGCACGCGGGGGTCGCGGCGCTTGTGGATGATAGCCAGGGGCGCTCCCAGCTTGTCGCTCCAGATGTCGGCGACGCGCACCCGCCCCATGTCGGGCGAGACCACGGTGAGGGTGGAGGGGTCGAGTAACGGACGGAAGTGCTCGAGCAGCACAGGCATCGCGAAGAGGTGGTCGACGGGGCCGTCGAAGAAGCCCTGGATCTGGGCGGCGTGCAGGTCGACACTCATGATGCGGTCTGCGCCGGCGGCCTTGAAGAGGTCGGCGACGAGGCGGGCGGAGATCGGTTCTCGTCCGCGGCCCTTCTTGTCCTGACGGGCGTAGGGGTAGAAGGGGGCGACGACGGTGATCCGCTTCGCGGAGGCGCGCTTGAGCGCGTCGACCATGATCAGCTGTTCCATCAGCCACTCGTTGATCGGGTTGGTGTGCGACTGGATCACGAAGGCGTCGCAGCCGCGCACACTCTCGTCGTAGCGGGCGTAGATCTCGCCGTTGGCGAAGGTGCGGGCGTCGGTGTGCACGAGGGCTGACCCCAGGTTGACCGCGATCTGCTCGGCGAGCTCCGGATACGCGCGACCAGAGACTAGCACGAGCCGCTTCTGTCCGTTGATGGTGATTTCGGACACGGGTGCTCCTGCTCTCCGTCGGCGCACCGACTGTGTGATGTCAGTCGAGCTGCGCGTCCGAGGCTGCGGCCGCATCAGCGGCAGCGGTACCCGGGCGGTTGGCTTCGACCCATCCGGTCATGTTTCGTTGCGGAGCCACATTGATCGCGAGAGAACCGGCCGGAACATCCTTGCGAACGACCGTTCCAGCGCCCGTGTAGGCTCCGTCGCCAATTCTAACCGGAGCCACGAAGACGTTGTGCGACCCGGTGCGCACATGGTCGCCGACTACGGTGCGGTGCTTGGTGACGCCGTCATAGTTCGCCACGATCGTTCCGGCGCCGATGTTCGCCCCGATGCCCACCACGGCGTCGCCGACGTAGCTGAGGTGCGGCACCTTGCTGCCGGCCCCGATCGTGGCGTTCTTGGTCTCGACGAAGGCGCCGATCTTGCCGTCGGCGCCGAGAATGGTACCGGGGCGCAAGAACGAGAACGGGCCGACGGTGGCGTCCGCGCCGATGACGGCGAGGGTGCCGTCGGTGCGCCTGACCGTTGCGTTCTGGCCGACCTCGCAGTCGAGGAGGGTGCTGTCCGGCCCAACCACTGCTCCGCGCTCGATGACGGTGGCGCCCTTCAACTGTGTGCCGGGCAGGATCTCCACGTCCTCGGCGATCTTCACGGCCAGGTCGATCCAGGTCGTCGCCGGATCGTGCACGGTCACCCCGGCGAGCTGCCAGCCGCGCACGATGCGCGCGTTGAGCTCGGCGGCAGCGTGAGCGAGCTGCACCCGGTCGTTGATGCCGGCGACGAGCCAGCGGTCACTGACCGGCACGGCGACGATCGATCCGCCTGCCGCGCGAATCTGGGCTGCCGCATCGGTGAGGTACTTCTCGCGCTGGGCGTTCTCGGTGCCGATCCTGCCGAGCGCAGCCCGTAGCGCGGGCACGTTGAAGACGTAGACGCCCGAGTTGACCTCGGTGACGGCGAGCTCATGCGGTGCGCCGTCCTTCTGCTCGACGATCGAGCGGAAGGCGCCTGCCTTGTCGCGGATGATACGGCCGTTTCCGGTCGGGTCGTCGAGGATCGCGCTGAGCAGGGTGAGGGCGTTTCCGGTGGCGCGGTGGGTGGTGAGGAGCCGGCCCAGGGTGCCGGCGTCGAGCAGGGGGACGTCGGCGCTGAGCACGAGGAGCTCGCCGGTGAAATCGTCGGCGAGCGCCTCGAGGGCGACCTCGACGGCGCGCCCGGTGCCGGGGATCTCGTCCTGCTCGACGATCGTCACGTCGGGTGACTGGGCGGTGATGACCTCGGCGACGCGGGCGGCCTCGTGTCGCACGACCGCGAACACGTGGGTCGCGTCGAGGCGGCCGGCCGTCGCCACCACGTGGCCGACGAGCGGGATGCCGGCGATCGGGTGCAGCACCTTCGGCAGAGCGGACCTCATGCGGGTGCCCTGTCCTGCGGCGAGGATGACAATGGCGAGGGAGGCTTCTGCGGCCATGGGTGCGCTCTTTCCGGTGATCGGGAGACGGGGAAACCTGGCTCCGCCCCCAGGATTCGAACCTGGACCGAACAGCTCCAAAGGCTGTCGTGCTGCCGTTACACTAAGGCGGATCGCGCGCGGGGCGAGCTCGCAGACGCGGTGCAAGTCTGCCAGATGATGGGCGGACGTAGCGCCGTGGGTCGCGCGGGAACCCCGGACCGGCGCGAACCCGGCGGGGTGCGCCGCGCGGGATAATGGTCAGATGCCTGGGAACGATGAAGTCGACCGTATCGTCGGCGCCTGGTCGCGCGAGCGGCCCGACCTCGACTTCGCCCCCATGCAGGTGCTCAGCCGCGTCGGACGCCTCTCGAAGCACCTCGACCGCGCGAGACGTGCGGCATTCACCGCGTCCGGGCTCGAGACGTGGGAGTTCGACGTGCTGTCGGCGCTGCGTCGCGCCGGAGCCCCCTACCAGCTCAGCCCGAAGGCTCTGCTTCTGCAGACTCTGGTCTCGAGCGGCACGATGACGAACCGCATTGACCGCCTGGTCGAGCGCGCCCTCGTCGAGCGCCGCACCGACCCGCACGACGGGCGGGGCATCCTCGTGGTACTCACCCCGGCCGGCCGGGGAAGCGTCGACACGGCGATCAGCGAACTGCTCGTGGCCGAGGCCGAGGTGCTCGCCAACCTCTCCGGCGTCGATCAGGATCGGCTCGCCGCGCTCCTGCGCAAGCTCAGCCTCGACTTCGACTGAGCGGCAGTCGAGCGGACGTCGCTGGTCCGCGACATCCGCTCGAGGGGACTGCTAGGCCCCGAGCATCTCCGTGAGCTCCAGCCAGCGGAACTCGAGGTCGGCCTGGGCGTCCTCGACCGAGGAGAGCTCGGACTGCAGCTTGCCGAGGCCGGCGTAGTCGCCCTGGTCGTGCGCGGCGAACCTGCTGTGGAGCTCGGTCACCTGGTGCGCGTACTTCTCGAGCTTGCGGCCCGCGGCGGCGAACTCCTTCTGGGCGTTGCGCAGCTCGGCACCCCCGAGGGCGGGCTTGCCGCTCGCGCGGGGAGGCGCGGTCGCCTTCGCGACGGCCTTGACCGACCCTCCGCGTTCGACGGCGCGCAGCGAGAGGTACTCGTCGACGCCGCCCGGCAGGTGGCGCATGCGCCCCTTGAGGATCGCATACTGGTTGTCGGTGACCCGTTCGAGCAGGTACCGGTCGTGGCTGACGACGATGAGCGTGCCGGGCCAGGAGTCGAGGAGGTCCTCGATCGCGGCCAGGATGTCGGTGTCGAGGTCGTTGGTTGGCTCATCGAGAATGAGCACGTTCGGCTCGCCCAGCAGGATGAGCAGCAGCTGCAGGCGGCGGCGCTGGCCACCGCTGAGGTCCTTGACCGGGGTCGAGAGCTGCTCCGACATAAAGCCCATGCGCTCGAGGAGCTGGCCGGGGGTCAGCTCCTTGCCGCCGGTGACGTAGGAGCTCTTCTGGCGCGCGATGACGTCCATCACCCGGTCGTTGAGGATGTCGGCGAGCTCATCGAGCTGCTGGCTCAGGATCGCGACCCGCACGGTCTTGCCACGCTTGACGCGCCCGACCGTGGGCTGCTGGGCTCCGGAGATGAGCGAGAGCAGCGTGCTCTTGCCCGCCCCGTTGACGCCGAGGATGCCGGTTCGCTCTCCGGGGGCGATGCGCCACTCGATGTCGCGCAGCACCTCCTTCTCGCCGTAGGTCACGCCGATGTCGAGCAGGTCGACGACGTCCTTGCCCAGGCGCGCGGTGGCGAGCTGGCTCAACGCGACCGTGTTGCGCGCGGGAGGCTCGTTCGCGATGAGCTCGTTGGCGGCGTCGATGCGGAACTTGGGCTTGGTGGTGCGGGCCGGGGCGCCGCGGCGCAGCCAGGCGAGCTCCTTGCGGGCGAGGTTGAGTCGCTTGGACTCCATCGTGGCCGCCAGCATGTCCCGCTCGACGCGCTGCAGGATGTACGCGGCGTAGCCGCCTTCGAATGGCTCGATGATGCGGTCGTGCACCTCCCAGGTGTCGGTGCAGACCTCGTCGAGGAACCATCGGTCGTGGGTGACGACGATAAGCCCGCCCGAGCTCGCCGGCCAGCGCTTCTTGAGGTGCTGGGCGAGCCAGGCGATGCCCTCGACATCGAGGTGGTTGGTGGGCTCGTCGAGGAAGATGACGTCCCAGTCGCCGATGAGCAGCTTGGCGAGGCCGACGCGGCGGCGTTGGCCGCCCGAGAGTTCACCCATCTTCGCGCTCCACGGCAGGTCGGAGAGCAGCCCGTCGATGACGTCGCGCACCTTGGCGTCGCCGGCCCACTCGTGCTCGTCGAGGTGTCCGACGATCGCCTCGGAGACGACGAGGTCGTCGGGCAGCACGTCT
This sequence comes from Microbacteriaceae bacterium, assembly GCA_014378715.1. Classification (GTDB taxonomy): domain Bacteria; phylum Actinomycetota; class Actinomycetes; order Actinomycetales; family Microbacteriaceae; genus Marisediminicola. The sequence goes on from JACMNE010000107.1 coordinate 7,771, forward strand.
GACTGGTCGAGCATGCCGAGCGTGACGCCGCGGCGCACAGTGACGCGTCCGGAGTCCGGCTCCGTGCGCCCGGCGAGCAGGTTGAGGAGCGTCGACTTGCCGTCGCCGTTCCGTCCGACGACGCCGATGCGATCGCCTTCGTTGAGCCCGATCGTCACTTTGTCAAAGACGACCCTGGTTGGATATTCGAGATGCAGGGATTCGGCCCCGAGAAGATGTGCCACCGTAGGAGTTTACGGCAAGCGGATGCGCCGCTCAGCCCAGCGAGGCCACCCATTCGGAGCTGCCGTCGGTGAAGCCCTGCTCCTTCCAGATCGGCACTGCCTCCTTCACGGCATCGACGAGTCGCCCGCAGGCGGCGAACGCGTCGCCGCGGTGGGCGGATGCCGCCGCGCAGGCGAGGGCGATGTCCCCCACAACGAGGCTACCGACCCGGTGCGCCACGGCGAATCGCACGGAGGGGAACTCGGCGGCGACCGCTGCCGCGACCTCGGCCATGACAGTGCTGGCCGAGGGGTGCGCGGTGTAATCGAGCGTCAGTACGCCCCTGCCCTCGTCGTGGTCGCGCACGACCCCGGCGAAGGTGACGACGGCTCCGGCTGTGGCCGAGGCGACGGCCTCCGCGCACTCCTCCACGGTGATCGGGTCGGCGTCGACTCGGGCGAACACGACACGGTCATCCGTCATGGTGCCCTCCCGCGAGCTGGTCGAGCACGTGGTCGACGACCTCGCCGAGCAACTGCAGCCCGTCGCGCACGCCGCCGGTCGAGCCGGGCAGGTTGACGACGAAGGTGCGGCCGGCGATCCCGGCCACCCCACGGCTCATCAGCGCGAACGGAGTGTGCGCCCCTCCGCGCCGGCGGAGCTCCTCCTGGAAGCCGGGAAGGTCCAGATCCAGCAGAGCGGATGTCGCGTCGGCCGTGCTGTCGGACGGGGCGATGCCCGTGCCGCCGGTGGTGACCAGCACGTCGACGCCCGCGTCGACGACCGCGCGCAGGCTCGCCGCGACGTCAGGCCCGTCGGCCACCACGATCGGAGCCCCGGTGTCGAAACCTCGTCTGAGCAGCCAGTCGACGATCACCGGACCGGTCAGGTCGTCGTAGACGCCGGCCGCGGCCCGGGTGGAGCAGACGATGACGGCGGCGCGGCGGGTCATTGAACACTCCAGTCGCCGGACTTGCCGCCGCTCTTCTCGCGCACCCGGATGTCGGTGATGACGGCGTGTTTGTCGACCGCCTTGACCATGTCGTAGAGGGTGAGGGCCGCGACGGAGGCGGCGGTGAGGGCCTCCATCTCGACCCCGGTGACGGCGTTGGTGGCGACTGTGGCGACGACCGTGAGCCGGTCGTCCGCTCCGGTGATGTCGACGGTGATCTTCGTGAGCGGCAAAGGGTGGCAGAGCGGGATGAGCGAGGAGGTCTGCTTGGCGCCCATGATGCCGGCGATGCGCGCGGTGCCGATCGCCTCGCCCTTGGGCAGCTCCCCCGCGATCACCGCGGTGACGACCTCGGCGCGGGTGACGAGCACGGCCTGCGCGACGGCGCGGCGCTGCGTCACGGCCTTGGCGCCGACGTCGACCATGTGGGCCGATCCGTCGTCGCGGAGGTGGGTGAGGTGCGGGTCAGTCACTGATGTTCCAGACTTCGACGGGATCCCCGGCATCGAGGTGGGATACGCCAACGGGAATGTGGACGAGCAGGGTGGACTGCGCGTAGCTGTGGAGGAGGTGCGACCCGGGTCCCCCGATCAATTCGACCTCGCCTGCCGCGTTAAGTGTGCCCCGGCGCACCTGGTGTTTCCCCTCCGGGGAGTCGAGAGCGTCGGCGAGCGGCGCGCGGTGTCGCGGCCGGGCCGGCGGCAGCCCATGAAGCTCGCGCAGCACGGGGCGGAGGAACACCTCGAAGGAGACGAGCGCACTGACCGGGTTACCGGGGAAGGCGATCAACGGGCGTTCGAGCGCCTGGCCGGAGGCGGCGAAGCTCGCCATGCCGATGCCCTGCGGTCCGCCCGGCTGCATCAGAACGGAGTCGAAGACGACCCCGGCGCCGACGAAGAGGTCGCGCACCACCTCGTAGGCGCCGGCACTGACGCCCCCCGTGGTGAGGATGAGGTCGGCCCAGGGGCCGTGGTCGGCGAGCACCCGGCTCGCCGCGGCGACGTCGTCGCGCACGACCAGCACCGACTCGACGATCGCGTGGCACTCGGCGAGCGCGATCGCCAGGGACATGCCGTTCGCGTCATAGATCTGCCCTGGCGCGAGCGGGGCACCCCCGGCACGCAGCTCGTCGCCGGTCGAGAGCACGAGCACGTTGATCGGGCGCTTGAAGGCGAGCTCGGTGACCCCGGATGCCGCGACGGTGCCCCACTGCGCGGGGCCGAGAGCCCGGCCGGCGGGCAGGAGCCGCGTGCCAGCCGGCACGTCGCTCCCCCGGCGGCGTACGAAGGCGCCGACCTCTGGCACGCGCAGGAACGCGACGGTCGCCGGCACCGAGGCGGGCGGGAAGCGCGGCGGCAGAGCGGCCTCGATCGGGATGATGGCGTCGGCCCCGATCGGAATGGGGGCGCCCGTCATGATTGGCGCGACAGAGCGGGGTTCCAGCGAACGGATGCCGGCGCCGGCCGCGATGGGAGCGGCGACCCTCAGCGAGACGCCGGGCACGATGTCGGCGGTACGCACGGCGTAGCCGTCCATCTGCGAGTTGTCGAAGGGAGGGAGGTTGATCGGCGAGTCCACGGGGGCGGCGAGCACCCGGTGGGAGTCTCCGGACTCGGCCAGCGCACTGGCCGTGACACCGGACACGATCATCGGATCACGGTCGACGAACGGGGCCAACAGGTCGCGCACGGCCTCCTGGTGCTGGGCTACGGTCCGCATCACTCCATCATTCCGTGCCGCGGGGCACCGCGCGAACACGAATCCCGTCTCACCCAGCAGCGCCCGGCGCGATGCTGGAAGACTGGGTCCATGGCCAACGCTGCATTTCCGACATCCGCTTCGATCGCCGTGATCGGGGGATCCGGGCTGTACCGCCTGTTCGACCCGGCCACCTCGACCGCCCACACGATCGGCACCCCCTACGGCGAGGCGCGCGTCACCGTCGGCGAGCTCGGCGGGCGCACGGTCGCGTTCCTCACCCGGCACGGCACCGATCACTCGGTCGCCCCGCACCTGATCAACTACCGCGCGAACATCTGGGCGTTGGCCTCGCTCGGGGTGACGGCGATCCTGTCGAGCGCCGCCGTCGGCGGGGTGAGCCCGGAGTATCCACCCGGCACGCTCGTGCTGACCGACCAGTTCATCGATCGCACCCATGGTCGTGCCGACACCTTCTACGACCGGGGCTCCGTGCAGCACCTCGCGGCCGCCGACCCGTTCTGTCCCGTGCTGCACTCGGTCGCCGCCTCCGCGCTGACAGGAATCGGCGAGTCCGTCGCCGAGACCGGCACCGTCGTCGTCATCCAGGGACCGCGATTCTCGACCCGCGCCGAGTCGCTGTGGTTCCGGGCTGCCGGCGCGCACATCGTCAACATGACGCTCTACCCGGAGGTGCCGCTCGCCGCCGAACTCAACATCGGCACGGTCAACCTGTCGTTCGTGACCGACGGGGACGCCGGCCTCGCCCCCGTCGCGGGGGCGGCACCGAGCGGCGAGGAGCTGAGCGCCGAGCTCGTCTTCGCCCGTCTGCGCGAGGCGCAGCCGCGCATCGTCGTCGCGATCGAGGCGATCATCCGCGCCCTGCCCGCCGACTACGCCGGCCGCGAGCTCATCGA
>JACMNE010000108.1 GCA_014378715.1 Microbacteriaceae bacterium
CGGCGTCGCAGGCTGGCGCGGACGGGTTGGACGTAGCTGCCCAGGATGACGGTGCCGATCAGGGCCAGCACGACCAGCCGCCCGGTGCCCGTCATGCCCGTGGCCGCAGCGTCGATGACCGAACGGGCGAAGAGACCGACCAGGCCCAGGAGCAGCAGATACTCGACGGTGAGGGAGGCTCGCCGAACCCAGTAACCAACCCCACGGCGGTACCAGGAGGTGCCCAGCAGCCGGAGCTTCGGCACGGGCGGCTCGGCGGGGTGGGTGCTGCGGATGTACTCGCTCCTCACGGGCGCCAGTCCGGGTGCTGCGCCTTCCACTGCGCGACGCCCTGGACGGCCGCCACCTCGGCGGGTCCCGAGTACCGACGGCAGGACATGACGAGCCATAGGAGCGGCCACCCAATGCCTACCAGGGCCACGACGATCAGGAACGCCCCAGCGAGCGGAGAACCCCCTCGAGCGGACACCCCGGCTCCTAGACCGCCCGCGGTTGCAGACCGTGGAGCACGCCACGCTGTGTAGCGGCGCTGTTGCCGCACGGCGGCGATGACGCTCGCAATGACCGTTCCGGTTGCGAGACCGAGAAGCACGACTCGTGCCGCTCCATGCAACGAGGTGGCAATGGCGTCGAAGACGGCGCCGACGTAGAGGCCGAAGATCGCGAGAATCAGCAGGACGAAGAGAACCACCCCAGCTCGCCGCAGCCAGTAGCCCACGCCGCGGCGATACCAGGTGGTACCCAGCAGCGGAAGCTTCGGGACGGGTGGTCCGACGGGGTGGGTGCTGCGGATGTACTCGCTCCTCATCCGAATAGTCCACGCCATACCGAGGACGCGGCGTGGCCCACTCCTGTCACCATGCCCTTCGCGTCGCCTCCGACGTTGGACAGCACGTGGCCACTCCCGTCGAGCAGCCCGCCGACCACCCCATCGTTGTGGATGTCCTCCGACCAGTGCTCGTGGAAGGCCTGGTAAGTAGCGTCGCCGACTCCAACAACCACGAGGCCACCCCCGGCTGCAAGCAACCAGGCGGGAGCAGTGACCCCCGCGAGTCCCGCGACCGCGACGCCTCCAACAACAGCGCCCGCGCCCGCGGCCAGACCGATGGCCGCGGCGCCGTAGTCCTTTGCGCGTGCCTCGGTGCCGGACCAGCCCTTCTGCTCGTCGTCGCGCGCCTGGAGCTCACCGATCGCGACGGAGGCTGCGACGTCGAGCACGGGGACGTCGCGAAGGAAGCTGAGGCTCTCGGGGAGGAGCTTGCCCGCCTTGAGCAGCTCCGCGGCGTCGCCGAGCTTGGTGTTGAGCAGGGCCGACGCGGGCAGCTCGCCCTTCCCCGCCTCGGCGGCCTTGAGCCCGTCGCGCAGGTCGGCGATGTCCCGGGCGGCGGCGCTGGGGGCCAGCGCGGCGGGGTTCGTCGACGGGACGGGCAGCCCCTTGGCGTCGTAGGCCGCCTTCTCCGTGCGCAGGTCCTTGCGGGCGTCGCGCAGCTCGGACTGGGCGTCGCCGATCTTGCCGGGCAGGGCGGCGCGGGCGGCGGCGTTGCCCTCGTTGGGGATGGCGTAGAGCC
>JACMNE010000109.1 GCA_014378715.1 Microbacteriaceae bacterium
CGATGGCGAGCGCGCTGTAGAGCCAGTGCAACGCGACGGGTTCGCCGACCGCGACGACCGAGGTCAGGTCGCTGTGGTTCCAGACCCAGGTGGCGGATGCTGCAGGCTGCCGTGCGCCCGCGCGCGGCGCCGCGTCCTTCAGGAGTGCCGCGTCGTCCAGCAGTGCGATCGCGATCCAACCGCCCGGCGTGACCGCGGTGACGATTCCGTCGCGCCACTTGCTGGGCGTCGCGGAGGTCACCCGGGTCTGCAGGGAAAAGGTGCCGTGCCCGGCGGAGTGGAGCGAGCATCCGCTGCCGGTGGAGCACTGCATGACGCCCTGGACTCCTGGTGTGAGATTCGACATCACGTGCCTCCAATCCGCATCGTTGTAGACGCCCGGTGTTTCGCGTTATAGCGAGAGTAGGTTTTCTGCCTGCCGGCGTCACCCCTGTGTGTCACACGACGCAACAATCGCCGTCGTACGCTGGGGTCATGGGCCTGACACAGTGAAGTTCGCACGCGCGTCCCGCGGCGACGCGGCGCGGCCCCGCCTCTCCCGCGACGTCTACGTGCTCGGGATCATCGCCTTCTTCGTGATGGTCGGCTTCGGAGTTGTTGTGCCGGTGCTGCCGGTCTACGTTCGCAGCTTCGGGGTGGGCTACGTCGAGGTCGGCGCGGTCGTGTCGGCGTTCGCGCTGATGCGGTTCGTGGCAAGCCCGTTCATCGGGCGCCTCATCGACTGGGGCGGCGAGCGCACGGTCCTCGCGGTCGGCATCGGCATCGTGGCCGTGTCGAGCGGGCTCGTCGGCATCGCCGCGAGCTACCCGCAGCTGCTCCTGCTGCGCGGCGTCGGCGGAATCGGATCGGCGATGTTCAGTGTCGCCGCCATGACCCTGCTCCTCGGCTCGACGAACGCGTCGATGCGGGGCCGCGCCATCGGCTTCTACCAGGGCGGCTTCCTCATCGGGGGGATGGCCGGGCCCGCGATCGGCGGGCTACTCGCCACCATCTCTCTCACCGCGCCGTTCTTCTTCTATGCCGGCACCCTCGCGGTTGCCGGTGTCGTCGGGCTCGTGATGCTCTCCTCACGCGCGGCGCCGACGAGTGCCACCGGGGCTCCCGTCGTGCGCGTGCCCTTCCGCGGGGTGCTGCGCGACACCCGGTTCCGCGCCGCGTGCGCCGCGAACTTCGCGCAGGGCTGGTCGTCGTTCGGGGTGCGCAGCGCCCTGGTGCCGGTGCTTGTGGTCGAGGTGCTGCGCGGTCCGAGCTCCTGGACGGGGATCGCCTTTGCGGTCGCGGCCGTCGCCCAGGCGATCGCGCTCGCGCCGGCCGCCCGGTTCGTCGACACGGTCGGGCGACGGCCCGCGATCATCGGGTCCTTCGCGGTGGCCGCGGTGACGATCTTCGCTGTGCCCTTCGCGCCGAACATCCTCCTGCTGACGGCGCTGCTCTGCGTCTACGGTGTCGCCGCGGCGTTCATGGGCACGGCGCCAGCGGCAGCCGTCGGGGACGCGGCGGGCGCCAGCGGTGGCCGCCCCGTCGCAGTCTTCTCGATGTTCTCCGACCTGGGCGCGATCATCGGCCCGCTCGTCGCCGGGCTGCTTGCCGACACCGTCTCCTATCCGGTCGCCTTCGCGGTCGGGGCGGCTCTGCTGCTCGCCACCTCGCTCTACGCGATCCGGATGCCCTCGGGTCGGGCCGAGAAGGAACCGGCCACCACAAGGTAGACAAGGGCACTATCCGATGGCGACGCTATGCGCATGCGGATGTCGCAACTGAGCGTGACCAGCGGCGTGACCGTGCCCTCGATCAAGTACTACCTGCGGGAGGGGC
>JACMNE010000110.1 GCA_014378715.1 Microbacteriaceae bacterium
CCCGCGACATTCACCTACACCCCGCTCGCGGTCGTCGTCCCGACGATCACGAGCCTGGTGCCCGACAACGGACCCGCCGTCGGCGGCACGGTCGTCACGATCACCGGCTCCGGGTTCACCGGGGCGACGGGGGCCACATTCGACCTCGTCCCCGGCACCGTGTTCGCGGTCGACTCCGACACCCAGATCACGGTGACCAGTCCGGCGCACGCTGTCGGCCCGGTCGGCGTCGTGGTGCAGAAGGCGGGCGGCGACTCGCTCCCCGCGGCGTTCGTCTACACGGCGCTCGCGGTCGTCCTCCCGACGATCACGTCTCTGGTGTCCGACAACGGTCCCGTCTCCGGCGGCACGGTGGTCACGATCACCGGGTCCGGGTTCACCGGGGCTACGACGGCGACCTTCGACGGCGACCCGGGCACCGTGTTCTCGGTCGACTCCGACACGCAGATCACGGTGACCAGTCCGGCCCGGGCGGTGGGAACCATCGACGTGGTGGTGGTGACGGCCGGTGGCGACTCACTGCCAGCGGACTTCACCTACACGGCGCTCGGAGTCGTCCTCCCGACGATCTCGAGCCTGGTGCCCGACAACGGCCCGGTCATCGGTGGCACGGTGGTCACCATCACCGGCTCCGGCTTCACTGGGGCCACCGGCGTGCTCTTCGATGGGCTTCCGGGGACCGCGGTCGCGGTCGACTCCGACACCCAGATCACGGTCACGAGCCCCGCGCACATCGCGGGACCCGTGGACGTGGTGGTGGTGAAGGCCGGGGGCAACTCGCTGCCGGCTTCATTCACCTACACCGAGACCGTGCTCGTCGTCCCGACGATCACGAGCCTGGTGCCGGACAACGGCCCAGTCGAGGGTGGCACGGTCGTGACGATCACGGGGTCCGGGTTCACCGGCGCGACCGGCGCCACGTTCGACGCCGCTCCCGGCACGGTATTCTCGGTCGACAGTGACACCCAGATCACGGTCACGACCCCGGCGCACATCGCGGGTCCCGTGGACGTGGTGGTCGTGAAGGCCGGCGGCAACTCGCTGCCAGGCACCTTCACCTACACCGAGTTCGCGATCATCCTCCCGACGATCACGAGCATCACCCCGGACAATGGGCCCGACTACGGCGGCACCGTCGTGACGATCATCGGGTCGGGCTTCACCGGGTCCACCGGGGCGACCTTCGGTGGCTCGCCGGGGACAGGGTTCACGGTGGTGAGTGACACGGTCATCACGGTCACGGCCCCGCCGCACGCGGCAGGGCCGGTCGACGTGGCGATCGTCAAGCTCGGCGGAGAGTCCCTTCCCGAGGCGTTCACCTACAACCTGACGACGACCATCATCTCCGTCACGCCCGACCATGGACCTGAGGATGGCGGCGCCACCGTCACGATCACCGGCTCCTGCTTCGCGGGCGCGACGGCCGTCGTCTTCGGGAACACCCCGGCCGCGAGCTTCACCGTGGTGGACGACTCGACCATCACCGCCGTCAGCCCCGCCGGAGTCGGGACCGTCGACGTGAGCGTCAACGGCTCGCCGTTGTGCGGTGCCGGCCAGCTCGCCGACGGCTTCACCTTGCAGGCGTCGGCGCTCGCCGCGACGGGCGCGACACCGCTCCTCGCATCGCTCGCCGCGCTGCTCCTGCTCGTCGCGGGGGCCGGGGTGCTGTTCGCCCGGCGCCGGAGCATCGGTGGCTAGCTGGCCGGCCTAGCCGGTCGGCCTAGCCGGCCGGATCGCCCATCGAGAGCGCGACGCCCGCCCCCACAGACGAAGGTGGGGGCGGGCGTCGCCGTGCGACCTGATGATCCGATAAACTGGCCACGGCTCCCCGCGTGGCGCCATCCAGGCCAACTCCCCCAGGACGGAAACGTAGCAAGGGTAACCGGGCTCTGGCGGGTGCGCGGGGGGTCTTTTCTGTCTTCACCTCGCGGGCTACGGGGCCGTGCAGTTCACGATGAGCGAGGTCACCGCGGTCACCGTGCGGGTCGCGGCCCCCGAGATCCAGGAGAGCCGGGTGGACTGCAGCGTCACCGCCAGGCTACCGACGGTGATGGCACCGAGGGGGATGTCCGCCGTCAAGCCGGTTGTGCTGATCGTGCCGGTGGTGCCCAGTCCGTTCGCCGTGTAGTTCACCCGGTACCCAGTCGGGGCGAGCCCGGTGGGAGTCGACCAGGTCACTCGAACGCCCGTCGGCACCACATTGGTGATGATCGTGCAGCTCGTGATCGTGGGGATGACGAGCGACGTCGTCGACACGGTCGACCGCCCCCGCGCCGGGTCGTTGAAGGCGGCGAGGGTGCCCTGCGACGCGGGGGCGATGGCCAGGGTTGAGACCACCAGCCCGGTCGAGAGCAGCACGGCCAGCGCCGACATCCGCCCCGGTCCCTGCCCCGTGCGGGGCGGGTAGAAGGCAAGGGTCAGCAGCCCGCCGATCACCAGGCCGCCGAGGAAGACCCACTGGGGGTGTTCGAGCTCCTCCACCACGAAGCCGGCGCCCGGCAGCGACCAGACCACCCGGTCGGTCGTCGACTCCACCATCCGCTCGGTGTCGTCGGTGTCGTTGGCGTCCCCCCTGGTCGTGAATCGCACGTTCTGCTGGTCGAGCGGCTCTGCCTCGACCACCCGGTGGGTGACGCGGATACCGGTGTGCCAGGTCATACTGACGACGTCGCCGACCGCGATCTGGTCAGAGGGCGTGGCGAGAGCGAGAGCAAGGGAGCCCGTCGGAATCGTGGGACCCATAGAGCCGGTACGGAAGACCAGAGGGGTCGCGCCGAAGACCAGTGCGAGCACCGCGACGATCAGGCAGAGCGTGCCGACTCCGGCGCCCAGCCAGAGTGCGACGTCGCGCAGCACGCCGAAGCCGCGTGCCCCGCGGCGGGCATGGGGAGGCGGTGGGACCTCGGGCTCTGGGGCGGAGGCCCCACCGTCGCCATTCGTGGGGACCACTCGGCCGGCTAGCTCTGGGTGGCGATGAAGGCGAAGTCGACGGTCGCGGTCTGTCCCTGGGTGATGGCCGGCGCGTCAGCCGGCAGGTTGACCTGGAAGCAGAGGTTCTCGGCGGCGGCAACCGCGAGCGGGCGCGAGGTGAGTGTCGCGGCACTGAACGCCACGTTGTTCAGGAGGGCGGTGGGCCCTGCGGCGTAGGTCGTCGCATCGCAGACCGCACCAGTGAGCACCTTCACACTGACCCGAAGCGCACCGTAGAGGTCGGCCGACCCGCCGGCGACGAGCGCGGTCGACATCGTGTAGCCGAAGGGGAGGGTGCCGGCGTTGCTCACCGTCAGGTTGCCGTAGGTGGTCGTTCCGGAGCCGACCCCGGTCATGTTCAGAGTGGAGAAGGCGTAGGGCGTCGGATTCCCCTGCTGGGCGTTGAGCTGCAGGTCGATGTTGCCGGTGGAGAACGTGGACTCGGCCGTACCGTTGTCGGTGAAGGCCGCGAGGGTGAGCACCGTTCCGATGCCGAAGACAGAGCCGGCTGCGAGGACGGCGAGGATGATGTCCCGACGACGCTGGGAACGCCCGGGAGGTGTCACTGGAACCGGTGTTGTGTCGAAATCCATGACTGCAGACATTGCGTCCCTCGCTGAGATTGGCCCCCGCCGAATCTAACTGAGCCACGCATTGTCTGGGCTGCTGGCACCCCAAACCTAAGGTTTCTGACTCACGATCACAAGAGGTTGACAGACATTTGTGCCCTCCAGCCTTGACCCTCGGAGTGGGGGTGGCTAGCGTGGGGGACTGCGAGGTCGAGACCAATGTGCGGGGCGGGGGCCCAGTTGTCGTACGTGGCGCGGCCTCGGATGAGGATTGTCGTCCATGTCCGCACCATCCCCCCTGCTTCCGGTTCCCGCCGGGTGCGCACTGTCGCGCCACCCCGCCTGACACCGGTATCCGACTGGAGGCTCCGGCAGATTCCCCCGCTTGCCGGAGCCTCCTTCCCCCTCCCCGTCGACGCGCTGACTGTCGGTGGCAACGGTTAGGCTCGACTTCGTGGTTACAGCCCTCTACCGTCGCTATCGGCCGGAAACGTTCGCCGAACTCATCGGCCAGGCGCAGGTGACCGATCCCCTGCGCACGGCACTGCGCAACGACCGGGTGAACCATGCCTATCTCTTCAGTGGTCCGCGAGGCTGCGGCAAGACGACTTCCGCCCGAATCCTTGCCAGGTGCCTCAACTGCGCCGAGGGCCCGACGGACACCCCGTGCGGGGTGTGCCCGAGTTGCGTCGAACTGAGCCGCGACGGCAGCGGATCGCTCGACGTGGTCGAGATCGACGCCGCCAGCCACAACGGCGTCGACGACGCCCGCGACCTGCGCGAGCGCGCGGTGTTCGCTCCCGCCCGCGACCGCTACAAGATCTTCATCCTCGACGAGGCGCACATGGTGACCCCGCAGGGCTTCAACGCCCTGCTCAAGATCGTGGAGGAGCCGCCGGAGCACGTGAAGTTCATCTTCGCGACGACCGAGCCGGACAAGGTCATCGGTACGATCCGCTCCCGCACCCACCATTACCCCTTCCGACTCGTGCCGCCCGCGCAGATGCTCGAGTATGTGCACGAGCTCGTGGAGAGCGAGAAGGTCGCCGCCGAGCCGGGCGTGCTGCCCCTCGTTGTGCGCGCGGGCGGAGGGAGCGTACGCGACACCCTGTCGCTGCTCGACCAGCTGATCGCCGGATCCGACGGCACCACCGTGCGCTACGAGCGCGCCGTCGCCCTGCTCGGCTTCACCCACGGTGCCCTGCTCGGCGACGTCGTCGACGCGCTGGGAGCGCGCAACGCGGCATCCGCTTTCGGGGCCGTCGACCGGGTCATCCAGACCGGGCAGGATCCGAGACGCTTCGTCGAGGACCTGCTCGAGCGCCTCAGGGACCTCATCGTCGTGAGCGCCGTTGGGGGATCGACCGACAGTGCCGCTGCTGTGCTGCGCGGGTTCCAGCCCGACGAGATCGACCGCATGGCGCAGCAGGCGAACGCGTTCGGGGCCGCCGAGCTCAGCCGCGCGGCCGATGTCGTCAATGCCGCCCTCACCGAGATGACCGGGGCCACCTCGCCCCGACTCCACCTCGAGCTGATGATAGCCCGGGTGCTCATCCCCGCCAGCGATGACACCGAGCGGGGGGCCCTTGCTCGTCTCGAACGTCTCGAACGGCGCATCGGCGTCGACACCTCAGCGGATGTCGCGGCCCCCACCGCCGCAGCACCCGCCGCATCACCCGCTGCCCGGGCCCCCGCGCCCGCCTCGGCTGCCACCGCCGTGCCCGCACTCGTGCCCGTAGTGGCGCGCGTGGCCCAGCCGACCGCCGAGCCGACCGCAGAGCCGACCGCAAAGCCAGCCGCGGGCGTCGCCGCACCGGCAGCAGCCTCGATGGTGGCAGCCGCCACCCCGTCCGCCGCCGCGCCCGTGTCGTTCGAACAGCTCAGGGACGCCTGGGCCGAGATCCTCGACGCCGTCGAGAAGGCCAGGCGCACGGCCTGGATGGTCGTCTTCAACTCGCGCGTCGTCGACCTCAAGGGAGATGTGCTCTACCTCTCCTTTGTGAGCGAGAACGACGTCGCGAGCTTCAAGCAGCAGCAGGGGGCCGGCGAGGGCGTCAGCGAGGTGCTGCGCCGCGCGATCGTCGAGGTGCTCGGGCTCCGGGTCAAGTTCATCGTGCGCGTCGACGCATCAGCACCTCCGCTCGTCACGTCCGCGGTGGCCCCTGCCCCGGCTCCGGCTCCGGCGAACGGAGTCACCGCCGCTACCCCCGCAACCGCCGCGGCCCCCACAACAACCTGGGCGACGGTCGCGGTCCCGAGCTCCGACCCGACGCGGTCGGAGACCGAACCGGCCACTCGTGCCGCCGCCTCGGTCGCCCCTCCTGCCCCACTCGCGCCCGCTGCCGAAACACCCCCACTCGCGCCCGCCGCCGAAACACCCGCACCCGCAAACGCCGCACCAGCACCCGCACCTGCGGTTCAGGCGCGCACCGCCCCGTCGGCGGCGTCCGCACCGCAGGCGCGCACCGCCCCGCCGGCACCGCAGTCCGGCAGCGACGGCCCGACGGAGTACGAGCCCGTCGAGGAGGCCGACCGCGAGCCGGAGCCCGAATTCGAGCCGGACGACTCACCGATCGTCGGGACCACCCGTCCCGACGCACCGCGGGGAGCCCAGGCGCCCCAGGCGGCACCGGCGCCCCCGACCACACCCCAGGCGACCCGGCCGCCGGCACGCGCCGCCACCGGTGTCACCTTCGACAAGCAGCGCTACGGCGAATCCGTGGTGCGCGAGATCCTCGGCGCGAGCTTCATCGAAGAGCTTGCCGTCGTCCCGCGCGTGATCCCGAGGGGGGAGTAGAGCCGTGTACGAGGGAATCGTCCAGGAGCTCATCGACGAACTCGGCCGCCTGCCCGGCGTCGGACCCAAGTCGGCCCAGCGCATCGCCTTCCACATCCTGCAGACCGAGTCCTTCGACGTCACCCGCCTTGCCGAGGTGCTCATGGAGGTCAAGGCCAAGGTTCGGTTCTGCGCGATCTGCGGCAATGTCACCGAGCAGGAGACCTGCGGCATCTGCCGCGACCCGCGACGGTCGCCCGCCACGATCTGTGTGGTCGAGGAGGCGAAAGACGTGGTCGCGATCGAGCGCACCCGCGAGTTCCGCGGCCTCTACCACGTGCTCGGCGGGGCGATCTCGCCGATCGACGGCATCGGCCCCGACGACCTGCGCATCCGGCAGCTGATGTCCCGCCTCGCCGACGGCACCGTGACCGAGGTCATCCTCGCCACCGACCCGAACCTCGAGGGTGAGGCGACCGCGACCTACATCTCGCGCCTGCTGATGCACTTCGACCTCAGGGTCACCCGTCTCGCCTCCGGGCTCCCCGTCGGCGGCGACCTCGAGTACGCCGACGAGGTCACCCTCGGGCGGGCGTTCGAGGGCCGCCGGGTCGTCGAACACTAGAATCGAACGTCGGGTGATCTCATGCCCGCCGGAACCCCAGGAGTTGCAGTGTCCCTGATCGTGCAGAAGTTCGGGGGATCATCGGTCGCCAACGCCGAAGGCATCAAGCGGGTCGCGAAGCGCATCGTGGAGACCCGCAAGGCCGGCCACGAGGTCGTCGTCGTGGTCTCGGCGATGGGCGACACGACCGACGAACTCCTCGATCTGGCCAAGAGCGTCTCGCCGCTGCCGACCGGCCGCGAACTCGACATGCTCCTCACGGCGGGCGAGCGCATCTCGATGGCCCTCCTCGCGATGGCGATCAAGGGGCTCGGCGTCGAGGCTCGCAGCTACACCGGTAGCCAGGCTGGAATGATCACCGACGGCCGCCACGGCAGCGCCCGCATCGTCGACGTCACCCCGGGTCGGGTGCGCGAGGCGCTCGACGTCGGTGCGGTCGCCATCGTCGCCGGGTTCCAGGGCTTCAACCGCGGAACGGGCGACATCACGACCCTCGGCCGCGGCGGGTCCGACACCTCGGCCGTCGCGCTCGCCGCCGCCCTCGATGCGGAGGTGTGTGAGATCTACACCGATGTCGACGGCATCTTCACCGCCGATCCGCGCGTGGTCCCCACCGCGCGCAAGATCGACACGATCACCAGCGAGGAGATGCTCGAGCTCGCCGCCGCCGGCGCCAAGGTGCTCTACATCCGCGCCGTGGAGTACGCACGCCGCCACGGGGTCACCCTCCACGTGCGGTCCTCGTTCAACAACAATCCGGGCACGATCGTGCGCAATGCGCGAGAGGGAGACACCATGGAAGAACCGATCATCGCGGGCATCGCCTCCGACCTGACCGAGGCCAAGATCACGGTCGTCGGTGTACCGGACATCCCGGGCAAGGCCGCCCAGATCTTCACGATCGTCGCGTCCACCGACGCGAACATCGACATGATCGTGCAGAACGTCAGTTCCGCCGCGACCGGCCTCGCCGACATCTCCTTCACCCTCCCCAAGTCCGACGGCGCCCGGGTGCTCCAGGTGCTCGAGAACAACAAAGCGGATGTCGGCTTCACCTCCCTCCAGTACGACGACCAGATCGGCAAGCTCGCGCTCGTCGGCGCCGGCATGCGCACCAACGCCGGCGTCTCGGCCAAGCTCTTCACCGCCCTGTTCGAGGCCGGCATCAACATCGAGATGATCTCCACGAGCGAGATCCGCATCTCGGTCGTCACCCGCGCCGACACGATCAACGACGCCGTGCGCGTCGTCCACAGCGCGTTCGGGCTCGACAGCGATGTCGAGGCGCTCGTGCACGGCGGGACCGGCCGATGACCGCCGGGGTGCGGATCGGCGTCGTCGGCGCGACCGGCCAGGTCGGCGCCGTGGTGCGCCGCCTTCTCGAGGGGCGCGACTTCCCCGTCGCCGACATCCGCTACTTCGCCTCGGCGCGGTCGGCCGGCAGCACGCTTCCGTGGCGCGGCACGGACATCGTCGTCGAGGACGCCTCGACAGCCGACCCGACCGGGCTCGACATCGCCATCTTCTCCGCGGGCGCCTCGACGTCGAAGGCCCAGGCCCCCCGGTTCGCCGCGGCGGGGGTGCTCGTCATCGACAACTCCTCCGGCTACCGCATGGACCCCGAGGTACCGCTCGTCGTGAGCGAGGTCAATCCGCACGCCATCGCCCAGGCGACCAAGGGGATCGTCGCCAACCCCAACTGCACCACGATGGCCGCGATGCCCGTGCTCAAGGTGCTGCACGAGGCCGCCGGCCTCGAACGCCTCATCATCAGCACCTATCAGGCAGTCTCCGGCGCCGGTCTGGTCGGCGGCGAGGAACTGCTCGCCCAGGCGCGCGCCGCCGTCGCGCAGGACACGATGGCCCTGGTGCACGACGGCTCGGCCGTGGAGTTCCCGCCCGCCGCCGCGTTCCCCCGCACGATCGCATTTGACGTCATCCCGCTCGCCGGGTCGATCGTCGACGACGGACTGTACGAGACCGACGAGGAGAAGAAGCTCCGCAACGAGAGCCGCAAGATCCTCGAGCTGCCCGACCTGCTCGTCAGTGGCACCTGCGTGCGGGTGCCGGTCTTCACCGGGCACTCGCTCTCGATCAACGCCGAGTTCTCCCGCCCGCTGTCCGTCGGGCAGGCGCGGGAGCTCCTCGCGGTCGCGCCCGGCGTCACCCTCACCGACGTGCCCACCCCACTCGAGGCGGCGGGCAAAGACGCGAGCTTCGTCGGCCGCATCCGCCAGGACCCGGGTGTGCCCGACGGCAGGGGACTGGCGCTGTTCATCAGCAACGACAACCTGCGCAAGGGCGCGGCACTCAACGCCGTGCAGATCGCTGAGCTCGTCGCCGCCGACCTCGTCCGCGCCTAGCGGGGAGGTCACCGTGTACGACCGCGCCCCGCAGGTCGCTTTCTGCGGCGATTCGTACACCCTCGGCATCGGGGCCAGCACTCCGGCCGCCCGCTGGTCGACCCGGGTGGCGAAACGGCGCGGCTGGACCGAGGTCAATCCGAGCGTCGATGGCCTCGGCTTCGTGCGCAACCGCTCCGTCTTCGGCGACGGTGACCTCCCCTCGGTCGTGATCGCCGCCCGTCCCGACATCGTCATCGTGACGCTGGGCCTGAACGACAACTTCGACTTCGCGACATCCGCTGCCCTGATCGAGAGCCAGATCACCCACGATTTCGAGCGGATGTCGGCGGCGCTGCCCGACGCCCGGTTCATCGTCGTCGAGCCGTTCTGGTACACCGACGAGCGCCCGGAATCGGTCGACGTGATCGCGGGCTGGGTCCGCGACGCTGCTGAGGGGATCGGAGCCGACCACATCGGAGGGGCGTCGCGCTGGATCGAGGGCCACCCGGAATGGATGGCCGACGACGGGCTGCACCCCGACGACGACGGGTACACCGAGCTGACCCGGCGGATGGACGTCGAACTGACCGCGCTCGGGCTGTGAAAACGCACGATGCACTCACCTCCCGCACGTAAACTGACCGAGTGAGCACACCAGCCCCGATCGACGTCGCCCTCATTGGCGGCGGTGTCATGAGCGCCACCCTCGGTGCCCTGATCAAGCAGCTCCAGCCCGACTGGACCATCACGATCTTCGAACGGCTCAGCGGCGTCGCCCGCGAGTCGTCGAACCCGTGGAACAACGCCGGGACCGGTCACTCCGCCCTGTGTGAACTCAACTACACCCCCGAGCGGCCGGACGGAACGATCGAGATCTCCAGCGCGGTCAAGGTCAACGAGCAGTTCCAGATCTCCCGCCAGTTCTGGTCCTACCTCGTCGGCAAGGAGCTGCTGCCCGACCCGCAGGCCTTCATCAACCCGGTGCCCCACATGAGCTTCGTGTGGGGCGAGAAGAACGTCGAGTACCTGCGCAAACGGCACGCGGCGCTCAAGGGCCACCCGCTATTCACCGGCATGGAGTACAGCGAGGACGCCGCCGTCATCCGCTCCTGGGCTCCCACCATGATCACCGGGCGCCTCAAGTCGCAGAAGATCGCGGCCACCCGCATCGACGCCGGAACCGACGTCGACTTCGGCGCGCTCACCCACGGGCTCTTCGACTACCTCACCGAGAACGGCGCGGACCTCAAGACCGACCACACCGTCACCGGGCTCAAGAAGCAGGCCGACGGCACCTGGCTGATCAAGCTGCGCGAGGAGATCGGACTCACCCGTACCACCGTCCCGGCGAAGTTCGTCTTCGTCGGTGCGGGCGGCGGCGCGCTATCGCTGTTGCAGAAGTCGGGCATCCCCGAGGCGCGCGGCTTCGGCGGCTTTCCGGTGAGCGGCCAGTTCCTGCGCACCGACAACCCGGAGCTCGTCGCCCGCCACCGCGCGAAGGTCTACGGCAAGGCTGCGGTCGGGTCCCCGCCTATGTCGGTGCCCCACCTCGACACGCGCGTGGTCGACGGCACGGCAAGCCTCATGTTCGGCCCCTACGCCGGCTTCAGCCCCAAGTTCCTCAAGTCCGGGTCGATCCTCGATCTGGCCCTGTCGATCCGCCCGCACAATCTCCTTCCCATGCTCGCCGTCGGCCGCGACAACCTCGACCTCACCTGGTACCTCGTCAAGCAGGTTCTGGCCAGCCGCAAGGAGAAGTTCGCCGCCCTCCAGGAGTTCATGCCCGATGCCAAGCCCGAGGACTGGTACGAGATCACCGCGGGCCAGCGGGTGCAGGTCATCAAGAAAGACAACGAGCGGGGAGGGGTGCTGCAGTTCGGCACCGAGGTCGTCACCGCCGCTGACGGGACCATCGCTGGCCTCCTCGGAGCGTCCCCCGGCGCCTCGACCGCCGTTCCGATCATGCTGACGGTGCTCGAGCAGTGCTTCCCCGAGCGGATGTCGGCCTGGACTCCCCAGATCAAGAAGATGATCCCGAGCTTCGGCACCCCCCTCGCCGAGAATTCCGCCCTCGCGAAAAAGACTCTCACCTCGACGAAGAAGTCCCTCGCGATCGCCTGAATCAGCCTCATTTCCTCGACGGGTGACAGCTAGGTGGGCGCGCCACATATAGCACGGATCTTAACTCCTGAAAAAGGGGTACATTTTCACGAGACAGTCCATTAGCCTGTATTCGAAAGTATCGAACAGGGAGGGCACGTGACGATAGGTCTGCCCGCCCACCTTGCGCCTCGTACCACCAGCCGGTCATTCATCAGCGGGATGCACACCACCGCATTCGTCTGCATCGCCGCGGCGATGGTGCTCGCGGTCGTCTACGAGACACGGTGGACCGGGCTCATCATGTGGCCGGCGCTCGTCGCCATGATGCCGATGGCCGTCGCCCTCGCCCTTGCCGAGGCGCTCAAGACCCAGCTCTTCGGTGTGGTGTACCTCGTGGTGGGCACCGCCTCGGTCTACTGGTTCAGTCTCACAATCGCCAGCCAGATCGAGCTCGTCGGGATCACCGGCGCAGTGACCGTCGCCTTCCCCAAGATCGCGATGCTGCTCGTGGGAGGCACCGGTGCGCGGCCCAGCTCCGGCCTCCTCTGGTGCCTCGGTGGATTCGCGCTCGCCGAGTCCGCATCGGCGATCGCCATCGCCCAGGCGCGCGGGGAGTACGTGTTCGACGAGACCACGTTCGCCGCGTTCGTGGTGGTCCTCTTCGTGCTCGCCACCACCCTCGTCGGGCAGCGCGGCGCCGACCGGTCCCAGGCCTCGCTCTACACCGCAGCACGCGAGGAGCTCGTCGCCGCCCTGCGGCACAAGATCGAGGTGCGCGCGGCCGCTCTGCTCCACGACACCGTGCTCAACCAGCTCACGGCGATCTCCGCCTCGACCAGCGGCGAGTTGAACCCGCTGCTCGCCGAGCAGATCCGCCAGGACCTCTCCCTCCTGGCGTCCCCGGTCTGGCTCTCCGACACGGAGGCGGCGGATGGCGCCCAGGAGGATTCCGGCTGGCAATCGACGGCCGTCTACGAGGCGATCATGGAGGCGTCCGCCCTCGGCCTCGACGTCGACGCCACAGGGGATCTCGCCTCCCTCGCCCTGCTCGACGTCGAGCCGTCGCGCGAGCTTGGGCGCGCCGTCAAGCAGTGCCTCGTCAATGTGCTCGCCCACTCCGGCACCCGCGTCGCCGAGGTCGCGGTGCACTCCTCCGGCACGGAACTGCTGCTGATGGTCGTGGACAGCGGACGCGGGTTCGAACCGTCCTCGATCGGCACCGACCGCTTCGGCCTGCGCCACTCAGTTCTCGGCCGTATCGAGGCGGTCGGCGGCAGCGGCCAGATCTGGTCCACACCGGGCCGGGGAACGTCCGTAGTGCTGAGGGTTCCCATGCCCGTCTCCCGAACCGGTGTCCCGGCGTTGCGGAGTGGATCATGACGACCTCCCAGCTCACCCGACACCAGCTCGACCCGGCGGGCACCCGCGGTGTCCAGCGGATGACCATCGTGCTGCTGGTGATCGGCGTGGCCTGGGCGCTCGTGAAGTCCGCGTTCCAGGTCATCGACGGCGCGAACCTGCCGCTGGCCGCCCTCGGGTTCGCCGTATTCGTCATCCCCTGCCTGGTGGTCGGCCGCTCGGCGGGGGTAACCGGCACCACGCTCACCTCCCGCACCCACGCCGCCGTGCAGGTGCTCCTGCTCGCCTCCTTCGCGGTCTCGACCTGGGCGGGCTGGTCAACCGATGCCTTCACCCGCGACCACTGGGCGCCGATGGCCTTCGGCATCGTGATCCTCGCGATGTCGCCCTACCGTCCGCCCCGGGAGATCGCCGCCTACGGTACCGTGCTCGCGATCGCCGTCGGGGGTATGATCTACGTCCACGCCACGCTGACCGACGCCGCCCTGCCCGCCCGCGCCAGCGCGGTCGTGTCGTCCGCCGGGATCCTCGCTGTCTGCTATGGAGCGGCGACCTTCTCGCGGCGCACCATCGAGGCGTTGCAGCGCTGGCAGGCGAGAGCGGATGTCGCATCCGACGCCCTTGCCGACGAGCTGCGCGACAATATCGCGCAGTCCGTGCACCAGGACCGCCTGACGATCCTCGAGCGGGACGTGGTGCCGTTCTTCACCGACCTGCTCGAGCGCACCCGGGTCACGGACGACGACCGGGAGCGCGCGAGGGCGATCGCCGGGGCGATCCGCGGGATCATGGTCGCCGACGCCGACCGCAGCTGGCTCACCGCGATCGTGGAGCGGGATTCCCGCTCGGCCCGCTCCGCGAACATCGTCGACGACTCCCAGCTGCTCGCGGCCGGGATGGACATCAACGAGCGCACCGCCCTCCGGGCGCTGATCGGCGCGATCGACGACGATCCGACCGTCTCCGGTGGCTTCTCCATCACCCTCGCCCGGGACGACGACGGCTGCGTCGGGGTGCTCTCAGCGCGGCTCGACACCAGCGAACACTCTCTCAGGGTGCGTTACGATCCGTTCTTCGCCGTGATGAAAATCGCGTTCATCCGCTTCTCGTTCGACTTCCACCACTCCGATCTGATCGTTAGGTTTAGCTATGTCCGACCCTGAACAGTCCCCCCGCCGCGTCCGTCTCGCGATCCTCGACGACCACGAGATGCTGCTCGACACCATGAGCACCTGGATCGGAACCAACGCGCCGGACTTCGACCTCACCCTCAGCGCGCACACCTGGCTCGAACTGGTGCACAGCAACAATTTCCCCACGGAACTCGTGCTGATGGACTTCCAGCTCAAGGACCACGTATCGATCGAGGCGCGGGTGCGCACCTGCCGGGCGGCCGGGGCGAAGGTCATCGTGATGAGCGGGCTCGACACCGCGGAGGCGCGGCAGCGGGCGCTCGATGCCGGCGCGTCGACATTCCTCTCCAAGGAGCAGTCGATGTCGGAGATGATGAACGAGGCCCGCAAGGTGATGGGGGTGCAGCGCGATGCCCATCCGCGCACAGACTGGAGGCCGCTGCCGAGCGGCGCCATGGTGCGGGTGCGCCCCAAGCTCAGCGCGGGGGAGACGGCCGCCCTTAAGCTGTACGTGTCCGGTCTCAGCACCACCGAGGTCGCCGGGCGCATGAACGTGCAGTACGAGACTGCCAAGACCTACCTTCGCCGCGTGCGCGAGAAATACGCGCGCGCAAATCGACCGGCCAGCAAGAAAGCGGATCTGATCCGGAGAGCGGCCGAGGACGGACACCTCGAGTAAGTGGCCAAGCTTTACTTTCGCTACGGGGCGATGAACAGCGGTAAGAGCACCGCGATGCTGCAGGCGGCATTCAACTACGAGGAACGCGGCCAGCAGGTGCTCCTCACCAAGCCGCAGATCGACACGAAGGGGGAGTCAGCCATCGTGTCGCGCCTCGGGGTCAGTCGGCCGGTGGACTTCGTCCTCGCGCCCACCGAGGACGCGGGCGCGGCGTTCGCCGCTCAGCGTGGCAGGGTGCGGCGCGAGACCGGGCTCGATGTCAGCTGCCTTCTCGTCGACGAGGCGCAGTTCCTCACCGAGACCCAGGTAGACGACCTGCTGCGCATCGCGATCCTCGACGGGGTGCCTGTCCTCGCCTACGGCATCCGCACCGACTTCCAGACGGTCGCGTTCCCGGGCAGCCGGCGCCTGCTCGAGGTGGCTCATTCGCTCGAGGAGCTCAAGACCATCTGCCGGTGCGGGCGCAAGGCCGTGTTCAACGCGCGGAGGATCGGGGAGCGGTTCATCTTCGACGGCGACCAGGTCGCAATCGACACCAGCGTGGTGGGATTCGATGAGGTGAGATACGAGTCGCTCTGCGGGGCCTGCTACCTCGAGGAGAGCGGCGGGGTGCTCAACAGCGGACGCCGCCCGAGGGTGGACTTCAGCTACGGGTCGGCCCCGGACGCCGATTTCGCCTGACAGCTTAACCCCCCGGAGGCGGGACAAGACCGTGATGCGCCGGTGGTGTCCCGCGGCAGGCGTTTCTGATTAACTGTCGCAATGTCATCGGTTCAATGGTCAGGCGCGCGCACACGACGGATCATCTGGGGAGTGGTCATCCTCTTCCTGGTCGCGCTCGTCGCCGCCACGGTCTGGGTCGGCGCTCGGTCGCTCCTGGCCAAGAACGAGCTGGAGGCGACGGTGCCCCTCGCCGAGAAGGTCAAGGCCGCGCTCATCGCCGGGGACCAGTCGGCCACCGGCGCGTCGATCGTCGAGCTGGCCAATCATGCCCGAGCGGCATCCGCTCTCACCTCCGACCCGATCTACGCGATCGCGCAGTCCGTGCCCTTCGTCGGCCCGAACCTGACGGCCTTCCGGCAGGTGACGGTGACGATCGACCACATCATCGGCACGGGACTGCTGCCCCTCGCCTCGCTCGCCGTGACTTTCGAGGCCGGCACCCTCGGGCCCGTCGACGGCGCATTCCAGGTGCAGCCGCTCATCGACGCCGCTCCCACCCTCGAGACAGCCGACCGCATCATGCGGGAGGCCCAGAGGGACCTGGCCGCGATCGACACGTCGGCGACGATCGGGGCCGTCACGGACGCGGTCGCCCGCGTCGACTCGGTCGTCAACAACGCCGCGGTCTCGGTTGCGACCGCGTCGAACGTCGCCACCCTCCTCCCGGCGATGCTCGGCACGACCGAGGACCGCACCTACCTCCTGATGTTCCAGAACAATGCCGAGGTGCGCGCCACCGGGGGCCTCCCCGGCGCCCTCGCCATCGTGAACACGTCGAAGGGGAGGTTCTCGCTGGGCGAGCAGAGCTCCGCGACGAAGTTCCCGCACTATCCCGCTCCTGTCCTGCCGCTGGACCGCGCCACGGCGAGCCTGCACCCCGAGGTCGGGCAGTTCATGCAGGACGTCAACGAGACGCCCGACTTTCCGACGGCCGCGGCCCTGGCCCGCGAGATGTGGCGGAGGGAGAAGGGGGTGAGCGTCGACGGGGTCATCTCGATCGATCCGGTCGCGCTCTCCTACATCCTCAAGGCGACCGGGCCCGTGACGGTGTCGACGGGCGACGTGCTCGACTCGAAGACCGTCGTCGACTTCCTGCTCTCCGGTGTCTACGCCAAGTATCCCGACCCGGTCACCCAGGACTCGGTCTTCGCTGACGCGGCCCAGGCGGTGTTCTCGGCGATCGCGACCGGCAGCCTCGACCAGGGCGAGCTGCGCGACGCCCTCGCGAAGGCCAGTTCCGAGCGCCGGATCCTGATCTGGAACACCCGGGAGGCGGAGCAGAAGGTGCTCGCCGGCACCCACTTCGCCGGCACCCTGCCGAAGACCAACGCGGGGGGAGACCTGATCGGGGTGTACCTGAACGACGCGTCCGGCGCGAAGATGGACTACTACCTCGATGCGGCGACCACCGTCACCAGCGGCGCCGATCCGGGATCGTATCGAGCGGATGTCGCGGTCTCCAGCTCGGCACCGGCCGACGCGGCCACTTCGCTCTCCGCCTATGTGACCGGAGGCGGCGTCTACGGGGTGCCACCGGGGTCGGTGCGCACCCGGGTGCTCGTCTACGGGCCGGTCGGGTCGCACGTCACCGCCACCCGCCTCAACGGGGTGCCCGTCGAGGCCCAGGTCGAGCAGGACTTCGGGCGCGGCGTCGCGCAGGTGATCGTGCAACTGGCGCCCGGCGAGGTCGCCACGGTGTCGGTCGACCTCGAGGGTGCGTCATCCCCGAGCTCGGGCGAGGCAGCCGTGCGGATGACCCCGCTGATTCGTGAGGGAAAAGTGATAATTAATGCTCCAACGGAGCCCTGAGAGAGGTACGATATCCTCACTCAGGCTCCGCGGTGCAGTCATCTGCCAGCGGAGCGTCCCCCTCTGAGCCCCGCTGGCGTCGTGCTTACCCCATGGCGAACCGCGGGACCGTGCGCCCCCGCGCTATGAATACCAAGGATCCCCCGAAGATGCTTCGTCGCACCATGGCAGTACTTGCTGTCGCCTCAGTCGCCCTCCTATCCGCCCCCACCGCCGCATTCGCGGACCCCTATGTCTCGGGCAGCACCGTGACGGCAGACACCTACTCGCTGTCGCCGGGAGAGACCGTCACCGTCACGTGGCACGGCGACTACTTCGAGCCCGGAGAGGCCGTCTCGGTGTCGGTCGCCGGCACCGCAGCATCAGCTTCGACGATGTCGATCTCGGGAGCACGCTCCACCGGGGCCACCGCACCCGCGGTTGTGGACCCGTCAGGCTCCGTGGTGGCCAGGGTCACCGTGCCCGCATCGGCCACGGGGAACTACACGATCACTGGTACCTCGGCGAGTGCGAGCGGCGGGGTCACCGTCGCCGTTCTGTCGGCCACCCTGATCAGCACCGGCACCACGGCGCTCGCGAAGACCGGCGGCAACGTGCCGGTCGGTCTCGCTCTCGCCGGAGGCGGGATCCTCGCCCTCGGCGTCATCCTCGTCGCGGCCCGCATGATCACGCGCCGCCGGTCGGTCAACTAGCCGGTCTCGGCCAGCCCACCCGGGCGGCAACGACACAACGCCCTCCTCGCGGAGGGCGTTGTGTCTGTCGCCCCAGGCAAGAACGACAAAACGCCCTCCTTGCGGAGGGCGTTCTGTCTGTGTCGGGGTAGCGGGATTTGAACCCACGACCTCTTCGTCCCGAACGAAGCGCGCTACCAAGCTGCGCCACACCCCGATCTCACGGCCGGGAGCAGAACTCCCGCACGTGCTCAACCAGAATAGCTGAAATCGTCACCGGTTAATGTCACCAGGACGGCTTCCGGTTTGCTGGCAAAACGAACCGGGGCGTAGATCGACGTTCCGAGTCCGGCCGAGACGTTGAGGTAGGCGGCGCGAAGGGCGTGGTGCCACAGGCTGAGACCGCGCACCTGGTCTCGGGGGATGTCACAGTTGGTCACCAGCGCCCCGTAGCCGGGCACGCAGACCTGGCCGCCATGGGTGTGCCCGGCGAAGATCACATCCGCCCCATTGGTCACGAGGGAGTTCAGCACACGGCGGTAGGGGGCGTGGGCCAGGGCTATGCTGACGATGTCGGGACCGCCCGGCTCGTCTTGCCAGCCCACGTTCTCCCGCAGCTCGTCGAGGGCTCCCGGCAGCTTGTCGAGCCGGTCGAGGCCGATGTGCGGGTCGTTGACACCCATGAACTCCAGCCGGGAGCCCTTGATCGACATCGCCCGCGCGGTGTTGTTGAGGTTCAGCCAGCCGAGACCGTCGAAATAGGCCTCAAGGCCCGCGGTGTCGAGATCTTCCCGCTTGCTCGAGGCCAGCGATGGCCCCTTGAAGTAGGAGAAGGGGCTCTTGAGCACCGGGCCGACATAGTCGTTGGACCCGTGCACGTAGACACCGGGGACTCCGCGGAAGGGCTCGAGGGCGCGTTCTATTCCGTCGATTCCGTCGCGATGGCCGAGATTGTCTCCCGTGTTCACCACCAGGTCGGGCTCGTGGATGGCGAGGTCGCGGATCCAGTCCTGCTTGGCGTGCTGCCAGGGTGCCATGTGCAGGTCGGCGAGGTGCAGGATCGTCAGGGGGCGAGCTCCCGGGGCGAGCACCGGCAGGGTCTCCCGCCTCAGCGTGAATGCGTTCCGTTCGACCAGGGCGCCCCAGGCGAGCGCGCCGAGACCGATCGCGGCGGCTGCCGCGACGGCCGATCCGCCGCGACTCATCAGGTGCACCTGGGAGCCGCGGCGCCGAGCACCCCGCCATTCACGGTGAGGGTGATGGCGGCGGACTTCGCGGCGGTCCCGCCGGCGGCCGGGCTCACCGAGGTGACGTCGCAGACGTTCTCCGGGCTGCTCTCGACATAGGTGTAGGTGTATCTGGCCGCGTCGAATCCGGCGGCGTTGAGCGCCCGCACCGCATCGGCCTGGCTCTCGCCCACCACGTTGGGCACTGTGGTCGAGAGGGTGCCGTCGCTCGTCGAGACGGTGATCTGGCTGCCGCGCGAGACGAGGCTGCCGGCTCCCGGGTCGGTCGAGGCGACCTGGCCGGCCGGGAGCTCGGACGCGACGGTCCCCCCGAGCGAGTATGACAGGCCGAGGCTCTCGATGAGCACCCTGGCGTTGTCTGGCGACTGTCCGGCGACGTTCGGCACGGCCTGCGTGGTGCCGGTGAGCAGCGCCCGCGACGCAGTCGGGAACGCCGCCGCGTCGGCGCCGAGCGCGCTCGCGTCGAGCGAGGTGAGCACCTCCCTCATGATCGGGAAACGCAGCCTGCCGCCGTTCACCCCGCCGACGGTGATCCGCCTCAGGTCCTGGGTGCCGACGATGTTGCCGATCCAGGCGGCGGTGGCGAGCCTGGTGCTGGCCGCGGCGAGGAAGGTGTGCACGGCGTCGGCCGTTCCGGTCTTGCCGATCAGCGGGGTGCCGTCCCTCGGGTTCGCCGCGTTGCCGGTACCTCCGTTCATCACTCCCTGGAGGGCGGTGGCGGCGGCGGCGGCCACGTCGGGGGTGATCGCCTGGGAGCAGTCCTGCGACTGACCGACGAGCTCGGCGCCGGAGGCGTCGACCACCTTGTCGACCGCGATCGGCTGGCAGAGGATGCCGCCCGAAGCGACGGTCGCGTAGGCGTTCGCGACGGAGAGGGGCGCGACCTCGTCGGTGCCGAGGATCATCGTCGGGTTCGTCTTCAGCTCTCCGCCGTCCGCACGGTGCATGCCCATCGACACCGCCGTGTCGCGGATGTCGCAGAGGTCGAGCTGGGAGGCCATGTTGGCGAACGCGGCGTTCACAGACTGTGCGGTGGCACGCAGCACGTTGATCCGTCCGAAGTTGGTGTTGCCGTCGTTCCGGAACAGGTTGGGGACCACGTCGGAGCACTTCGCCGGGAGCGAGTAGGTGCGGGGCGAACCGTCGACGAACTCGTTGAGGCCGTGGCCGTTCTGCAGCCAGTTGACCAGGGTGAAAAGCTTGTAGGTCGACCCGGGCTGGAAGCCGGTCGAGGAGCCATTGCTCGCGTCGGTGTTGAAGTTCACCGAGGTCTGGGTGGCGTCGGCGGTGTCCGTGCTGTTGAAGCCCTTGTTCTGGGCCATCACCACGATCCGCCCGGTGCCGACCTGGATGGTCGAGATCGCGCTGCCGAGCTGGAATCGGGTCTCGTTGGCCGGGGTGTAGCGGGCGAGTGTCTGCTCGGCCAGGGACTGCTGGTCGAGGTCGATCGACGTGTAGATGTCGTAGCCGCCGATCTTCCAGTTGGCGCGGCGCTCCTCCGCGTTGGCGCCGAGGGCCTCGAGCTTGTCGATGTTGTTCACGACGTAGCTGCAGAAGTGCGCCGCAGCTGTCGCGTTCTGGCAGCCCTGCTGGGGCACGCTCACATGCACCGTCGTCTCATTGACCGGAGTGGCGATGGCCTCGTCGTACTGCGCTTGGTCAACAAGCTTCTGAGTCAACATGTTGCCGAGGATCGCGTCGCGCCGGGACTGGTTGGCCGCCCAGTTGTCGGGGCTGTCCGGCTTGCGCGTGTTCGGTGACTGCACGATCGCGACGAGGCTCGCGGCCTGCGCGAGTGTGAGGTCCTTGGCCGAAGTCGAGTAGTACTGCTGCGCGGCCGATTCGATGCCATAGGTGTTGCCGCCGTAGCCGGCGATGTTCAGGTAGCCGAGGAGGATCTCCTGCTTGGTGTACCGCTTCTCGAGACCGATCGCGAGCTTCGCCTCCTTGAGCTTGCGGTCGAGGCTGTTGGCCTGGGCCTCCGCGATCTTCTGGGAGCGCACGTCCGGGTCCGACTCGTTGAGCGCGTCGGCGATGAGCAGGTTCTTGACGAGCTGCTGGGTCAGCGTCGAGGCGCCCTGCGTGCTCGAGCTCGTCACATTGTTGAGCGCGGCGCGGGCGATGCCGGCCATGTCGACCCCGCCGTGGGTGTAGAAACGCTCGTCCTCACCGGCGACAGCGGCGTCCTTGGCGAACTGGGAGACGTTGTCCCAGGTCACCTCCTCGCGGTTCTGGTCGAAGACCTGAGCGAACGCCACGGGCTGCCCGCCCTGGGTCGCCCACAGGGTGTTGCGCTGGGAGAGCTGCCCGAAGTCGAGATAGTCGGGGAGGTCCTCGAAGATGCCCACCGTGTTGTTGGCCGTGGTGCTCGCGACGGCGAGGGCCGGGGTGACCATCGCCGTGACGAGAACGCCGGCGACGACGCTGAAACCGATGAGGCCGAGGAAGGCTGCGAGGGCACCACCGGGCGTCGTTTTTTGGGCAGACATATCATCAGGGTAAGTCATTTCCCTGTCTTTCGATCTGAACGGATTCCACGATGCCCAACTGGGAGTACCTCACGACCCCCCTCATGATCCACACCACCGCGGCGATCCTCAACAACTGGGGGGACGACGGGTGGGAACTCGTCCAGGTCGTTCCGGGCCCGGAGGGCGGCCTCGTTGCCTACCTCAAGCGAGAGAAGACGGGGAACGCCTGATGTCGGCCATCGACGACCGCCTCGCCGAGCTGGGGGTCACGATCCCCTCAGTGGTGGTGCCAGTCGCCGCCTACGTTCCGGCCACGACTTCCGGCAACCTCGTCTTCACCTCCGGCCAGCTCCCCATGCGCGACGGCACACTGCTCGAGACCGGCAAGGTTGGTGCCGAGGTGTCGCCGGAGCGCGCCAACGAGCTCGCGGCGGTCTGCATTCTCAACGCCCTCGCGGCGGCTCAGTCGGTGATCGGGTCGCTGGACCGCGTGACTCGAATCGTGAAGGTCGTCGGATTCGTCGCCTCCGCCCCCGACTTCTCGGGGCAGCCGCAGGTCGTGAACGGTGCGAGCCATCTGCTCGGGGAGATCTTCGGCGAGGCCGGCCGTCACGCACGCAGCGCCGTCGGTGTCGCGGTCCTGCCGCTGGACGCCCCGGTGGAGATCGAGCTGGTGCTCGAGTTCGCCTGACATCCGTCGGCGCCTGACCCGCACAGAGGAGGGCCCTCCCGCACTCGCGAGGAAGGGCCCTTCTTCGTCGGAGTGCCCGGCTACTTCATCTTGTCCGAGATGATCTGCATGACGGCGGTGTCGGCGAGGGTCGTGGTGTCGCCAATCTCGCGGCCCTCCGCGACGTCCTGAAGCAGACGGCGCATGATCTTGCCCGAGCGGGTCTTCGGCAGCTCGTTGACGATGAAGATCTGCCGGGGGCGCGCGATCGCGCCGATCTTCTCGGTCACGTGTGCACGCAGCAGGGCGGACGCCTCGTCGGGCGACTGCGACTCCGAGTGCTTCGAGCGCAGGATCACGAAGGCGACGACGGCCTGCCCGGTCGCATCATCCGCTGCCCCGACCACGGCGCACTCCGCGACGATCGGGTGCGAGTCGATCGCCGACTCGATCTCGGCGGTCGACAGGCGGTGCCCCGAGATGTTCATCACGTCGTCGACGCGCCCAAGCAGCCAGATATCGCCGTCCTTGTCGACATGCGCACCGTCGCCGGCGAAGTACTTCGACCCCTCCAGCGCCTCGAACCGCGCCCAGTAGGTCTCCGTGAAGCGTTCCGGGTCGCCCCAGATGCCGCGCAGCATCGACGGCCACGGTTCGGACACCACCAGCAGCCCGCCGTTCGGGGGAGTGACGCGGGTGCCGTCCTCGCCGAGCACGTCGATCTTGATTCCGGGGATCGGCACCTGGGCGCTGCCCGGCTTGAGGGTGGTGACCCCCGGCAGGGCGGCGATCATGATCGCACCCGTCTCGGTCTGCCACCAGGTGTCGACGATCGGGGTGGTCCCGCCGCCGATGATGTCCCGGTACCAGACCCACGCCTCGGCGTTGATCGGCTCGCCGACCGAGCCGAGCACCCGCAGCGACGACAGGTCGAACTTGTTCGGGATCTCGCGCCCGATCTTCATGAACGAGCGGATGGCGGTGGGTGCCGTGTAGAAGATGCTGACGCCGTACTTCTCGATGATCTCCCACCACCTGCCGGGGTGCGGGGTGTCTGGTGTGCCCTCGTAGAGCACCTGCGTCGCGCCGTTGGCGAGGGGTCCGTAGACCACGTAGCTGTGACCGGTGATCCAGCCGACATCCGCTGTGCACCAGTACACATCGGTGTCGGGGTGCAGATCGAAGACGTTCTTGTGCGTGAACGCCGCCTGGGTGAGGTAGCCGCCGCTCGTGTGCAGGATTCCCTTCGGCTTGCCGGTCGTGCCGGAGGTGTAGAGGATGAATAGCGGGGTCTCGGCCTCGAAGGCCTCCGCCGTGTGCTCGGCCTCGACGGTCTCGAGCGCCTCGTGCCACCAGAGGTCGCGGCCCTGGGTCCAGGTGACGTCGTTGTTGCCGCGCTTGACGACGAGCACGTTGGTCACGCTGCCGGCGTGGCCCACGAGGGCGCCGTCGACGGCCGCCTTGAGCGGGAACACCTTGCCCTTGCGCCAGCCTCCGTCTGCGGTGACCACGAGCTTGGCATTGGCGTCGTCGATGCGCGAGCGCAGGCTTTCCGAGCTGAAGCCGCCGAAGATGACGGTGTGCACGGCGCCGATTCGGGCGACGGCGAGCATGGTGACGACGGCCTCGGGGATCATCGGCAGGTACACGGCGACTCGGTCGCCTTTGCCGATGCCGAGGCTCGTCAGCAGGTTGGCCGCGCGCTTGACCTCTGCCGTGAGTTCGGCGTAGCTGATCGCGCGGCTGTCGCCGGGCTCGCCCTCCCAGTGGATCGCGATGCGGTCGCCGTTGCCGGCCTCGACATGGCGGTCGAGGCAGTTGTAGGCCACGTTGAGGGTGCCGTCGGCGAACCAGCGGGCGAACGGCGGGTTGGACCAGTCGAGGGTCTCGGTGAAGTCGGTCTCCCAGTCGAGCAGGGTCTTCGCCTGCTCGGCCCAGAACCCGAGCCGGTCGGCCGAAGCCTGCGCATACAGGTCGGCCTGCGCGACGGCGGTGCTGGTGAACTCCGCCGAGGGCGGGAAGCGTCGTTCTTCATGGAGCAAGCTGTCGATGGAATTGCTGGGCATGAATTGATCCTCTTTGATCTCACCGGAGCGGGCGCTCGGATTGCTGGCCCGACCCTATTTGTGCGGAGGTTGCGGGTACGTCGCGGAGGGCATCATCACCGGTCTCGGCGAACCCCTACACCCAAAAGTACAGGGAGAAAACTCCCACTTGCGCTTCATTTGGCCTGCGTTACACTAAATCCGTTGAATTCATTTTCAACAAGTAGTGCCAATCGGTTTCCCCCAAATCGGGCACTGCTGCGGCGGCATCTGTTTCCCCCAACCGGTGCCGCCCCTCAATCGTTAACGGCCGGTTTGCCGGTGCAGTGTCCGCCGCGGTCGGGCCCTCCCCAGGGGCTGGCTCGGGGTGTTTTTCCGCCGGTCCGGGCGCGTTGCCCACCGGGCAGGCGGGCGGGGCGAGACTCGGCGAATGCTCGATTCCCCGCGTTTCGTCGCCCGGCCGCGGGGTGAGCTCGTGGCTTCGGCTGCGAAGTCCCCAGCGGATGTCGCGCCGGCGACTGGTCGGTCTGCGATGCCGACATCCGTTGTGGCGGTACCGGTGGCCCCAGCGCGTGCCCGGCTCGGGCTGGCGGGGGCGTGGCTCGAGGAGTTCGGGCCGCTGGCCTCTCTGGTCGCCGAGGCCGAGGTGACCGACGTGTTCCTCAATGGGGCTGGCGGCACGTGGGTGGACCGCGGGAGCGGGCCGATACGCGTCGACGGGCTGCGGCTCGACGAGGCGGCCGCCCGGTCGCTCGCGGTGCGGCTCGTCGGGCTCGGTGGGCGGCACATCGACGAGGCGACCCCCTGTGTCGACGTGCGCCTGCATGCCGGGATCCGGGTGCACGCGGTCCTGCCCCCGGTCTCGGCTGCCGGCACCCTCCTCTCGATCCGACTCCCCCGCATCGACCCCGTCACGGTCGGCGAGCTCGAGTCGGGCGGCTTCTTCGACGCCGTTCCCGTGGAGGTGGTGCGCGGGCTCATCGCGCGCCGCCGCAACGTGCTCATCACCGGGGCGGCGGGCAGCGGCAAGACGACGACGCTCTCCGCCCTCCTCGCCCTCGCCCCGCCCGGCGACCGCATCATCGCCATCGAGGACGTTGCGGAGCTGCGCGTGGACCACCCCCACTTCGTGTCCCTCGAGACGAGGCAGGCCAACCTCGAGGGGGCGGGGGAGATCGGGCTGGAACGCCTCGTGCGAGAGGCGCTGCGCATGCGACCCGACCGGCTGGTGCTCGGCGAGTGCCGAGGTGCCGAGGTGAGAGAACTACTGTCCGCACTCAACACCGGGCACGACGGCGGAGCGGGCACCCTTCACGCCAACTCCCTCGACGACGTGCCGGCCAGACTCGAGGCGCTCGGCGCCCTCGCCGGGCTCGACCCGCCGGCGATCGCCCGCCAGGCCGTCAGCGCGATCCACGCAGTGCTGCATCTCGAGCGCACCAGGACGCGTCGTCGTATCGCGCAGATCGGGCGCCTCGGCCTCGACCCCCGCGGCCACCTCGCCGTGATCGGCGGGCTCTGATGGTGTTCCGCGGCGCTCGGTCTCTTCTCTATAGAAGGAGAGGGCGTGACAGCCGCGCGAGCCAGGCGGTGCCGGTCGACTCGACTGTCGAGCTGACCGTCGCCTCGACCGTGCAGAGACTCGCGGTTCTGCTCGCCGCTGGGGTGCCTCCCGCCTCGAGCTGGCGGTACCTCAGCTCGGCCTCATCCCCGACCGGCGCGCAACCGTCGATCGCGTCTTCGGTCGCGGCGGCGGCCGAGGGTGGTATCCCGATCGCCGACGCCATCATCGCGGCCGTGGGCGGGTCGGCGGGCCACGCGGCGGGCGGCGCATCCCGGGGCGGCACCTTCCTGGGCGGGGCGTCACGGGGCGCCGCACGCGCGTCCGATCTCGAGGGGGACGCCTGGCGGGGTCTCGCCGCCGCCTGGCAGGTGGCCACCGAGGCCGGTGCGCCGCTCGCTCCGACGCTGGCCGAATTCGCCGGATCCCTGCGCTCCCTCGCCGCGGCCCAGCGTGACGTGGACACCGCGCTCGCCGGACCGCGTGCGACATCGAGGGTGGTGATGGCCCTGCCCGTCGTCGGCATCTTCTTCGGGCTCGTCCTGGGGTTCGACACGGTGGGCGCTCTTGTCACGACTTTCCCCGGCACCATCTGCCTCGTCCTCGGAACGCTCCTGTTCGCCGGCGGCGGCCTGTGGACGCGCCTCCTCGTGCGACGAGCCCGTCCGACGACGTCCACCCCCGGCCTCGACCTCGACCTCACAGCGGTCGCGGTCTCCGGCGGATCTTCGATACCGCGCGCCCTCGAAGCGGTCGCCGCGGCCGTCGACCGGTTCGGCCTGACCCGCGGAGGATCGGCGGAGGCGATCGCCGACGTGCTCGACCTGTCGTTCCGGGCAGGGGTGCCGGCTGCAGCCCTGCTGCGCAGCGAGGCCGAGGAGTTCCGGCGCCGTGCCAGAAGCGACGCGGAACGGCGCGCCTCGAGCCTGTCGGTCACGCTGATGCTGCCGCTGGGAGTGTGTGTTCTCCCCTCCTTTATGCTGCTCGGCGTCGCCCCCCTCGTGATCTCGGTCATCACCTCGACGATCTCCGGCTTCTGACCGTGACTCGCCGTCCCCAGTCCCCGCTTCGGTGGTGTTCTCCACCGATGTCGGTGACGTGCG
The DNA here is from genome assembly GCA_014378715.1 of Microbacteriaceae bacterium. Classification (GTDB taxonomy): domain Bacteria; phylum Actinomycetota; class Actinomycetes; order Actinomycetales; family Microbacteriaceae; genus Marisediminicola. The sequence goes on from JACMNE010000110.1 coordinate 26,860, forward strand.
AGGACGGCGGCCGGACGGCGGAACAATCGACGGGAGCCACTGCAGGAATAGAGGAATGCGATGACTGATCGCCCCCCAATCACACACAACTCCATGGTCGGCCGTGGGTCGACTGCCGCGCGCGAGTTCCGTCCGCCCCGCCGATATCTGACCCCCTCGCCACCGGCGTGCCGGCCCGCATCCTGGCGGGTCAGGCTGGCGGACGAGACCGGTGCGGCCACGGCGGAATATGCCATCGCCACCATGGCGGCCGTCGGATTCGCCGGACTGCTCGTCGTCATCATGCGCAGCGATGACGTGCGGGCCATCCTGACCGACCTCGTGCACCGTGCCCTCACCTTCGCGGGATAGGGCAGATCGGAGCGCGCGTGAGGGCGCGAGGCGGAGCAGGCGCAACAGCGGGGCAGGAGAGCGCGGCAGCGTCACGGCCGAATTCGCGATGGTGCTCCCCGCGGTGATCCTGGTGCTGGCCCTGTGCCTGTCGGCGCTGCAGCTGTGCCAGCGGCAGATGCGAGTCCAGGGCGCCGCGGCCGTCGCGGCCCGCGTCCTCGCGCGTGGCGACGCGGCCAGTGCACCGCGGCTGGTCGCGTCGCTCGTCCCCGGCGCGTCGCTCGCCGTGATCGATCGCGGGTCCCTCGTCTGCGCCAGGGTGAGCGCGACCGCCAGGGCGCCGACCGGCCTCGTCTCGATCGCCCTGGCCGCGACGAGCTGCTCGCCCGCGAGCATCCCGTGACCTCGGTGCCACACGACCCGGAGGCCGGCTCGGGGTCGGTGCTCGCCCTCGCCGTCGCCGGAGTGGTGCTGGCGACGTGCCTGCTCCTGCTCCCCCTCGGCGCCGCGCTTGTCGCCAGGGAGCGCGCGGCGGCCGCGGCGGACGCCGCAGCCCTCGCCGCGGCCGACGCCGTGGCGGGCCTCCGCCCCGGCGTCCCCTGCGAGGAGGCGGCGGCACTGGCCAGCGGAAACGGCGCTCGTCTCGGCGACTGCGGGGTCGACGGCGCGCTGGCCACCGTCTCGGTGTCCGTCACGGCGGTCGCGGTCGTCCCCGGCATCCGCTGGTCCATCACCGCGACGGCGACCGCGGGGCCGCCCGATGAGGTCGAGACGACGTCCGGGAACAGATAGCACATGCGAGGCATTCGCACCAGAGCTTCGACCGTAAATTGCGGGCGGAATGGGTGCGTGTGACAGATGACTGTGTAGGGTGTCGCTGACGGGGCGCGAAACAGCTTGTTTCTTGGATGGCCCCGTCAGGTAATGAGGAGCAAGGTGTCAGGCACGAAGAAACTGGTAATCGTCGAGTCGCCCGCCAAGGCGAAAACGATCGCCCAGTACCTCGGTGACGGCTATGAGGTGCAGGCGTCAGTCGGTCACATCCGCGATCTCATCGAACCGAAGAACCTCCCGCCGGAACTCAAGAAGGGCTCGCTCGGCAAGTTCTCCGTCGATGTCGAGAACAACTTCGAGCCGTACTACGTGGTCTCGGACCAGAAGAAGAAGACCGTCGCCGACCTGCGCCGCGCTCTCAAGAACGCCGACGAGCTCTATCTCGCAACTGATGAGGACCGCGAAGGCGAGGCCATCGCGTGGCACCTCCTGAAGGAGCTCAACCCCAAGGTGCCCGTGAAGCGCATGGTCTTCCACGAGATCACGGCCGAGGCAATCGAGCAGGCGCGGCAGAACACCCGCGAGATCGACAAGGACCTCGTCGACGCGCAGGAGACCCGTCGTATCCTCGACCGCCTCTACGGCTTCGAGATCTCTCCCGTCCTCTGGCGCAAGGTGGGCCCCGGCCTGTCGGCCGGACGGGTGCAGTCCGCAGCCACCCGCCTCGTCGTCGACCGCGAGAAGGAGCGCCTCGCGTTCACCGCGGCCAGCTACTGGGACCTCTCCGCCCGCCTCGACCCCGCGGCCGGCACGGGCTTCGACTCCCGACTCGCCCGCGTCAACGGGGCCCGCATCGCCCAGGGCAAGGACTTCGACGACCTCGGCCAGCTCAAGTCCGACGTGCGCATCCTCGACACGGTCAGCGCGGAGTCGCTGGCCACCGCCTTGCGCAACCCCGCCGTCGGCGTCGAGGTCACCTCGGTCGAGTCGAAGCCGTACACCCGCCGCCCTGCAGCCCCGTTCACGACCTCGACGCTGCAGCAGGAGGCCGCCCGCAAGCTGCGGTTCACCGCACGGCAGACGATGAGCGTCGCCCAGGGACTGTACGAGAACGGCTACATCACCTACATGCGAACCGACTCGCCGAACCTCTCGCAGCAGGCCATCACAGCCGCCCGCGCGCAGGCCGCGTCGCTCTATGGCGCCGACACGGTGCCGGACAAGCCACGGACGTACACCGGCAAGAACAAGAACGCCCAAGAGGCCCACGAGGCGATCCGCCCCTCCGGTGAGGCCTTCCGCACGCCAGCCGAGCTCTCCAGCACCCTCCGCGGCAACGATATCAAGCTGTATGAGCTGATTTGGAAGCGCACCGTCGCCTCGCAGATGGCGGACGCCAAGGGACTCACCGCTTCCGTCGTCATCGCGGCCACCGTCACCCAGCCCCTCGAGGCGTTCCCCGGCGCCGGCCCCACCGTCGCCGAGTTCACCGCGAGCGGTACCGTCATCACCTTCCGTGGCTTTATGCACGCCTACGAGGAGAGCCGCGACGAGGAGCGCAACGCCACGGCCGAGCCGGCCGAGGCGAAGCTGCCCCCGCTCGCGGTCGGGCAATCTCTGACGATCGCCGAGGTCGAGGCCAAGGGTCACGAGACCAGCGCCCCGCCCCGCTACACCGAGGCGAGCCTCGTCAAGAAGCTCGAGGAACTTGGCATCGGCCGGCCCTCGACCTACGCTTCGATCATTTCCACGATCATCGACCGCGGGTACGTGACCCCGCGCGGTCAGTCGCTCGTGCCGAACTGGATCGCGTTCTCGGTCGTCCGACTGCTCGAGGAGTACTTCAGCGACCTCATCCAGTACGACTTCACCGCTGCGATGGAGGACGACCTCGACCGCATCGCCGGGGGACTGGAAGACCGGGTGGCCTGGCTGACCAGCTTTTACTTCGGCAGCGACAAGCACCGTGGCCTGCGCAACGTGATCGACAACCTGGGTGACATCGACGCCCGCACGATCAACTCGATCGTGCTGACCGACGAGATCACCCTGCGGATCGGCAAGTACGGCCCCTACCTCGAGGTCGCGGCCGATGAGGTCGAGCCGGGGGAGGAGCCGGCCACCCCGCGCCGCGTCAACCTGCCGGTCGACCTGGCCCCCGACGAGCTCACCGCCGAGAAGGCGCAGGAGCTCATCGACGCTCCCATCGTCAACGACCGCGTCATCGGACTGAACCCCGACAACGGCAAGCGGATCGTGGCGAAGGACGGCCGGTTCGGCCCCTACGTGACCGAGCTCGAGCCCGAGATCGAGTTGGTTCCGGAGCCGGAGGTCGCCGCCCCCGTCGAGACCGTCGACCCCGCCACCGGCGAGGTCGTGACGACGAAACCCAAGCGCAAGCCGGCCGTCAAGAAGGCCGTCGTCGTCAAGCCGCGCACCGCGTCGATCTTCAAGTCAATGGACCTCGCGACCGTCGACCTCGCGACGGCGCTCCGACTGCTCTCCCTTCCGCGCACCGTCGGTCAGGACCCCGAGACGGGCGAGGACATCCTCGCCCAGAACGGCAAGTTCGGGCCGTACCTGAAGAAAGGCGCCGACACCCGCTCGCTCACCGAGGAGGACCAGATCTTCGAGATCGACCTCCCCGGCGCGATCGAGCTCTACGCCCAGCCCAAGTACGGGGCTCGGAAGGCGTCCAGTGCGCTCAAGGAGTTCGACGCCGACCCCGAGAGCGGCAAGCCCATCCGTATCAAGGACGGTAGGTTCGGTGCCTACGTGACCGACGGGATCACCAACGCCACGATCCCGCGCGGGGAGACCGTCGAGGAGATCGACTTCGAACGCGCCATCCAGCTTCTCGCCGACAAGCGGGCGAAGGGCCCGGTCGTCAAGAAGACGGCCGTGCGCAAGCCCGCTGCGAAGAAGCCGGCCGGTGCAGACGCGACCGCAGCGAAGGCCACCGCCGCGAAGAAGCCCGCAGTCAAGAAGCCCGCAGTCAAGAAGCCCGCCGTGAAGAAGGCTGCAGTGAAGAAGGTCGCGGTGAAGAAGGCGCCGGTCAAGGCAACGGCCGCCACCACACCCACAGCGCGGAAGGCACCGGTACGCACGACGGCTTCGGCCGCCGCGAAGCCGGCCGCAGAGTAGTGGCACCCGGTCTCTTCATCACCCTCGAGGGCGGAGACGGATCGGGCAAGTCGACCCAGTCCGTCCTGCTCGAGGGCTGGCTCGTCGACGACGGCCGCATCGTGGTGCACTCCCGCGAACCCGGGGGAACCGAACTGGGCCTCGAGCTGCGCGAGATCATCCTGCACAGCCGCGGCTACATCGCCCCGCGTGCCGAGGCCCTGCTCTATGCGGCCGATCGCGCCCACAACGTCGCGACGATCGTTCGCCCCTCCCTCGCCCGCGGCGAGATCGTCATCCAGGACCGCTACCTCGACTCCTCCGTCGCCTACCAGGGCGCCGGCCGGGTGCTCGACGCCGTCGAAGTGCGCGACCTGTCGCTCTGGGCGGCGGAGGGACTCCTGCCCGATCTGACGATCCTCCTCGACCTCGACGTCGCGGCCGGCCGCGCCCGGCTCGACGCCGACGACAAGGTCTTCGATCGACTCGAGGCGGAGAAGGACGACTTCCACACCCGTGTGCGCGACTCCTTCCTCGCCCTCGCCGCGGCCGAGCCCGAGCGGTTCCTGGTCGTCGATGCCACCCTTCCGGTGGACCGCATCGCCACCATCATCCGCTCTCGAGTCTCGACACTGCTCGCGTTGTAGTACCCAGCGGCGCCGTCGGTGCCGCAAGTTAGACTGTGCGGATGTCCGTATGGGATGAGCTCACCGGCCAGGCGGACGCAATCGCCACCTTCCGCGCGGCCGCGGAGCAGTCAATGCAGGGCGAGTCGAGCCGGTCGATGACCCACTCCTGGCTGATCACCGGGCCACCAGGGTCCGGCCGGTCGAACCTCGCCTTCGCGTTCGCGACAGCGCTGCTGAGCCCCGGCAACGCCGACGGCGACGAGGCCACCCGTCGCCAGGTCGAGGCGCGCACCCACCCCGACCTCGGGGTGCTGAGCACGGAACGCGTCATCATCACGATGGACGAGGTGCGCGCCCTGCTCAAGACGTCAAACTACTCCCCATCTGTTTCGCGCTACCGGGTGATGGTGATCGAAGACGCCGACCGGATGCGCGAGCACGCGTCGAACCTCCTGCTCAAGGCCCTCGAGGAGCCGCCGCCTCGCACCGTGTGGATCCTCTGCGCCCCGAGCGAGGCCGATCTGATTCCCACCATCCGCTCACGCGTACGTGCCGTGCGGCTGCGGGTGCCCTCCGTGGAGGACGTCGCCGAGCTGATCGCCAGGCGCGACAACGTCGACCTGCCTTCAGCGACCCGTGCGGCGCGCGAGGCCCAGAGCCACATCGGCATGGCGCACCGCCTCGCGACCAACAACGAGGCGCGCCGCCGCCGCGAGCAGACCCTGCAGACGGCGCTCCGTATCCGCTCGGTCGCCGACGCCGTCATTGGGGCGGCGGCCCTGCTCGAGCTCGCCGGGGAGGATGCCAAGGGCATTACGCTCGAGCGCGACGCCAGCGAGCGAGAGGGCGCACTCCGGTCGCTGGGGATCGAGCCGGGCGGCACGATCCCGCCTGCGCTGCGCGGACAGCTCAAGACCCTCGAGGAGGACCAGAAGCGCCGCGCGAAGCGCAGCCTCAACGACGGAATCGACCGGATCATGGTCGACCTGCTGTCGCTCTACCGCGACATCCTGCTCCTCCAGCTCGGCGTCGACGGCGACCTGATCAACGCGCAGATTCTTCCCGACCTCATCAACGCCAGCCAGACCGCACTCCCGGAGCAGACCATCGCCACCATCGACGCCATCACGACCGCGCGCGAACGCATCGACGGGAACGTCGGCCCGATCCTCGCCCTCGGAGCCATGCTCCTCACCGCCAGGCGTCGGGAAGGCCGATGATCCGCCGCTCGGCGATCGCGACGGCGCTGCTCGTCGCCTCCTTCGCCCTGAGCGGATGCGTCGCCACCCCGCCCCCGACTGTCTCCGTGCCCACCGGCGAGACGGTGGCCGCCGACCTGGCCGGCTTCTACTCGCAGGAGCTCCAGTGGAGCAGCTGCGAGGGCACGTTCCAGTGCGCCACCGCGACCGCGCCTCTCGACTGGTCCGACCCGTCGCGCGCCTCGATCGACCTCGCCCTCATCCGCTCGAACGCCACCGGCGACCGCCTCGGCTCGCTGCTCGTGAACCCGGGGGGACCGGGCGGGTCCGGCTACAACTTTGTGCGCGACGGCCTCGATACGGCGGTCTCCGCCCCGGTGCGCGAGAGATACGACACTGTCGGCTTCGACCCGCGTGGGGTCAACAAGTCCTCGGCCGTCTCCTGCTACGACGACCCGGCCCAGCTCGACAGCTTCCTGTTCGGCATCCCGCAGAGCGTCTCCGGCACCGACGCCTACATCGCCGAACTCGCAGCCTCGTCGAAGGAGTTCGGCGCGGCCTGCCTCGAGCACACCGGCGACCTCCTCGGGTTCGTGGACACGGTCAGCGCCGCGCGTGACCTCGACCTCCTGCGGTCGATCCTCGGCGATGCCAAGCTCAACTACCTCGGCTACTCCTACGGCACGCTGCTCGGCGCGACCTACGCCGATCTCTACCCTGGCAAGACGGGCCGGCTGGTGCTCGACGGCGCCGTGGATCCCGCGACCAGCGAGTTCGACGTGACCTCCACGCAGGCGAAGGGCTTCGAGAGCGCACTGCGCGCCTACCTGAAGGACTGCGAGACGGGGTCGACCTGCCCGTTCGCGGGCACGGTGGACCAGGCCATGCTCGACATCCGCTCTCTTCTCGACAGCCTGGAGACCAGCCCGCTGCGGGCGACCGATGGGCGCCAGCTCGGCAGCAGCGCGATGTTCACCGCGATCATCCTGCCCCTGTACAGCGCGTCGAACTGGCCCTACCTCGGCGACCTCTTCACGAGCGTGATGGCGGGAGACGCCGACTACGCGTTCCAGCTCGCCGACAGCTACTACTCGCGCACCGCGGAGGGCACCTACAACGACAACTCGACCGAGGCGTTCGTGGCCATCAACTGCCTCGACTACCGCTCGACCGACACCGTCGAGACCCTGAAGGCGCAAGCGGCCGAGCTCGCGGCGATGGCCCCCGTGTTCGGCCCGTCGATGTCGTACGGGGGTAGCGGATGTGCGGACTGGCCGTTCACCTCCACCCGGGACCGGGTCGCCATCTCCGCTCCGGGCTCCGCCCCCATCCTCGTCGTCGGCACCACCAACGACCCGGCGACCCCCTACGTGTGGGCGCAGAACCTCGCTGGCGAGCTCGAGAGCGGCCACCTCCTCACCTACAACGGCGAGGGGCACACGGCCTACAACAAGTCCAACGCCTGTGTGAACGACACGGTCGACGCATTCCTGATCGACGGGACGGTGCCGGCGACCGACCCGGACTGCTGACCCGTTCTGCGCACGCGTTCCCGAGCCGGGGCGTGCCGATGACGCGCAAACTTGCGTGGTCTGCAACAATAGGGGCATGGTGACCCCGAAGATCGGACTGCGCGAGCGCAAGCGGCTCGCTACGCGCAAGGCGATCCAGGTGGCCGTGCTCGAGCTCATCTCGGAGCAGGGCTACGACCAGGTCACCGTCGACGAGATCAGCGAGCGGGCCGACGTATCGCCGCGCACCTTCTTCAACTACTTCGCGTCGAAGGAGGCCGCTGCGATCGGCGACGGCCCGGTGATCCCCCCGGAACGTGACCTCGCCGAGTTCGTGAACGCCGCTGCGGGCAGCAACCTGCTCGACGGTCTAGCCATCCTCCTCTCGAAGGCCGTCGATGC
>JACMNE010000111.1 GCA_014378715.1 Microbacteriaceae bacterium
AGTGCAGCGCGAGGAGCGCGCCGGTACGGTCGGATTCGATGAGGGCACGCAGCTGGGCGTACTCGCGGTCGAAGCGGCGCATGAAGCCCACCTGGATGAGCTTCTTCCCGCCGGCCTGCTCGGCGGCGAGCACCCGCAGCGCAGACTCGGGATCGGGGGTGAGCGGCTTCTCGCAGAGGATCGGCAGGCCAGCGGCGATCGCCGGCATCAGAACGGGCTCGTGGAACTGGCCGGGAGTCGCGACGAGCACAGCATCGATCTCGCCGGAGGCGATGGCGTCCTCGAGTAACGGGAAGTGCCCGGAACCGGGAGCCAGGTCGAGGGCAGCCGCGGCACGCCCCGCATCCGGCTCGACGATCGCCGAGACACGCGCCCCCACAATGCGGTGGGTGATGCGGGCGACGTGGTCGGCTCCCATCAGTCCGGCTCCGACGACGGCGATACGAAGTTCTGTCATGGTCTGGCTGCTCTCTCTGAAATGAAGCGGATGATGACGGGATTCGTCATGGCGTGGAGTTCCTGTCACTGGCGCCCCGACCGAGATACGGTCTCTGGCTCTTCCGCCGTTCGAGATAGTCGGCACGGGCCTCCTGCGTGCTCGCGAGGGTGGACTCGGCCGCGACGGGCACGTCCCACCAGCCCTCACCCTCCGGGGAGTAGAGCAGCGGGTCACTGGTGATGTGGATGAGGGTGGCTGTGGTCGACGCCTTCGCGGCGGCGACGGCGGCGGCGAGGTCGTCGATCGCGCCAGCGCCCGGCTGCACGCGGATGACATCGATGCCGAGGCTCTCGGCGTTGGTGGCGAGGTCGATCTTCAGGATCTCCCCGGATTCGAAGTTGTTGCCCGCCTTGTCATGGGTGCGGTAGAGGGTGCCGTAGCGCCCGGAGCCGACGCCCTCACTCAGGTGGCCGATCGACGCGTAGCCGTGGTTCTGGATCAGCACGATGATGACCTTGATGCCCTCGGCCACGGCCGACACGATCTCGGTGTGCATCATGAGGTAGGAGCCGTCGCCGACCATCACGATGGCGTCGCGAGTGTCATCCGCTCGTGCCACCCCGATGCCGCCCGCGATCTCGTAGCCCATGCAGGAGTAGCCGTACTCCACGTGGTAGCCGAGGTCGTCGCGCACCCGCCACAGCTTGTGCAGGTCGCCTGGCAGCGATCCGGCCGCGCAGACGACCACATCACGAGGGTCGGAGGCCCGGTGCACGGCGCCGATGATCTCGGTCTGGCTGGGCAGGTCGAGACCGCGCGGGGTGAAGGCGGCGTCGACCACGTCGTCCCAGGTCTTCTTCTCGCGGGTGTATTCGGCACGGTAGGTGTCGTCGACGTGGTAGCCGGCCGCAGCCTCGACGAGCTCGAGCAGCGCCTCGCGGGCATCGGCGACGACGGGGATCGCGCTGCCGTGCTTGAACGCGTCGAAGGCGGCGACGTTGATGTTGATGAAGCGCACGGCGGGATTCTGGAACACGGTGCGGCTCGCGGTGGTGAAGTCGCCGTAGCGGGTACCGATGCCGATGATGAGGTCGGCCTGCGCGGCGGCGCGGTTGGCGGTCGTGGTGCCGGTCGCGCCCACCGCACCGAGGCTCTGCGAGTGGTCCCAGACGAGGGAGCCGACGCCGGCCTGCGAGGTGCCGACGGGGATGCCGGTGAGCTCGACGAACGCGCGGAGCGCCTCCGCGGCGTCGGAGTAGATGACCCCTCCCCCGGCGACGATCATCGGGCGCTTCGCCGAGCGGATGGCGCGCACCACGTCACCGATCACCCCCCGGTCAGGGCGGGGCCGGCGGAAGTGCCACTCACGGTCGGCGAGGAAGTCGGCTGGCACGTCGATGACCTCGGCCTGCACATCCTCCGGGAGGGCGATCGTCACGGCACCGGTCTCGACCGGGTCGGTGAGCACCCGCATCGCGCCGAGCGCGGCGGAGAAGAGCTGCTCAGGACGGTTGACCCGGTCGAAGAAGCGAGAGAGCGGTTTGAAGGCGTCGTTGACACTGATGCTGGCGTCGTGCGGCAGCTCGAGCTGCTGCAGCACGGGGTCGGCGACCCGGGTCGAGAAGGTGTCGGAGGGCAGCAGCAGCACCGGCAGCCGGTTCACCGTCGCGAGGGCGGCACCGGTGAGCATGTTCGACGCGCCGGGGCCGACGGAGGCCGCGCAGGCATAGGTCGACCGGCGGCGGCGGATGCGCGAGTAGGCGACGGACTCGTGCACCATGGCCTGCTCGTTCCGCGCCTGGTGGTACGGCATCAGCTCCGGGGAGTCGACGGAGAACTGCTTGAGGGCCTGTCCGATGCCGGCGACGTTGCCGTGCCCGAAGATGCCGAAGGTGCCCGCGATCGTGCGCTCGCGATGGTCGCCGTCGACGCTCCACTGGTGGGCGAGGAATTCGACGAGGGCCTGGCTGACGGTCATGCGGCGTGTGGTCATGACGCGGTCCTTTCGGGGGCTGCGGGTATGGGATCTGGCACGAAGGGCAGTCTCGGATCGATGGCCTGGCCGGTCCAGGTGTCGCGCACCCAGGTGTGGGCCGGGTCGTCACTGATCTGCCAGATCCGCTCAGCGCCCGGCCCCGCCATCACGTTGAGGTAGTAGAGGTCGTAGCCGGGGGCGGCCACGCAGGGGCCGTGCCAGCCGTGCGGCACAAGCGCGATGTCGCCGGTGTGCACCTCGGCGAGGGTGTCGATGGGGCCGGCCTCGCTGGCGTAGGTGCGCATGTATCCGAAGGGCGCAGCGGATGCCGGGGCGGTGACGCCTCGCGTAACGGCCGTCTCGAAGTAGTAGATCTCCTCGAGCTGCGACTCCTGGCCCGGGATCTCCTCGTCATGCTTGTGCGGGGGGTAGCTGGACCAGTTCTCGGCCGGGGTGAGCACCTCGCAGACGATGAGACGGTCGGCGTCGAGATTACCGGGGGTGCCGAAATTGTGCACCTGGCGGCTGGACCGGCCAGCTCCGCGGAGCTCGACGGGCACCACATCCGCTGGAATATACGCTGCGGGGAATGTTGTGGTGGACGGGGCCTCGGCCACCGCGACGCGACCCGTCCCGGTCACGGTCAGGCCCGCTCCGGTGGGCAGGTAGAGCACGTCGGTCGGGCCGTGGAAGACCGAGGCGCGGCCCGCAAGCTTCTGGGAGTACTGCGCACCGTCGACCGTGTAGTCGATACGGAAAGAGCCGGAAAGGGGCACGACGATGCGCTCGACAGACTCGGTCGGGAGTTGAGCTGCAGCGTCGTCCAACTCGGCGATGCGGATGCCCGTATAGGTCCAGCCGTCGAGGGAGGAGTCCACCACGGACTCCCACCCGTCTCGCTTCAGTTGCCCCCGGCTGAAGAACCACCCGGTCGTTGACGCTGTCCCCACTTGTTCCTCCACATTGAGTTCGATCTGCCGAGTCTGGTCTGTCGAGTCTGATCCGTCGGCGGGCGGCCCGCGACATCCGCTCTCGCTAGTTCTGCGGGAACCCCAGGTTGATGCCGCCGTGGCTCGGGTCGAGCCAGCGGCTCGTGATGGCCTTCTGCTGGGTGAAGAACTTGACCCCCTCCGCGCCATGGGCCTTGGTGTCGCCGAACAGCGAGTCCTTCCAGCCGCCGAAGGAGAACGTGGCGACGGGCACGGGGATCGGCACGTTGATGCCGATCATGCCGACCTGGATCTCGTTCTGGAAGCGGCGGGCCGCTCCCCCGTCGTTGGTGAAGATCGCCGTGCCGTTGCCGAACGCGCCGGAGTTGATCAACTCGACGCCCTCTTCGTAGCTGGCGACGCGCACGACGGAGAGGACCGGTCCGAAGATCTCCTCGGTGTAGACACGCGAGGTGGTGGGCACCCGGTCGATCAGCGTCGGGCCGAGCCAGAAGCCGTTGGGGTCGCCGTCCGGCACGACGTCGCGGCCGTCGACGACGACGGTCGCGCCGTCCTCGCGGGCAATGTCGATGTAGCTGGCCACCTTGTCGCGGTGCACCTCGGTGACGAGGGGGCCCATGTCGCAGCCGCGGCGGCCGTCCCCGGTGCGCAGCGTCGACATCCGCTCGACGATCTTGGAGATGAGGTCATCGGCGACGGGCTCGACCGCGACGACGACGCTGATCGCCATGCACCGCTCGCCCGCGCTGCCGAAGCCGGCGTTGATGGCGGAGTCGGCGACGAGGTCGAGGTCGGCGTCGGGCAGCACGAGCATGTGGTTCTTCGCGCCGCCGAGGGCCTGGACCCGCTTGCCGTTGCGGGCGCCGGTCTCGTAGACGTACTTCGCGATCGGGGTGGAGCCGACGAAGGAGACGGAGCGCACATCGCGGTGGGTGAGGAGGCCGTCGACGGCCTCCTTGTCGCCGTTGAGCACGGTGAAGACGCCGTCGGGGAGACCAGCCTCCTTCCAGAGCTTCGCCATCCAGATGGCGGCGGAGGGGTCCTTCTCGCTGGGCTTGAGGATGACGCAGTTGCCGGCGGCGATCGCGATGGGGAAGAACCACATCGGCACCATGGCGGGGAAGTTGAACGGCGAGACGATGCCGACGACACCGACGGGCTGCCTGGTCGAGTAGACGTCGACGCCGGTGGAGACCTGCTCGGAGTACTCGCCCTTGAGGTGGTGGGCGATGCCGGTCGCGAACTCGACGACCTCCTGGCCACGGCTGATTTCGCCGAGGGCGTCGGAGACGACCTTGCCGTGCTCGGCCGTGATGATCTCGGCGAGCTCGCCCTTCTTCGCGTCGAGCAGCTCGCGGAACTTGAAGAGGATCACTTGGCGGCGAGCGAGGGAGAGGTCGCGCCAGGCAGGGAATGCGGCCTTGGCCGAGGCGATGGCCTCGTCGATCTCGGCACCGTTCGCGAGCGCGACGTGCCTCGTCACGACCCCGAGGGCAGGGTCGAAGACGGGGCTTGTACGGCCGGAGGTGCTGGGGCGCTCGGCGCCGCCGATCCAGTGCGGCACAGTGAGAAGTTCGGACGTGAGAAGTTCGGACGTGAGGAGTTCGGACATTCGTTTTCTACTTTCCTGAATCGGTGGGTGCTGCGCCGTGCACGAGGGCGGCGGCGGTGTCGATGGCCGAGACGACGTCACCGTCGGCCGGGTAGAGCAGGCTGCGGCCGACCACGAGGCCGCGCACACCGGGGAGCGCGAGGGCCGTGCCCCAGGCCTCGAAGGTCTCGTCCTGGTCGCCAGCCGGGTCGCCGCCGAGCAGCAGGGTGGGCAGCGTCGTCGATGCCATCACGCGTTCCATCTCGGCAACCACCGGAAGCTTCAGCCACGAATACGAGCTGGAGTTGCCGAGCCCAGCGGCGATCGCGATCGAGAGGATCACGGCTTCAGTGCTGAGGTCGTTGACGACCTTCTCACCGACCTTCCCACCCACCCACTCGCTCATGAACGGCTCGATCATGATCGGGATCCTGGCCTCTGCGGCCTGGCTCACCGCGATGGCGGTCGACTCCAGTGTCTCGAGCGACCCGGCATCCGCCAGATTGATGCGCAGCAGGTTCTTTGCGAAGTCGAGGCCATCGCGGGCGATGCCGTCGATGTCGTAGCCGGTGTAGCGGTCGTCCATCTCAAAGGCCGAGCCGCGCAGGCCACCGCGGTTCATCGACCCGACGACGATCTTGTCGTCGAGAAGCCCGAGGAGGGCGAGGTCTTCGATGATGTCGGGGGTACCGAGCACCCCGTCGACTCCCGGACGGGACAGCGCGGTGGCGAGCCGTTCGAGAAGCACGTAGCGGTCGGCCATCGCTGTGGCATCCGTGCCGACGGCCAGGGCTCCGCGGGCGGGGTGGTCGGCTGCGACGATGAACAGCCTGCCGTCCCCGCGGATCACCGGGCGGCGACGACGGGCGGCGAGCACCCGGGCGATTCGGCCGGGGTCGGCGGCACGGGTCTCGCGCAGGGCGACGAAGTCCCGCGGAGCGAGGGTGGCGGAGTCGACGGGGGTGCGGTCGATCGCGGTCATGCGGAGATTCCCTTCAGGATGTCCTCGACCTCGGCCGAGGTCGGCATGGCGGTGGAGCATTCGCGACGCCCGGCGACGATGGCGCCGGCGACGTTGGCGAAGCGAAGGATCCGTTCGAGCGGCCAGCCCTGAAGCAGGCCGTGGCAGAGGGCCCCGCCGAAGCTGTCGCCGGCGCCGAGGCCGTTGACGACGTCGACGAAGTAGGGCGCCACCTCGACCGTCTCGGTGCGGGTCTTCGCAAGGACACCCTTCGGCCCCTGCTTGACGATCGCGAGCTCGACCCCGCGCTCGAGCAGCGCGTCGGCCGAGCGGTGCGGGTCGGTCTCGCCGACGGCGATTTCGCACTCCTCTTTATTGCCGACCGCGACGGTGACGTGCTCGAGGGCGCGACCGACCTCGGCGCTCGCCTCCTCCGGCGTGGTCCAGAACATCGCACGGTAGTCCAGGTCGAGAATCGTCAGCGGCGAGCGACCGCGCGCGGCCCAGGCGGCGTGATGCGCACTGCGGCTGGGCTCCTCCGAAATGCCGGTCACCGTCGACCAGTAGATGCGGGCATCGCGGATCGCGTCGAGGTCGAGTTCCTCGGTGTTGATCACGAGGTCCGGGGCCTGGGGATCCCGGTAGAAGTAGAGCGGGAAGTTGTCTGGCGGGAAGATCTCGCAGAAGACCACCGGGGTGTTGAGGCCGGCGACCCCCGACACGAACTCGTCGCTCACCCCGAGGCGCAGCAGCTCCTCGTGGATGTAGGTGCCGAACGGGTCGTTGCCGGTGCGGGTGATGACCGCGGTGCGCAGCCCGTGCCTGGCCGCGGCGACGGCGACGTTGGTCGCGCTGCCGCCGAGGTACTTGCCGAACGTCGAGACGTGCTCGAGCCCGACGCCGTCCTGCAGGGGATAGATGTCGACCCCGACGCGGCCGATGGTGATCAGGTCGAACGGAGCGCTCTGTGAGGCGGTCATACTTCGCTGTACAACTTTCTGGGCGACTGGGGCAGAGTTGACCCTGGGTTACAGCCCGGCTGGTAATGTCAGGACATACTTACAATCAATACTCTACGGAAAAGCCGGGGACTATGCAATCGAGGATCGGCCTTCAGACGACGGCGGCGTCATGAACGAGACATCCGCTCACCTCTGGAGGGGGCGCACCCTCATCTTCGTCGCGATCCTGTTGGTCGCCCTCAACCTGCGCACCGCCGTCGCCGGCCTGTCCCCGATCATTCCCCTGATCCAAGCGGACTTCCCGCTCGACACCCTGCAGATCTCCCTGCTCGGCTCGCTCGCTCCCCTCTGCTTCGCGGTCGGCGCTCTCGTCACCGCCCCACTCTCCCGCAGGTTCGGACTCGAGCGGATGCTGCTCGCCGCACTCGTGCTCATGGTGCTCGGCCACGGCGTGCGCACGGTCGCGACCGGCTGGGTCGAGCTCGCCGTGGGCACCCTGATCGCGCTGTTCGGCATGGGGCTCGGCAACGTGCTGATGCCCCCGATCGTGAAGAGGTACTTCCCCGACCGGCTCGGCCTGATGACCGCGCTCTACCTCACCTTCGTGGCGTTCGGCGCGCTCGTGCCAGCGCTCATCGCGGTGCCTGTCGGCGAGGCGCTCACCTGGCGTGCGGCGCTCGGACAGTGGGGGCTGCTCGCGCTGATCGCGGTCGTGCCCTGGCTGATGCTGGTGATGCGCGGGCGGGGGGCTGCGGGGCGCCCGCCGGGAGCGGATGTCGCTCCTGACGGGCCCGCCAACCACCGTGGCGCTGCCCGCCCGCCGATCTGGCGCTCGCCCACGGCACTGGCCATCACCACGATCCTCGCCGTGTCCTCGGTCAACGCCTACGCGATGTTCGCCTGGCTCCCCGTGATTCTGCGCGAGACCGCCGGGACCTCCCCCGCTGCGGCCGGCGCCCTGCTGGCCCTGTTCGCCGGGATGGGCGCCCCGGTCGCGCTGCTCATGCCTCTGTTCGCCGCGCGGATGCGCAACGTGTCGCCTCTGGTGCACGTGGGCGTGGCCCTGTTCGTCGTCGGGTACAGCGGGCTGCTGCTGGCGCCGACATCCGCTTCGGCTCTGTGGGTGCTGATGATCGGGGCGGGGCCGCTGATGTTCCCGCTGAGCTTCGTGCTGATCAACCTGCGCAGTTCGTCGCCGGATGTCTCGCTCTCACTGAGCGGATTCTCGCAGTCGGTCGCGTACTTACTGGCGCTCGGCGGGCCACCGCTGCTCGGGGTGCTGCGCGATGGGACCGGCGGCTGGGCGGTGGGACTCGTGACGTTGGCGGTGCTGTCGGTCTCGGCGTCGGTCGCGGGTGTGGTGATCGCGCGCGGGCACCTCATCGAGGACGAGCTGGCGCGGCACAGGCGGCGGTGAGTCGGGCGGCGCCCACCACGCCGCACCCCCGCCCGGGGAATGTCGGTGGCCACTGCGACACTGGAATCATGGATCAGACCCCCGCACTCATCACCGGCCTCCTGCTGGGCCTCGCCCTGGGCGCCGCCGCCGGCGCGACCATCGCCTGGCTGCTCGCCCGCGGCCGCGCCGCCTCCTCCGGCACCACTCCCGCCGTTCTCGAGGCACGCCACGCCCTCGCGATCGCGCAGGTGCGAGCGGATGGTGCGAACATCCGCTCGTCGATCGAGGCCGACCTCGCGGGTGCCGTCGCGACCGCCGACGCCCTCCGCGACCAGATGAACGCGCTCCAGACCCAGAACCGGGACGCCGCCGACCGTCACGCGCGCGACCTCGCCCAGATCCAGGAGCGCGAGCGCGCGGAGAGCAAGGTGCTGCAGGCCCTGAGCCCGGTGCAGGAGTCACTGCGCACGATGCAGCTCAAGGTCACCGAGCTCGAGGCACAGCGCAGCGTGCAGCACGGCGAGCTCGCCCAGCAGCTGCGCTCCGCGACCGAGTCTGAGGAGCGGCTGCGGTTCACCGCGGAGTCACTCGCCTCCGCCCTGCGCAACAACGCGACCCGCGGGGTCTGGGGCGAGACCCAGCTGCGCAACGTCGTCGAGGCCGCTGGCATGCTCGAGCGCGTCGACTTCGACGTGCAGTCGAAGATCTCCTCCGACGCGGGGGCGGGCCGGCCCGACATGGTGGTGCGTCTGCCGGGGGGCAAGAGCATCGCCGTGGATGCGAAGGTGCCGTTCAACGCCTATCTCGAGGCGAGCGGCATCCCCGCGACCGCGAGCGACGCCGAACTCGCCCGGCGCGCCGACCTGATGAAGCAGCACGTGCGGGCCGTCCGCGCCCACATCACGACCCTCGGCGCCAAGGCCTACTGGGACGGACTCGACGCCAGCCCCGAGCTCGTCGTCGCGTTCATCCCGAACGAGTCGCTCGTGTCGTCCGCCCTCGAAGCCGACCCGTCGATCATGGAGTTCGCGTTCAGCAAGCGCGTCGCGCTCTGCTCGCCCGTGACGCTGTGGTCTTTACTGAAGACGGTCGCGTTCAGCTGGCAGCAGCACGTGGTCACCGAGGAGGCGAAGCAGCTCTTCGATCTCAGCCGCGAGCTCTACAACCGCATCTCCACCCTCGCAGCGCACGCAGACCGCCTCGGCCGGTCACTCGAGAGCTCGGTGAAGCACTACAACTCGTTCGTCGGCTCGCTGGAGCGCCAGGTGCTGCCGACGGCCCGCAAGCTCAACGTGCTCGACGAGTCGAAGCTCATCGGCACGCTCGAGGCCATCGAGGAGGAGCCGCGGCAGCTCACCGCGTTCGAGCTCACCGCGGCCCTCGAGGCGAAGCTCAGCGCGTGATCCTGCTCAGCGCCTGATCCTGCTCAGCGCCTGATCTCGGGCAGGTGCAGCATCAACGACAGCACCTTGTCGAGCTCGTCGTCGCGGAAGATCTTCTTCCAGTCGTCCTTGACGATCGACTGGCGCCCGTAGTCCATCGCGATGAGGCAGGCGTCGGAGAACGGGTTGTCGCCGTTGAGCGAGTTCGCCAGGGCGACCTGGGTGTGGCCGAGCAGGATCGCGCGCGCCGCGGGCTCGGGAACACCCATCGTCTCGACGGCCTCGTGCAGCGCCTCCTTGAGGAGCCCGCCGATCATGCAGGCGATGGTCTCGACGAGGGTGGGCTCGAGCTGGGCGAGCTGCTTCACGGTGACCCAGTGCACGTCGATGACGGGCGCGTAGATGACCCGGATGACGGTCTCGGCGATGGCCTGCGTGGAGTCGTCATTGGTCTCGATTGCCGCGACGACGTCCTGTGGAGCTGCGATGCCGCCGAAGGTGTCCGCATGCTCCTCCGGGGTGTGGCGCTGGAGGAAGATCGACGGGTGACAGGGGTGCGCGACCGCGAAGACGATGTCCGCGCGGGTGGCGAGCAGCCCCGCGTAGGCTGCGGCCGGGTCGAGGGTCAGCACGATCGTGCCGGGGCGCACGAGCGGCACCACGAGGGCGGAGACCGTGGCGAGGGCCAGGTCGGGCACGGCGAGCACGACCACGTCGGCGTTCGCGACGGCGGTCTCGGTGTCGCTGACCGAACGGCCGGTCGCGGCGATGCGCTCCTGGCCGGCCGGCGAGTTCTCGCTATAGAAGACTGTGTGGTCGCTCTTCTGCAGGTTGTTCGAAACGCGCATTCCCATCTTGCCGCCGGCGCCGATGACCGCGATCGTGAGGGTGGAGGTGGATATTGTCATGTCAAGCGCTCCTGAGATAGTCGATGTTGCGTTGATTCCAGAGGTTCTCTACTCGTGCCGTCTCGGCGAAGTCGCCCTGCCACGGCAGCCAGTGCTCGATGATGCGGTTGATGCCCCGTGGCTCGGGGTCGACCGTGCGCATCAGGTGTGCGTAGTCGAGCAGTCCGGTGCCGAGCTCCGCGCCCTCGAGGGCGAAGCCCACCCAGCCGTCGCGGCGGATGAACGCGAAGTCCTTCATGTGGATGTTCCTCACCCACGGCGCACACCGGTCGATCACATCGACCGGGTTCTCCAGGGCCGCGACCGTGTTCGCCGGGTCCAGGCAGATGCCCAGGCTCTCGCTCGCCACGGTCTCGACCAGCGCCACGAGGTCGCGGGAGCTGATCTGCTCGTAGGTCTCGAGCGCCAGAGTGACGCCGGCCGCCTCCCACGCGGGCAGCGCCTCGCGGAGCGCGACATCCGCTTCGCACAGCGTCGGTTTGTCGTCGGCGGTCGCGGTCATGCTCCTCACCAGGGTCGCACCGAGGAGGCCGGCCGTGCGCAGCTGGGCGTCGAGGTGGGCGGGGCGGATCCCGCGGGTGCCGAGCTCCAGCGCCACACCCAGATCCCCGGCCAGAGAGCGGATGTCGCGCAGCCGAGCGTCCGGAAACGAGGCCAGCGGAGCGTAGTCGCAGACCTGGAACAGGTCGACCCCGAGCTCGCGAGTGCGTCGCAGCATGGCCTCGAGGTCGAGCGGCTCCGGCGCCTCGGTCGAGTGCTGCCAGAAGAACGCGTAGGTGCTGAGACCGATCACGGGGTGGCCCCGGTGGGGGTGGGGGTGGCGGGCGCGGGCGCGGGCGCGGGCGCGGGCTGGCTGGCAGGCCGGGCCCCGGTCTCGCGCGCCACCGCAAGCTCAGCCGCCTCGTCGAGCACCCGGCCGAGCGCGTCGGGGTCGTGCGCGAAGCGGCCGAGGAAGAGTCCGTCGGCGTCCCCGCAGAGCTCGGTGAGTAGTCCCGGTCCTGCACTGCCGCCGTAGATGACCACGCTTCCGTCGCGGCCGGAGAGGGTGTCGAGCTTCTCCCGCAGTAGCACGCAGACGGCCCGGATGTGGTCGGCGGAGGCCGGCTCGGCCGCGCCGATCGCCCAGACGGGTTCGTAGGCGACGACGAGGCGTCCGTGCGGGGCACCGTCGATGGCGCTGTCCAGCTGCCGGGCGCATTCGGCCGCGGCATCCGCTGGCCCGACCCGGTCGGTCTCGCCGATGCAGAGCACGGGGGCCAGGGAGTTGCGCAGCGCCGCACTGGTCTTGGCGGCGACGACCTCATCGGTCTCGCCGAAGAGGCGGCGGCGCTCGGCGTGACCGACCTCGACCAGCGAGACGCCGATCTCGGCAAGCTCGGTGCCGCTGACCTCCCCGGTGAAGGCGCCGCGGTCGTCGGTGGCGAGGTCCTGGGCGCCGAGGAGCACCCGGCTGCCGGAGAGGACCGTGGCCGCGGGGGCGAGCGACAGGTAGCCGGGGATCACGAAGAGCTCGACCGCGCCGCTCGCGACCGCCGGGTGGCGGCGGGCGAGGTGGGCGACGCGCGCGCACCAGTCGAGGCTCTCCCGGTGGCCGAAGTACATCTTGAGGCTGACCCCGATGGTGACGGCTGTGGTGGTGACGGTCATCTGCTGGTTCCTCCCGGCGTCGACGGAAGCGACATGCCTGAGGCCGATTCTTCCGCACCCAGCAGCGCGGCGATGGCCGTGACGATCAGGGCGGAGGCATGGGGCGCCCGGGACGGGCGAGCCGAGGCTCGTCGCGGCGTGCGGTCGGGCGCGGCCGATCAGCGGGAGGAGCGAGGCGGTGTCGCTGGCGGCGGTGGTCGCATCATCCGCTTCTCGACGATCGTCGATCTGAGCGGATGTCGCGAACCTC
>JACMNE010000112.1 GCA_014378715.1 Microbacteriaceae bacterium
CACAACAAGAAGCACCCCGACGATGGGCAGCCCGATCGTGATGAGGGTGCCGATGAGGGCGAGTGCCACCCAGGAGACGGCGACGGTCGGCCCCGCGATCGCCGCCGTCGCCGCGAGCAGAAGGGAGAGGAGCACCCGCCGCACGACCGCCGCGTCCCGCACCGCGGCGACCAACGCGATCATCGGGGCAACCAGCATGGTGCGCCCGAAGTGCCGGCCCATGCGCCCCAGAGCGCGCCAGACGAAGATGGCCCCCCAGCGGAAGACCTCGCGGCGGGTCATGGCGAGGAACGATTCCGACCACCGCGCCTCAGTGATCGAGAGTCGCGTCGGGCCCCGCGGCCCGTCGATGTCCGCGAGGAGCGGCTCCGCCCATTCGAGCAGGGTCTGGTTGCGCGCCTGACGGCCCATTCCGTGCACAACCACCAGCGCAGTGTCGGCGAGCCGGGTCGGATCGGCGGGTGGCGCGGGGGCGTAGGTGACCGGCGGGGCGAGTCTCATTTTCTCCTCCCTCCGTCGACGGTGCGCCCAAAATACTCCCGTCACGCTCGTCGCGCGAGGGTCGGTTTCGAGGCGGAAAGGGCCGGCTCGACCCAGCCAATCCGCCGCCCGAGCGGCTACGGTGTGCGCATGACGAGCAGCAGCGCGACATCCGCCCCCTGGACCACCGACGACCTTCCCGACCTCACCGGCACCACTGTCATCGTGACCGGGGCGAACAGCGGGATCGGCCTCGCCGCCGCCCGCGCGCTCTCCGACCACGGCGCTCGAGTGGTGCTAGCCGTGCGCGACCTCAACCGGGGAGCGGATGCTGCGCGCTCCCTCTCCGGCGACGCCGAGGTGCGCCGTCTCGACCTCGCCGACCTCGCCTCGGTGCGCGAGTTCGCCGCCGGCTGGTCCGGCCCGATCCACACCCTCGTCAACAACGCCGGCATCATGGCCCCGCCGCTGAGTCGCACCGTAGATGGCTTCGAGTCGCAGTTCGGCACCAACCACCTCGGGCACTTCGCGCTCACCAACCTGCTGCTGCCCCAGGTCACCGGTCGCGTCGTGACGATCTCCAGCCTCGCCCAC
The DNA here is from genome assembly GCA_014378715.1 of Microbacteriaceae bacterium. Taxonomy (GTDB): domain Bacteria; phylum Actinomycetota; class Actinomycetes; order Actinomycetales; family Microbacteriaceae; genus Marisediminicola. The sequence goes on from JACMNE010000112.1 coordinate 1,075, forward strand.
CGGGCGGGGAAGATCGACTTCGATGACCTCCACTGGACCACCCGCACGTACCGGCGCTGGGAGGCCTACGGCCAGTCGAAGCTCGCCAACCTCCTCTTCACCCTCGAGCTGCAGCGCCGCCTCACCGCGGCGGGCTCGCCGGTACTGTCGATGGCCGCGCACCCGGGCTGGGCGGCCACCAACCTGCAGGCGCGATCGACCAACCGTGTCTACAACGCGCTCATGACCTTCGGCAACCGGATGTTCGCGCAGGACGCCGACGGCGGCGCCCTGCCCACGCTTTACGCGGCAACGGCCGACCTGCCCGGCGGCAGCTTTGCCGGACCCAGCCGTCGCGGCGGGTCCGTCGGCCCGCCCACCCTGAGCCCCCGGTCGGCCGCGGCCTCGGACACGGAGGTCGCCGCCCGCCTCTGGACGGTCTCCGAGCAGCTCACGGGCGTCACCGCCCCCACCCCCAGCGGCGCCTGACCCCCGGTCCGGTCCGGTCCGATCCGATCCGATCCGATCCGATCCGATCATCATTCAGGAGTTTCCGGTTTTGCCCGCGTTGTGTCCGGTTCATCATTCAGGAGATGCGGATGCCGCGGCGCGGCGTCACACACAAAATCTGCGTATGGCAATGGTTTGACGGCACGTTCCGCCACATCCGCTGTCATGACGCGGGTTCTCGTCGTGCCTTCGCGAGAGCTCCTGAATGACTAAGGCAGGGCAGACGGCCCGGCCCGCCGAACTCCTGAATGATGAGCAGACCGTCGCGGATTCCGGGCATAGCGTTGACGGATGGGGTCGTCGATCAGAACTCGGATATTCGGACTGCTGCTGCTTGTCGTCTTCGGCACTGTCGGGACCGGATCGTTTCTGTCAGGGATCGCCCTGGACGGAATGGACCCGGCGTCGGTGCAGTGCCTGAGCGGGTCGCCCCGGCCCGGTGTGGGCGGTCCCTATCGTGAGAACGCGGCAATCGACGGGCAGTTCACCTTCTTCCCGCTCGGCGTGACCTGCGTCTTCGACTCCCCCGATGACTCCGTGGGACCGCAGACCGTCGCCAACGGCAACTGGCCGGCAACGTTCCTTTGGGCGGGGAGCACCGTCGTCGCGCTGTCCTGCGCCACGGTGCTGATACGTCCGGGCATTCTGACCGGAGCAGGGCGCCGGAGGTAGGCGCCCGACGGCTACGCAGTCTTCGCGCCGTCGGCCCCGACGTGCGCGGCGAGCCAGGCGAGCAGGTCGGCCG
>JACMNE010000113.1 GCA_014378715.1 Microbacteriaceae bacterium
CAGCCGCAGGGCGAAGAACTCCGAGCGGCTCATCCCCAGTTCCGCCGCCCGGCGCGGCCCGGTCGAACGTGTCATCCGAAAGCGAGATCGCAATTTTCAGGCGAAAAGGACAGCTGGGTACTACCCGCTCATAAAAAAGGCCCGGATCCCTCGCGAAGGAAGGATCCGGGCAGTGGTGACCCCAACGGGATTCGAACCCGTGTTACCGCCGTGAGAGGGCAGCGTACTAGGCCGCTATACGATGGGGCCGTAGTAGACAACTCCACGATTATGCCATATTCCGGAGGGCCGCACCAACCGGGCCTCCGCACCGGCGCGTCACGCCAGCACGGCGAGTGCCCGCGGCAGCATCTCGAGGTCGATCGGCAACGGTCCGACCCGCTCCCCGTCGGCGTAGGCGACCACACCCGGCGATTCGATACGCACCCGGCTCGCCCGCCGCACCGTCACCCGCGGATCACGGATGTGCGTGCCCGCGAACACCGTCGGGAAGATGCGCAGCAGCCCCACCCGCCCCACCGGGTCGAGCGTCACCACGTCGAACAGCCCGTCGTCGAGCAGGGCGTCCGGCGCGACCCGCATCCCGCCGCCGAACGAGACGTTGTTGGCGACCGCGACGAGAATGGCGCTGCGCGACTCCTCGACCCCGTCGAGCGTGAGCCGGTATCGGATCGGCCGCAGGGTCACGAGCTCCCGCAGGATCGCAAGCGTGTACCGGCTCTTGCCGCGCGGGCGCCGCATCCGGTTGGCCCTCTCGTTCACCGCCGCATCGAATCCCCCCGAGAAGACGCTCACAAAATAGCGGATGTCGCCCCCGGCACCCCTCGCCACCCCGACGTCGATCGTGCGGGGCGTCCGGCCCAGCGCGGCGAGGAGGGCCCCGATCGCGGCGTCCGCGTCACCGATCGGAATGCCAAGACCGCGGGCCATGTCGTTGCCGGTGCCGGACGGGACGATGCCCAGCGGCACCCCGGTCGTCGCAACCAGCCCGACCCCGAGGCTCACCATGCCGTCCCCGCCGACGACCACGAGGGCATCGGCGTCCCCGGCGAGCGCCGCCGCAGCAGCAGCCTGCAGCGAAGCGAAGTCGGGCTCGAGGAGGGCTGTGACCGTGTGCCCCGCCGCGCGGAGCCGTTCCACCGCACGGGGTCCGACCTCGCGGGACGCCCCGAACGCGGCGGCCGGATTGATCGCGACCACGAGTCGCAGAACGGAGGCAGCCATGTTCCTGAGGATAGGCCCGCACTGCGGTCGCGCCGACCGGAAGCCGAGCGCCCTTCGACATATGCTGTGGCGATGAAGGTCACCAAGCACGAACACTCCTGCCTCGTCGTCGAGCAGTCCGGGGACACCCTGGTCATCGACCCGGGCTCTTTCACGATGCCGCTCACCGACCTGCGCAAGGTCGTCGCGATCGTCATCACCCACGAGCACGCCGACCACTGGACCCCCGAGCAGCTGCGGCGCATCCTCGACGTCAACTCGAACGCCCGCATCTTCGGCCCTGCCGGGGTCGCCGCCGCCGCGGACTTCGAGGTCATCGTCGTCGCCGCCGGCGACGTGCACGAGGTCGGCGAGTTCACCCTCGAGTTCTTCGGCGGGACCCACGCCGAGATCCACCGCTCGATCCCACTTATCGACAACGTGGGGGTGCTCGTCAACCGTGAGCTGTACTACGCGGGCGACTCCTTCTTCGTGCCGGAGGGCCTCGAGGTCTCCACCCTCGCAGTGCCGGCCGGCGCCCCCTGGCTCAAGATCGGCGAGGTCATCGACTACGTGATGGCGGTGGCGCCCCGGCGCAGCTTCCCCGTGCACGAGATGGTGCTCTCGGTGGCGGGCAAGGCCATGTCGAACGACCGCATCAATGCTGCGACGACGGCGGGCGGCGGCAAGTTCTTCCCCCTCGAGCCGGGCGAGACGCTCGACCTCTAGGTTGTCATCATTCAGGAGATCAGCGGCCGCGGTATCAGGCGGATGTCGGCGACTCCAATGATTGCGGGGGCGTTCGGCGTCACGGCCGCGGCGCCAGCCGCCGAACTCCTGAATGATGACCTCGGATGCCGCGAAAGTTGGCCAGCTGCGTGGCCGTCGGGCTGGTCATCAGGTAGCCGAGCCCGAGACCGAGCAGCGAGATCGCGGCGCCCGCGCGAATGGCGAGGGCGCGGGTACGGTCGCCCAATGACGCGCGGAACAGCAGTAGGCACACGAGCAGGGTCGCCACCCAGAGCACGATGATCGAGGTGGCCATGACCGCCCACATCGCCGCGGCGAATGCGTCGATCACGGCGGCGGCGACGAGACCGGGGTTGCCGGGCGCGACGCGCCAGCCCCGCCGGGAGACGACGCCCGCCAGCCGCTCGAGAGCGGCCTCCGTGGGAGTCCCGGCGTACGCGGCGCACTGCGAGACCGCGCGCTGGGCCGTCGCGAAGACGTGGCTGAGCGGCAGGGCGGGGTCATCGACCGCGTCGATGACCCCGTGCGCGGAGGCGACCGAGAGTCCGCCGATGTCGATGAGGGCGCGGATGAAGCGGAGGCGCCGCACGTGGGCGTCGCCGTGGTCGGCCTGGTTGACGCCGGTCGGCTCTCCGGCCGGCAGGCGCCCCTCCCGCAGGTAGTACTTGATCGAGGGCACGGTCACGCCGCTGGTCACGCTCAGTTGCGACATCCGCATGCGCATAGCGTCGCCATCGGATAGTGCCCTTGTCTACCTTGTGGTGGCCGGTTCCTTCTCGGCCCGAC
>JACMNE010000114.1 GCA_014378715.1 Microbacteriaceae bacterium
CCCTTCTCCTTCTCGCTCGGAGTGGGCAGGGCGACCACACGAGCCGCGCGCGGATTCATGTATTGCACAATGCGCTTGATGGCGCCGCCCTTGCCCGCCGCATCGCGCCCCTCGAAGATGACGACAATGCGAGCGCCGGTCTCGACCACCCACTGCTGCATCCGCACGAGCTCGGTCTGCAGGCGCAGGAGCTCGCGCTCGTAGGCCTCTTTCGACACACGCTTGGACTGCTTTTTGGGCATGGGATGCCTTCCTTTAGGGGTGGTTCGCGGCTCACCCTAGGCGGGACCGACCGGTCGCCACCAGCCCTGCTGCGAGGGGACCTGTCGCGCGTACGCTTCCCCGATGGCCGACCTCACCGACATCCGCACCCAGACCGCCGCCGTTGTGTACAACCCGACGAAAGTCGACCTTGACCTGCTGCGCGCCACCGTCGAGCAGCAGGCAGAGCAGAGCGGGTGGGCTCCCACGAAGTGGTTCGAGACCTCAGCGGATGATGCGGGGCAGGGCGCCACCGCGCAGGCGCTCGCCCAGGGCGTCGACCTCGTCATCGTCGCGGGCGGCGACGGCACCGTGCGTGCGGTCATCGAGGCAGTGCGCGGACACGATGTTGCCGTCGCGCTGATCCCCTCCGGCACTGGCAACCTGCTCGCCCGCAACCTGAACATGAGCCTCAGCGACGTGCCGGGGAGCATCCGCAACGCATTCACGGGGGAGGACCGGCAGATCGACCTCGGGATGATCCGCATCGAACGGGCCGACGCATCGCGGGACGAGCACGCGTTCGTGGTCATGGCCGGGCTCGGGTTGGACGCAAAGATGATCGCCAACACCGACGAGGACCTCAAGGCGAAGGCTGGGTGGGCGGCCTACGTGAAGGCGATCGCGGCATCGCTGCGGGATCCGGATGAACTGCACCTGCGGTTCCGGCTCGACGACGGACCCGTGATGCGCACCACCGTGCACACACTGATCCTCGGCAACTGCGGGTCGCTGCCGGCGAACATCCTGTTGCTGCCCGACGCGGTCGTCGACGACGGACTGTTCGACCTGCTGATGACGCGGCCCGGCGGGCTGCTCGGCTGGATCCGGGTGTGGGTGAAGGTGGCCTGGACCAACGGCGTCGTGCGCCGGACCAAGGCGGGGAAGGCACTGGCGGGGGAGCACCGGAACGACCGCCACCTGCACTACGAGACGGGGACGAAGTTCACGGCCCGGTTCTCGCGTCCGGAGGAGATCGAGCTCGACGGCGACGGGTTCGGCAGCGCCGCTGCGATCAAGGTGTGGATCGAGCCGGGGGCTGTGCGGGTGCGGGGCGCTGTGGGGTAGTGCGTGAGCGGATGTTGCTGGCCCACCACATCCGCTTGCCCGAAAGCAACCGGGCTCGGGGTTAACTTGTGCGTAACCTGTGCTCTTCTACACTGCCCGTATGGAAAACCCGGATGTGCACGAATGACCGTCGCGGCACTCGAGCGCATTCAGCGGGAGACGCGCGCGGTGTGGAGCGCGTACCTGCGGCGCGGGGACGCCGTGGCGCTGGTGGACTTTCCGGCGTATCCGAATGCGGGCGACACGCTCATCTACCTGGGGGAGCGGCAGTACCTCGACGCACTCGGGGTTCGGGTGCGGTACCTGGCCGACTCGCTGCGGTACGACGCGGCGCTGTTGCGGCGGCATCATCCGGAGGGGCCGATCCTGATTCGCGGGGGTGGCAATCTCGGGGACCGGTGGACGCATCTGCAGGACTTCCGGGAGCAGGTGATCCGCGATTTTCCGGATCGGCTGATCATCCAGCTGCCGCAGAGTGTGGACTTCCGCGACCCGGAGCGCACGCGGCAGGCGCAGGCGGTGTTCGGGGCGCACAAGAATCTGGTGGTGATGATTCGCGAGTCGCCGTCGATGGAGACGGCGCGGCGGCTGTTTCCAGACACCGCGGTGGTGTTCTGTCCGGATGCGGCGTTCGGGATCGGGTCGCAGGAGCGACTCGCGGGCCGCGCCTCGACGGAGGTCGTCAAGGTGCTGCGGCGCGACTCGGAGAAGAACGACATCGGGCTGAGCCGACTGGACGGCCCGGAGACCGACTGGGGGTTCACCGGGGCCGCCGCGGTGGCGTGGAATGCGGTGCGGGTGCCGCAGTTCGTGGCCCGGCGGGTGCCCCGTCTCGCTCCGGCGCTGTATCCGGCCGTCGTCGGGGGGTTCGCGGCGCAGGCGGCGCTCAACAGGTGGCAGGCGACCCGGGCCGTGTCGCGGGGGCGCGTGCTCGTCACCGACCGCCTGCACGCCGCGGTGCTCGGGGCGCTGACCGGGATGCCGGTGCTGGCCGGCGACAACTCCTACGGCAAGGTGTCGGCGATCTATGCCGACTATCTGCACGGGTTCGAGAACGTGGCGATGGTGTCGTCGCTGGAGGAGGCGCGGGAGCGGCTCGGGGTGCTGCTGGGCTGACATCCGCTTTCCTGCGTGTTGAGACTCTCGGCATGGCGTCGAAGTCAGTCGCGTACCTGAGCTACCCGGATGAAGATACGGCGATCGCCTGGCTCGCGGCGATTGGCTTCACCACGGTCACGCGCCAGGACGGCGATGCGGGGGCAGTGCGGCATGCCGAGCTGCGGCTGGGCGCGGCCGTGGTCATGGTGGCGAGCGACGACCGGGACTACGTGATTGCGTCGCTAGTGGGGCAGTCGACTGGGGCGGGCATCCTCTGCCGGCTCGAGATCCGCCGTTTTCGTCGGTGCGCCGTCGAATTGCCCCCACCGCCGTAAGCGATTCGAGCCGCACTCCTGAATAATGGCGGGCATGAAGATGGCTGATTTCGCCGTGCCGGACTCGGCGGCGGCCCGGGCAGCACTCGAGGTGGCCGCGCAGTACGCGCGAGAGCCGTTGGTCGCCCACAGTGTGCGGTCCTGGTACTGGGCGGTCGGGTTTGCCGCGCTCGAGGGGCGGCAGGGGTTCGATGCTGAGCTTCTGTATGTCGCCGCGGTGCTGCATGACGTCGGGCTGGCCGAAGAGTTCGACAATCACACGTTGTCGTACGAACACGCCGCCGGACATGTCGCGTGGGCGCTGACGGCCGGCGCGGGATGGTCGGTCGACCGTCGTGCCCGGGCGCTCGAGGTGATCGTGCTGCACAACTGGCCCGCGGTCGACCCGGAGCTCGACCTCGAGGGGTACCTGCTCGAGACTGCGACGGGGCTGGACATATCCGGGAACCGAGCGGATGACTTGCCGGCGGAGTATTTGCAGGAGGTTCTGGCAGCGTATCCGCGACGCGGGATCGCGGCCGAGTTCGCCCTGTGTGTCGTCGACCAGGCGAACAGGAAGCCGGACACCGCCGCGGCGCGCCTGGTCAGAGGCGGGCTGGTGGAGAAATTGTTCCAGAATCCGCTGGAGGGGATGGCGCGGTAGGTCAGCCGCGCAAGGGGTTTAGGCGCGTCGGGTCAGACCCCGGAATGATCGCCGGGGACCGCGAGCTCGCCGTTGGCCAGCAGCCAGCGGAGGGACTCGCGGATCGCGTCGTCGGGCTCGTAGCGCGGGGTGTAGCCGAGACGGGTGCGCGCCTTCTCGATCGAGAAGTACTGGCTGCGGTGCAGGTGCGCCCAGCTGGCGTCCGCGAACTCCGGGTCGGTGTGGCGGCGGAACTCGTCCCAGGTCTCGGTCTCGATGCTCGCCTCCTGTCCGAACCAGCCGGCGACCGCGTCGACATACCCGCGCACGTTCAGCGCGGACGGCGCCGTGATGTGGAAGTCCTCGCCGGCGGCGGCGTCGCGGTGGGCGGTGGCGAGTGCGAAGGCCGGGGCGACGTCGTCGGCGTGCACATGGTGCATCAGCTGGCTGCCGCTGCCGGGCACGCGCAGCGTCTCGCCCGCGGCCAGGGTGCCCCAGACGGCGGGGTCGAGGTTGCCGAGGGGGCCGGTGGGGGCCCAGCCCGGTCCGCAGATGTGGCCGGGGTGCAGGGAGGTCGTGACCAGCCCGCCGCCGGCGGTCTCCGCCTTGAGGTACCGGGCGATCGCCTCTTTCTGGGCGCCGTACTCCTCGAGCGCGGGGGTCGCGTCGCCCTCGCGCACGGGGAGCCGGAGGGCGGGTCCGTAGCGCCAGATGGAGCCGCAGTGCACGAGGTGCCCGACGTGCCCGCGGAGACTCTCGACGAGGGCGGTCGCGGAGTCGAGGGTGAAGCAGATGAGATCGATGACGGCGTCGGCGCCGAGGTCGCGGATGCGGGGGCCGAAGGTGCCGGCGGCGTCCCCCCGCTCGCGGTCGGCCGTGACCTGGTGCACCTGCTGCCACTCGGGCGCATCCGCGTAGGCGACGCTGGTGCCGCGGGTGACGTTGACGACCTCGTGGCCGGCGCGGACGAGGCGGGGGATGAGGAAGGTGCCGACGTGGCCGCTTCCTCCGATGACGACGATGCGCATGGGGTTCCTCTTATTACGGGAGCAGGCCTACGGGATCAGGCGCTCGGCGCGGTAGCGGTCGAACAGGGCGGTGAAGGAGTCGGCCGTGCGGTGGTGCGGGGTGAACCCGGCGAGGCGGCTCTTGGTGATGTCGGTGAAGACCTCGATGTTGCGGCCGAGGTCGGCGTCGGTGTGCCACCACGA
>JACMNE010000115.1 GCA_014378715.1 Microbacteriaceae bacterium
CGCCGACCGAGCATCGCGAGCTTCGTCGACGTCGCGAGGATCACCAGCAGCATCCAGCCGCCCTCGACGAGGATCCGGCTCTCGGCCAGCGACTGGACGAGCAGCGCGGTGAGCAGCAGCGGGGCGAGCAGCGACCCGGCTGAGAACGGCCCCGTCTCACCTGGCGACGAGACCACCCGGTCGGTGGCGGTCAGCCAGGCCCGCACCGCGGTGGTGGCGACCAGGAGCCCGAAGACGACGAGCCCGAGAACGCCCAGCTGGAGCCAGACATCGAGCCAGGCGTTGTGGGCGTGCAGCTGCATCACGCCGTTGCGCACGATGAGTCCGTTGAACGGCTCGACCCAGGGCGGCCAGAAGCTCACCCAGCCCCAGCCGGCGACGGGGCGCTGCTGGGCGAGGCCGATGACGGCGTCCCAGATTCCGCTGCGGCCGGTGAGGTTGTCGCTCTTGCCGACGAGCGAGAGGAGGGTGGTCTGAAAGAGGAGTGCGAGGCCGACGCAGGCGGCCACGGCCACGGTGATCCCGGCGTAGGCGACCAGGCGAGCGCGGGGGGTGCGGGCTCGCCGCATGACCAGGATCATCGCGAGCACAACGGCGACCGCCACGAGCGCGGCGTAGATCGTGGCCGAGCGGGTGAGGCCGATGATGACCACGGCGAGGAGGATGGCGAGCACCCCCGACATCCGCTTGATCGTGCCGGAGGCGAGCTGCACCGAGAAGACGATCAGCGCGAGCAGGCCGATCATCGAGAGCAGCGCTGAGTTGCCGACGATGCCCTGGATCTTGTCACCAGCGAGCAGCAGGTTGCGCGACCAGAAGAGCATGAGCGGGGGATCGGCGCGGTCGGCGGCCGTCGCCCAGACGGGCAGCACCGGCGCGCGCACGATGAACGCCACCACGAGCTCGAAGAGCAGCGACAGCACAAGCACGATCCGCAGTGCCCGGCCGAGGGAGCGCAGGATCTCCGGCCCGGTGAGCACGAGGGCGATCGCGAGGGCAGGGAGCGTGGTGACGAACTGGGCCAGCACCCCCAGGGCGGAGGCGCCGGGGTAGAACGACCAGGCGATAGACGCGGTCGCGAGGGTGAGGAACGCCAGGAGAGGCCAGGGCAGCGTGCCGAAGCGGAGGGACGCGCGGTGCCGCACGAGGATCGCGATCGAGGCGGCGATGATCAGCAGGCCAACAGCACCGAAGCCGTACCAGCTGATCGAGTTGCGCCACGCGTCGCCCGCGACTCCCGTGAACAGAACGAGAGTCGCGAATCCCGTCAGGAATCCGCGACTTTCGAGCACTGCCATGCCGCTAGGGTACCGCTGCTCCGTGACCTGCTCCCGCCCGGCTAGACGAACGCGGCCTTGCCGGTGATCGCGCGGCCCACGATGAGGGTGTTCATCTCGCGGGTGCCCTCGTACGAGTAGATGGCCTCGGCGTCGGCGAAGAAGCGGATGACGTCGTAATCGAGCACGATTCCATTGCCGCCGAAGATCTCGCGGCACCAGGCGACGGTCTCGCGCATGCGCGCGGTGGTGAACATCTTGGCGAGTGAGGAGTGCTCGTCGCGCTGGGTACCCTCGTCGAGCATCTCCGAGACTCGGGTCACCAGGGCGATGGACGAGGTGATGTTGCCGAGGCTTTTCGCGAGGAGGTCCTGCACCAGCTGGTGGTTTCCGATCGGCTTGCCGAACTGCTCGCGCTCGGAGGCGTAGGTGACGGCGGCCTCGTAGGCGCCGATCGAGTTGCCGACGGCGGCCCAGGCGACCTCGGCGCGGGTGAGGCGCAGCACGGCCGCGGTCTCGCGGAACGACTTCGACTGCTGCAGGCGGTTGGCCTCGGGCACGACCATGTCGGTGAAGGTGATGTCGGCGTTCTGTACGATGCGCAGCGCCTGCTTGTTCTCGATGCGCTTCGCCGAGTAGCCGGGGGTCGAGGTGGGAACGATGAAGCCCTTGACCTGCCCGTCGTCGGCGTCCTTGGCCCAGACGATCGTCACGTCGCTGATCGAGCCGTTGCCGATCCACCGCTTGGCCCCGTTGATGGTCCAGGAGTCGCCGTCGCGCTTCGCGACCGTGCGCAGGCCCTGCGCGGCGTCGGAGCCCGAGAGGGGCTCGGTGAGGCCGAAGGCGCCGAGCAGCTCGCCCGAGGCGAACTTCGGCAGCCACTCCGCGCGCTGCTCCGGCGAGCCGGCGACGGCGATCGAGCCCATCACGAGACCGTTCTGCATCCCGACGAGGGTCGCGATGCTCGCGTCGACGCGGGCGAGCTCGAGGGCGACCCAACCACGGAAGACGGCGGAGTTCGGGAAGTCCTGGGTCTCCTCCCACGGCTGGCCGAAGAGGCCGAGCTCGGCGAGGCCGGTGACGATGGAGCGCGGGTAGAACTCGGCGCGCGCCCAGTGCTCGTTGACGATCGGGCGCACCTCGGCCTCGAGGAACGCGCGGAGCTTCAGGATCAGTTCCTTCTCGCGCGTCGTGAGCTTGTTCTCGTATCCGTAGAAGTCGCTGGTGAGTGGCTCGAAGGTCATGGTGAGTGACTCGATGGTCATGGCTGTACTCCGTTGCTGGAATCGTGATTGCGGGAATCGTGGGGCGGGGCCTGGGGCCCTGGCCAGCGCCGTCTGCGCCGGGATTGGTCACGAGCTTAATTCGCTGAACTGGGTGTTCCAAGAGCGTTGGTAGTTTGGTCTAACCGTGCCCGAACCACGGATGCCGCTTTTGTAGGTCGCGGCACACTCGTCGCAATCCACCAAGGACGGCCCCGGATGTTTGTAGGCATCACCAACACGCCCCGGCCGTACGCCTGGGGCTCCACCACCGCGATCGCCGACCTGCTCGGCACCGTTCCGTCCGGCGGCCCGGAGGCGGAGCTGTGGCTCGGCGCACACGCGGGTTCGCCCAGCCGCATTGTCGACCCGCGTCTCACGGATGGCGCTGCCGACCTCGCCGCCTGGGTCGCAGCGGACCCGCAGCGCACACTCGGATCGTTCGCGACATGCGCTCGCCTGCCCTTCCTGCTCAAGGTGCTCGCGGCGGAAGCCCCGCTCTCCTTGCAGGCGCACCCCACGAACGCGCAGGCGCGCGAGGGCTTCCGCCTCGAGAACGCGGCCGGTGTGCCCGCCGACGCCCCCGACCGCAACTACCGCGACGAGTTCGCCAAGCCGGAGCTCGTCTTCGCGCTGAGCGAGCGCTTCGAGGCGCTCTGCGGGTTCCGCCCGGCGGAGGAGTTCCGGGAGATCGTGCACGAACTGCAGGCCGCGGGCGCTGAGCCCGACGGCGTGCTCGACGTGCTGCTCGAGCGCCTCTCAGCGGATGACGGCCTCCGCGGCCTCGTCGAATGGCTCAGTCTCGGCGGGCCCCAGGTCGACGCGGTGGTGGCAGCCGTCGCGGAGGCCGCTCCGCGCGTGACCGGGTCGCGCTTCGCGGCCTCGCTCGCCACGGTCACCGACCTCGCCGCGCACTATCCGGGGGATCCGGGCATCGTCATCTCGCTGCTGCTCCACCGGGTGAGCCTGCGCCGCGGGGAGGTGCTGTACCTGCCGGCCGGGAACATTCACGCGTACCTGTCCGGGCTCGCGGTCGAGCTGATGGCGGCGTCGGACAACGTGCTGCGCGGCGGACTCACCCCGAAGCACGTCGACGTGCCCGAGCTGCTCTCGGTGCTCGACTTCCGGACGATCGACGCCCCGTACCTGGAGCCGGAGCGTCCGGCGCTCGGTGTCGAGGTGTTCCGTCCCGATGTGCCCGACTTCGTGCTCGTGCACGTCGACGGGACCGCGCCCGCGAGCGTGACGCTCACCGGGCCGGCGATCGCGCTGTGTGTCTCCGGGTCGACGGTGCTGCGTGGGGCCGGGGGCTCGAGGGTGGTGCTGTCCCGCGGCGAGTCCCTCTACATCACGCCGGACGAGGGTGTGGTGCAGTTCGGTGGAGCCGACGCAGGAGAGGAGGCCGGTGAGGTGTTCCTCGCGACGACCGGGTAGCGCACTACTCCCGCGGCGCCGCCCGCCGGAATGAGAAGAACTTGTGGCCGAAGAAGCTCACGACCGTCGTCACCACCACGATGGCCGCCTGTGCCAGGAACGACGGCCACCCCACCACCTCGACGAGCAGCGGCAGCGCCGCCGCGTTGATCGCGAGCATCACCACGTAGACGCTCTCGAACCGCACGAAGTCGAGCACGATCCCGGTGCGTCCGGATACTCCGAACGTGAATCGCCGATGAA